>CAYXMK010000140.1:0-6670 GCA_964465905.1 uncultured Ignavibacteriaceae bacterium | reverse complement strand
ACATCTCCATGTCGGGATGCAGGAGACCCTTCGGATCCCGTGGGAGAGGAGCCGGCGCAGTACAACAGCCGGATCGACATGGGGGCGTATGGAGGGACGAGGCACTCGCCGTATATGCCTCCTGTGCCGGGAGCACCGATTCTGGCGTCTCCAAGCAACGGAGCAGTGCATCAGTCTCGAAGCGCGGTGCTGAAGTGGCAGCCGATCCCGGAGGTGACCTCATATCGCCTGCAGGTATCGACGGATCCGTCATTTGGATCGGGGATGGTGTTTGACGATTCCAGTCAAACGGACACGTCGGAGACGATGAGCGGGTTGGCTGCCGGGGCGACATATCACTGGAGGGTGAGTGCAAGTGTGACGCTGGGGACGGGACCGTGGTCGGATGTATTCTCCTTCACCACGTCGGACGGTGTGCTGTGCGTTGCGACAACAGGAAATGACGCCAACGACGGTTCACCCGGTTCCCCCCTGCAGTATATTCCGACCGCGCTGAGTCGAGCCGTTGACGGCGATACGATCAAGATCGCAGCGGGAACGTACAATGGCGGCGTTACGACGCAATGCCAGGTAATTGTTCGCGGCGGATATACAACGTCATTCACTGAGCCCGGCAGGAATCCGTTCTTCAACAGGACGATTCTGCAGGGCATCAGCCCTGTCATGATCACCGACAGCAAGGGCTCGACTATCGAAGGTCTCTTCTTCAGCGGGAGCTCCAGCGTCACGGATGCAGCAATCAAGGTGTACAACGGATCGGTGGTGAGAAACAATGTCATTCGAAGCGTCTCGTCGGGCAGCGGCGTCAGAACGTACGGCGGTGCCACGGTGTTGAACAACACAATCTATGGTTGTACGTACGGTATCTACATCAACTCCGGCACGGGAACGCCCGTCATTGAGAATAACATCGTCGTGAACGGCTCGTGGGGAATGTACACGAACGCGTACTCGTACGCGGTCCGACCGTACAACTGCGTCTACAGCAACAGCTACAACTACAGCGGGTCCGATCCCAGCCCGGGTATTGCGGACATCTCGCAGGTCCCGCAGTTCCGGGACGTGGCTGCAAATGACTTCCGCCTGCTCCCGGCGTCCCCCTGCATCAACGCGGGGGATCCGGCAGTGCAGTACAATGATCCCGATGGCACCCGAAACGATATGGGAGCGTATTTCTACGACGCCCCTCCGACAACCCCGCAATACGTGCAGGCGGTAGCCGGGGTTAACAGTGTTACGCTGAGCTGGCAAGAGAATCCGGATCCTGATTTTCTCCGCTACAGGATCTACGGAGGGACGCTGCCCGAGCCGATGGCGGTTATCGATTCGATAGGAGAGAGAAGCACCACGACGGCACATATCTCGGACCTCGCGTTCGGGACGACGTACTACTTCCGGATGAAGACGGTTGACCGCGGGCACAATGAAAGTGAATTCTCTGCGGAGGTGAACGCAACCCCCTTCCCGTCGTCTCTGCAGGCGGATTCACTTGCCCTGGTGGCACTCTACAACAGCACGAATGGCACTGAGTGGACTGTCAGTACCAACTGGCTGACCGGACCGGTGTCGACGTGGCACGGCATCGTCATGGCCGGGGATAGGGTCACTGAAATCCATCTTTCCGGCAACAACCTTATCGGCACCCTTCCTCCGGCACTGGGTGGAATATTGGAACTCGGCTCACTCGAACTGTCGAACAACCAGCTTACCGGTTCGATACCGCCGGAGCTGGGCAACCTTGTCGCACTGCAGAATCTTTACTTGGGATACAACCAGCTCACCGGTAGTATTCCCGCCTCTCTCGGGAATCTTACGAATCTCCGAAGCCTCAATCTCCGTCCAAACCAGCTGAGTGGAACAATCCCGTCCCAGCTTGGCAATCTTGGGCAGTTGCGTACTCTCCACCTCAGCTGCAATGACTTCACTGGATCCATACCGGCTGAGCTTGGGAATCTCGCACAACTCGAAGCGATGACGCTCCACGATAACCAACTCTCAGGATCGATTCCATCCCAGCTCGGCAATCTCGCGCAACTGCGCCATCTCAATCTTTCAGGCAATCAGTTAAGCGGGTCAATTCCGCCTGAACTCGGCAACTTGGACTCTCTGGACTATCTGGGGCTGGGCCGCAACAGCTTGACGGGTTCCATCCCATCTGAATTGGGGAACCTCATCAAACTTGAGGCCCTGATGCTGGATCAAAACCAGCTCACTGGGGAGATTCCATCCAGCCTGGGTAACCTGACTGAGCTGCGCTCCTTGGATGTGTATGGCAATCAACTCAGCGGACCAATTCCCGATGAGCTAGGCAATCTGGCGCAGCTCACGTGGTTGCATCTCGACTGGAATTCCGGTCTTGACGCCGGCCCCATTCCGCTATGGGTGTTCAATCTGACGAACCTCACAGGACTCGCCCTCAACGGTACAAATCGAACAGGCACAATCCCCGATGCGATTGGGAATCTCACACGGCTGACATTGTTGAGTTTGTCAGCCAATCAGCTCACAGGCTCCATACCTGATACGATTGGCAGTCTCGTCGGTCTGACTCATCTCTGGCTCAGCGGCAATCAGTTCTCCGGTGCCGTACCTCATTCAATCACGAATCTGAGCAACTTGCAGCTGCTCGTCATTGACAACAACCAGCTCGACGATCTCCCCGACCTCAGCGGACTTGCACTGCTCGATCGACTGGAGGCGTTCAATAACCGCTTCACATTCGAGGATCTCGAGCCGAACATCGGCATTCCAACTACGTCGTTCACGTACGTCCCCCAGGCCCCGGTCGGTCAAGCGCGAGACACGTCGGTCTACGACGGCAGCGGGCTCGCCCTGACGATATCGGTGGGCGGCACAGCAAACCAGTATCAGTGGATGCTCAATGACATCGACATCACCGGTGCCGATGCCGATTCATACTCCGTCCCGACAGTTGACGGTTCGGCCGCGGGCAATTATGTCTGTCGCGTCACCAACACGCTTGTTCCCGACCTGACCCTCTTCAGCTATCCTATTCACGTCACGGTCATCGATACGCTCACGCCCCAGGTCCCGCAGCTGCTTTCGGCGGCGGCAGGGAGCCGCAGTGTCCTTCTCACGTGGAGCAGAAGTCCGGAACCGGATGTGGCCAAATACCGGATCTACGCTGACGTTCAGACGGAGCCGTCTGTTCTGACGGATTCGACTGTCGTTCGCGACGATACGCTCAGGATCATAGGGAACCTGATGCCGGATCTCACGTACTACTTCCGGATCACCGCCATCGATACCGCCGGGAATGAGAGCGGCTATTCCAACGAGTTGACGGCCATTCCTTTCACGCTTCCTCCCGTGATCGTATCCGTTTCGCCGCTGGATGGCGCGGTTGGCTCGGTGGTGACCATCAACGGGAATAACTTCAACACCGTTCCCGCGAACACGATGGTCTACTTCGGCGGCGTGCGGGCTGAGGTCACAGGCAGCACGGGCACCGATCTGATGGTAACGGTCCCGGTCGGCGCGTCGTACGGGCCTCTCACGGTGATCGACACCGCCACAGGCCTTTCTGCTACATCACGACAGATGTTTGCGGTTCGATACGAGAATACGGGGATCCTGGATACTCTGACCTTCGCCGACAGAACGGATATCTCAAACCGGTCCTCCTCACGCGGGGTCTTTGTGGCCGACGTGGACGCGGATGGGAAACAAGATGTGGTGGCCACGAGTTACGATGACGGCATTGTATCGGTGTTCCGGAATACGGGAGATCTCCAGTCGATTGGCTTTGCGGCGCCTGTTGATCTCACATCCTCCTCAGGGACACGGACGGTTACCTGTGCCGACGTCACCGGCGATGGAAGGTTAGACATCCTCGCGCTGAACTACACTGACGGCAGCGTGTCAATCTTCGCCAACCAGAGTGAGCCTGGAAGTCCCGCGTTCGACGCGGCCGTCCGCCTGCAGGTCGGTGTGAACCCCCTCGGCATCGCGGTGGGCGACCTTGACAACGACGGGAAAGCCGATATCGTCACGGCTGACGACGGAGACGCCGCGCTCACGCTGCTCCGAAATACAGCCACGAAGGGATCAATCCAGTTCGAGAATGTCGGGAGGTTGGGTACAACGAGCGCTCCGTATGGACTCGGTGTCGGTGATCTGGACGGCGACGGTCGTGCTGATCTGGTCGCGTCGAACCTGCTTGCCGGGACGTTGTCCATCTACCGGAACACGTCCGCTCCAGGGACCTTCTCGTTTGATCCGCCCATTGATTTGTCCACGGACTCGCTCCCGTACGGCGTGGCGCTGGGGGACCTCGACCGCGATGGACAACTGGATGTGGTGGTTGCGAACAAAGCCGGAGGCACTGTCACTGTCTACAGAAACCTCAGCTCACCGGGTTCGTTGAGCTTCGATGTTCCTCTCGATTTCCCGGCAGGAACCACACCAGTGTCGGTCTGTGTCATGGATGTCCAGGGCGATCGATGGCCCGATCTCGTTACGGCGAACATTGAGCCCCACGCCGTTGCACTGCTCCGGAACACAGGAGATGTCGGCAGCGCGCTGTATGATGCGCCCCTATCCTACGCTGTCGGGTCGACCCCGTACAGCTGCGCGACGGGAGACATCAATGGGGACGGGAAACCCGACCTTGTGACGATCAACAGCAGCTCGGGCAGCTTCAGCGTCCTGAGGAACCGGCTGCCGCTGGCGGCTGTAACGGCAAACGTCGATATGCGTCCGGCAATGCAATGGGGGAGATTCGTCCTCGGGCGGGGCGATCAGGTGATCGCTCGCGGAAGCATGAGCCCTCTCTCGTGGGACGGCAACAACGCCGTCCTCGAAGACCCGGACGGTGACTCAGTCTATGCGGTCACGGGCCTCTTCGAAAGCACCGGTACGCTCGACTATAAGTTCGTCATCAAGCACGATGGGTACGATTTCTGGGAAGGCGACAGCGCTGGGGGCGCCGGGAATCGTCAGTATCTGGTGAATCCGGGATTCTCCAATCTGCCTACCGTATCGTTCAACAACCTCTCCTCGTATTTGCCGCACCTTGGACAGAACGAATCGGATGGTGAGACCGTCGGTTTGTGGCACTTCGACGAAGATCTCTCCAACAACCTGTACCACTCCGCCAACGGCGGCCAGGTCCTGTTCGATCAGAGCGGCCTCGGGAATCATGGATACAACCGGGGATCTGAGACAACGAGCGACGGCAAGTTTGGCTATGCCCGGTCATTTGACGGCTCGGGTCGGTACGTCCAGGTCAATCCTCACGCCAGCCTTTCGCCTCCAACCATCACGATCGAAGCGTGGGTGAAGCCCGAAACGATCGACCAAAGTGCGTACGTGAACGTCTATCGACAGGAAAATGGCGGCGCTCGTCATCTGCTGGCATTTCAGGAGTCGGGAACAGTCCTCGCCTTCGGTCTAACCATCAATGGGGAGTATCGGGAACTCGAAGCTGCCATCGACAAGTCAGACTATGTGAACCGGTGGGTGCATATTGCCGGAACGTTCGACGGTACGACCAAGCGTCTGTTCAAGAACGGGGTTGAGCTGGCGCGTGATGTCCAGCCCGGGGCCATCGACTACGTAGGAGGAGACATTGGGATGGGTGGGTGGAGCGGGGGAGAGTACTTCAGGGGGTTGATCGATGAAGTGAGAACGTCGAGCATTGCCCGATCCCCCGATCAATTCCATCTGCGTCTGCCGCCCGCAAACCTTGTGGCCTCCGCCTCGGGAGCGGAGATTGCCCTGGACTGGCAGGATGGAGGTGGAGGAACACGTCTTTCCTACTACAGAATCTACCGGGGCACGGATTCGACCGATCTGTCTTTTCTGGACTCCACGGATGCAAACCGCTATGTGAATGCCGGATTGGCCGACAACACGACGTACTTCTACCGGGTAAGGGCGGTGGATGAGACCGGATTCGAGGGCGAGCCGAGCGTCATGACGTCTGCTGTCACTGAAATTTCCCCGAGTCCTCCGCAGAACCTTTCTGCCGTTGCCGGCGATGGGACAGTCGACTTGTCGTGGACGCCCAACAGCGAACCAGATGTCACCCACTACAAGATCTACGGTGGAATGTCTCCGAATCCGTCCGTTGTGCTGGGTGAGTCGTCTGTTCCGACCTGGACGGCCACGGAGTTGGTAAACGGGGTGGTCTACTACTTCCGGGTCACTGCAGTCGATGCGACACAGCAGGAGAGTGCCTACTCGAACGAGGTCAGCGCACGACCATCACGTCCGGCTCTCTCAGAAGTCGAGCCGAACAACTCTGCCGGATCTGCGAATCCGATCGCCTACGGGGATTCCCTCCTTGCGGCGATCAGTCCATCGGGTGACGTCGACTACTATTCGTTCCAGGCAGAGCAAGCGGACACTGTTGATGTGTTTGCGAAAGTGCGGTCCGGATCGACCCTGGACGGTGAAATCACCGTCTTCAGCGGCGCCGGAACCCAGCTGGCCGTGAACGACGACTATGACGGTTCAACCGACCAATCGCGCGTGACAGTTGGCATACCGTCAGCGGGTACGTACTATGTCCGATATGCGTACTACACTCACAGTGCGGCATTTCCGAATACTGCGGACGGCGCGCAGGATCAGTCGGGTATCCTGAAATCCGCCGAAGTCACCCTCGACACGGGTGCGTACTACCTCACGCTCAAGTTGTTCTACC
>CAYXMK010000139.1:5997-6857 GCA_964465905.1 uncultured Ignavibacteriaceae bacterium | reverse complement strand
ATCCACCCGTATTCTGCGCATTCAGCTCGAGCGACTTGGCGCAGTTCTTGATCGCGAGCTCCTTCTGGCCATCAACGATGGAGGCCTATCCGAGACTGTCGTATCTGTTGAACGCCTCAGGGAACAGGTTGACTTTCAGCCGGAAGATTCTCATCGCACCTTTCGTCTTCTTGAGTCCGAGGAGTTGATAGCCCAACACGTTCAACTGGGCTTCAGCAAGATCGTACTTGACGGAATCGGGCTTCAACCTCTCACAGAGCTTCATTTGCGCCTCCATTCCGTCCGCCTATCTGCTGCACAACACCAAACCCGCAGCCCGGCGCTTTTGCGCTCACACTGCGGGTCTCGCGGTGTAGAAGAATCTCTCAACCCCAATCAAACGGGTCGTGCTTTTCGGCATGGCAGGGCCTGCGGGCGGAGAAACGAAAGAAAGTTAGAGAATATTCGGCCAAAATCAACGGGAGTGATGTTGCCCCCGTCGGTACCGAGACGCCACCTCGTCACGCCAAGATCCTGCCCGAAAGCTCCCGAAGCGCGACCAAAGCAAAAACCCGATCCTCTCGGACCGGGCTTCGCCTGTGGTGCGCGGACACCGCCAACTTGCAATCTTCATCCCTATCGGGGCTAAGTTCCATTGT
Organism: uncultured Ignavibacteriaceae bacterium; assembly: GCA_964465905.1. Classification (GTDB taxonomy): domain Bacteria; phylum Bacteroidota; class Ignavibacteria; order UBA10030; family UBA10030; genus CAYXMK01. The sequence goes on along the minus strand of CAYXMK010000139.1, from coordinate 6,219 downwards.
CTCTCGAATCATCCCCGACAGCACCCGAATCCTCCGCCTTCGGCGGACAGGCCCTCAATTCCCCTTTGAGAAAGGGGGGGTGTCTTGCTCGGTCGTTGTGCTGAAGGTCCTTCCGCGGACAGGGCGCCGCTTCAAAGGGTGAGCCGGGACTGACCGAGCAACGTCAGGAATCGAACTGGCCTGGACTGCGGTCCCCCCCAGAACATCAAATGGAAAGCCGGA
>CAYXMK010000139.1:1813-5897 GCA_964465905.1 uncultured Ignavibacteriaceae bacterium | reverse complement strand
ACACTTTCCAACTTTCCATTTCCTCACTTTGCCACTTTTGTCGTGGACAGGGCCATCCCGACAGAGAGCGTCGGGACTGACTGAGAGACGTCAGGAATCGAACTGGCCTGAACTGCGGTCCCCCCCAGAACATCAAATGGAAAGCCGGAACACTTTCCAACTTTCCATTTCCTCACTTTGCCACTTTTGTCGTGGACAGGGCCAGAATCGAACTGGCGACACACGGCTTTTCAGGCCGTTGCTCTACCAACTGAGCTACCTGTCCGAAAATTTCTGGACTTAGCGAGTGAGCGAAGCGAACGAAGCTAAGTTCATGAAATTTTCAGGATCCCGTCGCTTCTTGACGGGATCCGAATTCAACTATCTCTTGCCAAGCGCCGACTGCATCCGGGAGCCAATCCCCCCGACCCCCTTTGGGAAAGGGGGAGAGTTGCTCGGTCGGTGCTCTGATGCCCTCGCAGTCGAAAGCCCGCCGTTTTGTGCCGGCATCCGAATCCTCCGCCTTCGGCGGACAGGCCCCCGACCCCCTTTAGAAAAGGGGGAGGGTTGCTCACGGGATGCTCTTTCGAAGGGCCGAATTCCAATCCCCCTCCATCCCCCTTTGAGAAAGGGGGAGATTTTTCTTGACCCTTCCGCGAATGGATCAAAAATACAAAAACATCCCCTCGAAGACAACCCTCCTCACATCACCCCGTTCCTCTTCAACACATCCCGGGCGATCACCAGCTTCTGAATCTCGTTCGTCCCTTCGAAAATCCGATTGATGCGCGAATCGCGATACATGCGCTCGATCGGCATCTCGCGGGAATAGCCCATGCCGCCGTGCAGCTGAACGGCCCGATCCACAACCTTGTCCAGACCCTCCGAACAGAACAGCTTCACGATTGCCGATTCTCTCGACGTCGACTTTCCGGCGTCGTACGCCGCCGCAGTGCGGTACACAATTGACTCCATCGCATAGATCGTTGTTGCCATCTCCGCCAGCATCCACTGGATCGCCTCAAAGTGCGCAATCGGCTCCCCGAACTGCCTGCGCTCCTTCGCGTACTTCGTCGACAACTCCAGACACTCTTTGGCTGCACCCAGGACCGCAGCGCCCAGCCCCAATCGTCCGGCGTCCAGCGTCTTCATCGCCACCACAAAACCGCGCCCATCTTCGCCGAGCATGTTCTCCTTAGGCACGCGGACATTCTCCAGCGCGATCACCGACATGATGCTCCCCCTGATGCCCATCTTCTTTTCGGGCGGACCCGCGCTGAAGCCGGGAGTCTTCGCTTCGACCACGAATCCGGTGATCCCGCGCTCCGTGCGGGCAAAGACCGATACCACATCGGCAATACCGCCGTTGGTGATCCACATCTTCTCTCCGTTCAGCACCCACTCGTCTCCCTCCCGGTGCGCTTTCGTCCGGAGATTGAACGAGTCCGAGCCGGCCAGCGCCTCCGTCAGAGCAAACGCCCCGATCAGCTTCCCCTCGGCCATCGGGACGAGGTACTTCTTCTTGAGATACTCCGTCCCGCCAATGTAGATGGCATTGCTGCCGATGGACTGATGAGCGCCGATGAACGTCGCCGTGGACATGCAGGCCCGCGCGATCTCCTCCTGCATGATGCAGTATCCCACTTCGCCGAACCCTGACCCGCCGTATTCCTCCGGAAAGACCAACCCTAAAAACCCGAGATCCGCAAGCTTCCGTATGATGTGATCCGGGATTCTCTCTTCCTCATCGATCTTCGCTGCAATCGGCTTCAGCTCGGACTGAACGAACTCCCGCACGGTCTGCCGGAGCATCTTCTGCTCTTCTGTGAACTCGAACGTAATCATCGGTTGCCTGTGCCTTTTCTCAAGCGTGTCGTGGTGTGTCGTGAAGCCGTCCGCACACCGCACAATGCGACGGCGGAAGCAGCACTACGCGCCCGGCTTCTGCCCGACAAAGCTGACGATGTCTTCGCCGCCGTCGACGCCGATCACGTTCCCCGAGATGAAGGACGCTCCCTCTTCCGAGAGAAGCACGATCGCCCTTGCAATGTCCTCCGGCTCGGTCAGACGTCCCGACGGATTCTTCGCCCTGGCGATTTCCAGCATCTTCTCACTGTTGGGGATCTTCCGCAGGGCTGGAGTGTCGGTCACACCGGCCATGATCGAATTTGCCGTGATGCCGTACGGTCCCAACTCCATAGCCAGCTGGCGGATATGCGATTCCAGTGCCGCCTTGGCGGCCGAAACGGCGCCGTAGCTGGGGATCGCCGTGTGCCCGCCGGAACTGGTCATGGCGAAGATCCGTCCCCCCTTCTTCATCAGTCCACGCGCCATCAAACCCTGAGTCCAGTACACAAGACTGTTTGCCATCACGTCGAGGGTCATTTCCATCTGCGCCTGGGTGAGCGCGTCTTCCGGCTTCTTCGCGATGAAGGGCTTCAGCGTGCCGAAGGCCAGGGAGTGGAGAAGCACTTTCACGGTGTTGTGGCTGTCAGAGGCAAATTGTTCCTTGATGTCATCCAGCGTTTCGCTGCGCTTGATAGAGTCTGCGGCGTTGATGTTGTAGAAAATCGACTTCACGCCCGCGTGCCGGATCTCCTTGATCACCTGCTGAACCAGCGGCATGGTCGCCTGGCGATCCAGGTGCACGCCGATGATGTTCATGCCGTAGCGGGCCAGCTCGATGGCGGTCGCTCCGCCGAACCCGCTCGAGGCACCAAGAATCAGGGCCCATTCATGGGATTTGAACCGCGGTTCCGGTTTCATGCCTGCTCCTCTTCGTGAAACGATGGCTCACAATATACCAAGTTTTGGATACAAATGAAACAACGTTCACTCCACCGTCACACTCTTCGCCAGGTTCCTTGGCCGGTCAACGTCGCACCCCCGAAGCACCGCAATGTGGTACGCAAGGAGCTGGAGGGGAATGATGGTGAGGATCGGAGAGAAGAGTTCCTGTGTCGCCGGAACCCGGATCAGATGATCCGCGAGCTGTTCGATTTCATCACTCGGGCCGTTCACAATCGCAATTACCTTCCCTTTTCTCGCCTTCACCTCCTGGATATTGCTGACGATCTTCTCGTACGTGGAGTCGCGCGGAGCGACAACGACCACCGGCATCTCATGATCGATGAGCGCAATGGGACCGTGTTTCATTTCGGCGGCAGGATATCCCTCCGCATGGATGTACGAGATCTCCTTGAGCTTGAGGGCGCCTTCCAGAGCCACGGGGAAGTTGTATCCCCGCCCGAGGTAGAGGGCGTTCCTGCTTGCGGAAACCTCGCGGGCGATCTCCCTCAGGTGTTCCTCCTCCTTCAATACCGAGCGGACCTGATCGGGAAGCATTCTGAGGGCCGCGGCAAGGCGTTTCCTCTGCTCTGCCGGCAGGCCGCGCATCCCTCCCAGCAGAAGCGTCAGCAGAGCGAGAACCGTCAACTGCGAGGTGAAGGCCTTCGTGGATGCCACACCGATTTCCGGACCGGCATGAATGAAGATCCCTGCTTCCGTCTCGCGCGCAACACTGCTCCCTACCACGTTGCAAATGCCGTAGACTCGAGCCCCTTTTGCCTTCGCCTCCCGAAGCGCCGCCAGCGTGTCCGCCGTCTCCCCGCTCTGGCTGATCAGCAGAACCGCATCGTCGGGACCCACAATCGGATCGCGGTACCGGAACTCGGAAGCATACTCGACCTCCACGGGGACGCGCGCGTACTGTTCCAGCATGTACTCCCCGATCAGCGCCGCATGCCAGGACGTGCCGCACCCTACCAGAATGAACCGCTTCGCGGTCTGCAGTTCCGGCAGGACATCCCTCAATCCCCCCAGCATCACCTCTCCCGTCCTCGCATCCACCCGTCCCCGCAGGGCGTTCTCGATTGCCTCCGGCTGTTCGTAAATCTCCTTCAGCATGAAGTGGGGATATCCCCCTTTCTCGATGTGCTGAAGGTCGAACGTGATCTCCTCGATCTTCGTCATCACCTCCCGATCGTCCAGCGTCTTAACGACCATATTGTCCGGCCCCACAACGGCCACGTCGCCGTCGTTCAGGTAGCTGACGGTCCTCGTATGGGCAATGAGAGCAGAGGGATCCGACGCCACGAACATTTCG
>CAYXMK010000139.1:0-1803 GCA_964465905.1 uncultured Ignavibacteriaceae bacterium | reverse complement strand
CCGTAGCCGATGACCAGCGGACTCCCCTTCCGGGCCACGACGAGCCGGCCCGGTTCGCGGGCGCTCAGGACAACAATGCCGTAGGTGCCTTCTACTTCTTTCAGGGCGCCGAGGACGGCCTGCTCCAGACTCTGTGCACCGCGCAGGAATTCCTCGATCAGATGCGGCAGTACCTCCGTATCCGTCACCGACGAAAATCTGTGACCCCGCGCTTCGAGCATGCGCTTCAGCGAGGCGTGGTTCTCGATCACGCCGTTGTGCACGACCGCCAGAGTCCCCGAACAATCCCGGTGCGGGTGAGCATTGCGATCGGACGGCTCTCCGTGCGTCGCCCAGCGGGTGTGTCCCATACCCGTGCCGCCCTTCACGGGCTCACGCGATAGTTCTGCCTCAAGGTCGGACACCCTGCCGGCCTTTCTGCACACCGCCAGCTTCTGGTCATGGACGACTGCCACGCCGGCCGAATCATAGCCCCGGTACTCCAGGCGCCGAAGCCCTTCGAGCAGAATCGGTACCGCTTCCCGCACACCGACGTAGCCGATAATTCCACACATGGCAGCTCTCCTCACCGTGTGATCGAGATGATCCCCACCGTCCGGCCCGCGTTGTCCCTGTCTCTTCGATAGGAATGGAACATCCGGGGATTGCAGACCGTGCAGAACGGAGAGACCTCGATGTTCTCAGACCTGACACCTGCCTCCTGCAGTTGACGCACATTGGCTGCCTTCAGGTCAACGAACGCCTTGCCGCCGCGGCGCACTGTTTCTTCTTCACTGAAAAGGCGTGCGACCTCTTCCCCCACCTCGTAGCAGCACACACCAGCTGCAGGACCGACGTAGGCCCTTATGATCTGTGGGTTACCTCCCAGCTCCGCTGTCATAATCCTGAGAGCATCTCGCGTGATTCCCGCGGATGTTCCTCTCCAGCCCGCGTGAATCGCCGCCACTGCGCGAACACGGGGCTCCACGAGGAAGATGGGCACGCAATCCGCCACCACGACGCGCAGCCAGAGTCCCCGTTCCCTCGTCACAAGCGCATCCGTTTCCACATAGGAACCCGGACCTGTGACAAGGCGGACGGTTGCCGAGTGGCACTGTTGAGGAACGGCAAGCGTTTCCGGGGTCACACCGAACGCCAGCTCCACGGAGGACCGGAGGCCGGGGAAGGAGCCGAGGCCGACGGATGCGCCTTCTGTCTCATCCTCCCGCGTGCTGAGGGCACAGCGTACGCCGGCGACAGATTCGAGCATCGTTGCACGGATCATGGACGTGGGGTCTCTCTTACTGCACGGTCAGGCGGATCAGAATGGTCGTCCCTGCCGAAGACGATGCCTCCACCTCGATCGTTCCGTTCAGGTCTTCGATGGCCTTCTTCGCAATAGCGAGGCCGAGGCCCATGCCTTCGGTTCGCGTAGAGAAGTTCGGCTGGAACACTTTGTCAAGCATGTCAGCGGGAATCCCGTGGCCGGTGTCCGAGATCCTGATTTCCATCAGGTGATCGCGGCGGCTCGTCTCGATCGTTATCCGGCCGCGCTCCTGCATCGCCTGAATCCCGTTCCGGACAAGGTTGATGAAGGTCCTCCGCAGCTCGTCCCGGTCCGCGATCACGACAGCGTCGAACGAACCCAGACGGAGATCGAATTCGACTCCCTCCACGGCCGCGAAGAGGCCTGCGCTCATCCGCAGTTCCTCGTGTACGTCAACCCGCACGAACCGTCGCTCCGGCATCCGGGCAAAGCTCGAGAACTCCGTCGCGATGCGCGCGAGCGTGTCGATCTGTTCCGACAGAAGCTGCGTCACTTCC
>CAYXMK010000138.1:0-6900 GCA_964465905.1 uncultured Ignavibacteriaceae bacterium | reverse complement strand
CCGACGGTTGATCCTGCTGATCAGCTCACCGGAACGGAAGCGAAAATGGCCCTGGCCGCAGGCGGGGAGGGAGGAGCTCGCGAAATTCGCTTGATGCCGTCAGTCTCTTCAGGGGCGGACGGCGGGAAACAGCGATCCGGCGTCCGAACGGACGTCGAGATACCCCAACCCCCCTTCTGGGGCTCACGGGTTGTGGAAGATATCCCGCTCGACGACGTCTTCCGCTACATCAACGAGACCGCCCTTGTTCGCGGTCAATGGCGCGTGGTCAAAGGGAAGCTGAGCGATGCAGAATATCAGGAAATCCTCCGGAGTCAGGTCCATCCCGATCTGGAGCGGCTGAAGAAGACTGCGATGGAGCAACGGCTTCTGACGCCGAAGGTGGTGTACGGGTACTTCCCTTGTCAGTCGGAAGGGAACGACCTCGTCGTGTATGAGCCCGGGGACGGCAGAACCGCGCGGGAGGTGGCGCGCTTCACGTTCCCGCGGCAGGCGCAGGCGCCGTTTCTGTGCATTGCGGACTTCTTCGCTTCGAAAGATTCAGACCGTAGGGACGTTGTCGCGTTTCACCTGGTGACAATGGGTCGGGCAGCGTCGGAACATTCGCGCCGACTGTTCGAGTCGCATCAATACAAAGAGTATCTCTACTTCCACGGTCTGAGCGTCGAGTCGGCGGAGGCGCTGGCGGAACTGTGGCATCGCCGGATCCGTGAAGAACTGGGCATTGCGGGTCGCGACGCTGCGGACATCCGGAAGCTCTTCGCTCAGGGGTACCAGGGATCACGCTACAGTTTCGGGTATCCGGCTTGCCCGAACCTCGAAGACCAGACACAGATCTTTCGCTTGCTCCAGCCGGAACGGATCGATGTCCGCCTGACGGAGGAGTACCAGCTGGATCCTGAGCAGTCCACGAGCGCTCTCATCGTGCATCATCCGGAAGCCCGGTACTTCAACGTCCGATAACTGCTGAACGATCATATCAAGGAAGAGCAGAACCATGGCCAATCTCGTCTTGCTGCGACATGGAGAATCACAATGGAACCTGGAGAACCGCTTCACCGGCTGGGTGGATGTCCCCCTCTCGCCCAAAGGGGAGCAGGAGGCACGGGAAGCGGGGGAGAAGCTCAAAGGATACACCTTCGACAAGGCCTACACCTCCGTGCTGAAGCGAGCGATCGACACGCTGATGATTGTTCTTCGTGTGACGGGCCAGACCGATCTCCCGATCGAGTACGATCAGGCGCTCAACGAACGACACTACGGGGCCCTGCAGGGACTGAACAAGGCGGAAACGGCGAAGAAATACGGCGATGACCAGGTCAAATTGTGGCGCCGGAGTTACGATGTTCCGCCCCCCAACGACGTTACCGAGCTCAATCCCGACGGCTACAGCGAGAGCCTCAAAGATACCGCCGCTCGCACGCTTCCCTACTTCAATGCGAAGATTCTCCCAGATGTGCTGGCGGGGAAGAACGTCCTCGTCGCGGCCCACGGGAACAGCCTGCGCTCCATCGTCATGCACCTCGACGGACTCAGCAGGGAAGAGGTGATCGAACTGAATATCCCGACCGGCGTGCCCCGATTGTACGTCTACGCTCCCGATGGCACGATCCAGGAGCGGCGATACCTTTGATTTCTGAGGATTCTGCCGTCCGGGTTTCCCGCTTTTGGCACGATGGGGAGTTGAATCTCTTGTGATACTTTGTTATTGTGGCGGAGCACGGGGAGGGTGAGGTCTTCGCCCAGAGCAGGCTGTGGGTTCTCTCAAACCCCTTGCTGTGCCTCCCCCCCTTCTGGTTCGGATCTGTTCATCCATTTGCTTGATACGAGTAATTCAGTCACGACCGTCAAAACAGGAGATGAATTATGGCCACGATGATCACCGAGGAATGCATCAACTGCGGAGCATGTGAACCTGAGTGCCCCAACACGGCGATTTATGCGGGCGGCGCTCAATGGGAGCTCAACGGGCAAACCCACGACGCGTTGTCCCAGGATTTCTACTACATTGTACCGGAGAAGTGCACGGAGTGTGTCGGACATTTTGAGAAGGAGCAGTGTGCTGCCGTCTGTCCGGTGGACTGCTGCGTCCCCGATCCGAACCATGTCGAAACGGAGGAACAGTTGTTTGCACGCGCCAAGCAGTTGCACCCCGACCGCCAGTTCCCGGAGCTGAGCGCTGCGACGTCGCACTTCCGCAAGTAGTCTACACGTCCATGTCCAGGGTCGGTGCCGGAGTGCTGTCCGTTGCGGGCAGCGGCTCCGGGCCGGCCTTCCTGTTTCTGGAGGAGATGCATGAGAATCGGAAGGTATGATGTCCAGACCATCGAAACCGGACGCTTCGCCCTCGATGGCGGTGCCATGTTCGGCGTGGTGCCGTTTGTCTTCTGGAGCAGGACGAATCCGCCCGATGATCGCATGCGGATTGAACTTGCTTCGCGCTCCCTGCTCGTCCGGGGCGACGGGAGGACCATCCTGGTGGACAACGGCAATGGGAACAAGTTCTCGGAAAAGCTGAAGGATATCTACCGGCTGGATGTGTCGGAATCCGACCTCCTGACGTCTCTCGCCAGGCACGGCGTGAAGCCGGAGGATGTCACGGATGTCATCCTCACGCATCTCCACTTCGATCACGCCGGCGGGTCCACCATCCGGCAGGACGGCACTCTGATCCCTGCCTTCCCGAAGGCGAGGTACTACGTTCAGCGAAAGCAGTGGGAGCAGTCGCAGACCCCGACCGAGAAAGACAGGGCCAGCTTCATGCCGGACGACTTCCTGCCCCTGAAGAACCACGGTGTGCTGGAGTTCCTGGATGGCGAGGGCGAACTGTTTCCGGGCATCGATCTCCTCGTCTGCGACGGCCACACGACCGCCCAGCAGCTGCCGAGACTGTCCGACGGGGAGACGACTCTGCTGTTCTGCTGCGACCTTGTGCCCACGGCGTCGCATGTGCCTCTGCCGTACGTCATGGCATACGATCTCCGCCCCCTGGTGACCATCGACGAGAAGAAGCTACTCCTGGGCCGGGCTGCAGAGGAGGAGTGGCTGCTGTTTCTTCAGCATGATCCGGCCACGGAAGTGATCACCGTCAAGAAGACAGAGAAGGGTTTTGCCGTTTCCGGCCGCAGACCGTTGGGCTGAGGAACGCCATCCGCCCGGAAAGAAGGCTGACAGAGCCCCCTCATGAGTCTTGCCCGGAAGATCAAGGAACGCTCACGCGCGCTGGGTTTCCAGATGACCGGCATCGCGCGCGCAGAGCCGTTGTCTCAGGAACGTGAGCACCTTCGCGCGTGGCTCGCGCGGGGCTATCACGGGACAATGGAGTGGATGGAGCGGAATGTCGACAAGCGCTCCGATCCCCGCCGCATCCTTAACGGTGCGAAATCCGTGATTTCCGTCGCTCTCAACTACTATACTCCGGACCGCCGTGCCGAAGAGGAGGGAGTGGGCAAGATTTCGCGCTACGCCTGGGGGGACGACTACCACCATCTTCTGTCCCGCAGACTGAACGAGTTGGCAGAGATCGTGCGGGAACTCGCGCCGGGGGCGACAACGAAAGTCTATGCCGACACGGGCCCGTTGATGGACAAGGTTTGGGCCGCCCGCGCCGGCCTCGGGTGGCAGGGAAAACACACGAACCTCATCACGCGCCAGTACGGATCGTGGGTCTTTCTGGGTGAAGTGCTGACGGACCTGGAACTGGAACCCGATCGGCCCGTCGAGGACCTGTGCGGTACCTGCACGGCCTGCATTGATGCGTGTCCGACCCGGGCCATTGTCGCTCCCTACCAGCTCGATGCCCGGCTCTGCATTTCGTATCAGACGATCGAACACAGGGGTGAAATCCCGGAAGAGATTGCGGAGCGACTGGAGGGATGGATCTTCGGGTGCGATGTCTGTCAGGATGTCTGCCCCTGGAATCGCTTTCGGCAGGAGAGCCGGGAGCCGGCGTTTCGGCCGAGACCCTGGGCACTGCGGCCGGTTCTCACGGAACTGATCGGGCTGGACGACGGGGCGTTTGCCGAGCGTTTTCGGAAAAGCGCCCTGAAGCGCGCCAAGAACATCGGCCTGTCTCGTAATGCACGGGCCGTGCTCAGGAATCAGGGCGCGAAAACACCGCCGGCGTCTTGAATCCAATGCCCCCTTGCCAGCATCTCATATCAGCATGACGAAGGAGCACAGCACTATGCCGGATTCTGCCCATTACAAGGTCGTGATCATTGGTTCCGGACCGGCCGGACTGACGGCCGCTCTCTATGCAGGTCGCGCGAACCTGACCCCGGTTGTCTTCGAAGGCATTCAGCCCGGAGGCCAACTCACCATCACGACGGAAGTGGAAAATTTCCCCGGATTTCCCGACGGAATCATGGGCCCTGAATTGATGGACCTCTTCCGCAAACAGGCCCATCGCTTCGGCGCACAGTCGATCTACAAGGAAGTCTCGTCCGTCGACTTCTCGAAACGCCCCTTTCGCCTGACGGTGGAAGACTCTGTCGTGACGGCCGATGCTGTCATCGTTTCGACGGGAGCGTCGGCGAAGCTCCTGAACATCCCGTCCGAAGCTGAATACATGGGCTACGGCGTATCGGCGTGCGCGACGTGCGACGGGTTCTTCTTCAAGAACCAGCATGTGGTCGTGGTGGGTGGAGGAGATACCGCTATGGAGGAAGCGAGCTTCCTGACCAAGTTCGCCTCGAAAGTCACGATCGTCCATCGCCGCAACGAGCTCCGCGCATCCAGGATCATGCAGGAACGGGTGATGAAGAACCCGAAAGTCGAATTCGTCTGGGACAGCGTTGTGCAGGAAGTCCTCGGAACAACGCAGAACGGTAAGAAGGCCGTCACCGGGGTCCGACTCAAGAACGTCAGGACGGGTGAGGTCACGGACTTGAAGTGCGACGGACTCTTCCTCGCTATTGGCCACCAGCCGAACACGAAGATCTTTGCGGGCCAGCTCGATATGGATCCGGTCGGGTACATCATTACCAAACCTCACAGCACCGCCACGAACATCGAGGGAGTATTTGCCGCAGGAGATGTGGCAGATCCGACCTACCGACAGGCGGTGAGCGCCGCAGGTACGGGGTGCATGGCGGCGATCGACGCCGAGCGCTACCTGACGCACCACGGATTGGCATAGCGAGAGCTTCCCTCACCCCTCTCTTCCATCGCACCGCGGAGGGACGTTTGTCCGCGCGATGCGCGCATCGGCCTGACGCCTGCCCTCTGCATTCGCCGTCAGCATCGGCACCGGCGTATCATTGAAGTGGCCTTTCCTGAGGCAGAGCAAGAGCGGCCGCTTCCCTCCCGGCATCCTTTCAGGGCGTTTTCCCTCCACAACTCAAGCTGTCGCTATGGTGAACTGCCGTTGACTTTGACAAGTCAATTTGGTATAATTATCGACAATTCAATCACTTACGGCCTCTCCGGTATGGGCATGTCAAGCACGTCGAAGTGGATCGTGGGGATCATCGCAGGGGTTTTTCTGCTCCTCGCTTCCGTCTTCCTTCTCTTCCTCTTCAGCCTGGTCCTCACTCCGGACGAAGACGCCCTTCCTTCCTCGGGCGAGCGGGTCGCGATTGTTGAGGTCAAAGAGACGATTCTCTCTTCCGACGATGTCGTCCGGCAGATCAAGAAGTACCGTGAGAGTTCAGGCGTCAAGGCCATCGTGCTTCGCATCGAGTCACCGGGGGGCGGCGTTGCCGCGAGTCAGGAGATTTTCGAGGAGGTGAAGAAGGCCCGCGACGGTGGAAAGCCGGTGGTGGCCTCGATGGGATCTGTCGCCGCCAGCGGGGGCTACTACATCGCCTGTGGCGCCGACCGCATCATTGCAAATCCAGGCACGCTGACCGGAAGCATCGGCGTGATCTTCCAGTTTGTGCATATCAGCGAACTGCTTCAGAAGATCGGTGTTGATGCGACGACCTACAAGACAGGCAAGTTCAAGGACTCGGGATCTCCCTTCCGCAAGCCGACGAGTGATGAATCCCGCTACTTCGATCAGCTTCTGGCCGATGTGTACGACCAGTTCGTGGACGTCGTTGCCCGGGAGCGCAAGCTCGACCGGAAACATGTGCTCAAGTATGCTGACGGTCGCGTCTTCACCGGACGCCAGGGATATGAGCTTGGCTTCGTGGATACGCTCGGAACGTATGAAGACGCCATCGCACTTGCGGCGGATCTCGCCGGGATCACCGGAAAGCCGAAGATCGTGAAAGAGCGCAAGAAGGAGTCGTTACTTGACCGCCTCCTCGGCGTCGCGGCGGGCGACCTTCGGGCCCTCCGCGACGAAGTCCTGTACCAGCCCTTCGTACAATACAAGTACAATCCTCCATACTAACAGACGGGAGCAACTCCCTTGACGAAAGCGGATATCGTTGATGTCATTGCCTCCGCCACCGGGCTTACGAAGGTGGAGACGGAAGCAGTGGTGGACGGGTTCATCTCGACGGTGATCAATGCACTGAAGGAGGGGAAGAATATTGAGATCCGCGGTTTCGGGAGCTTCAAGGTGAAGAAACGGAAAGGGCGGATTGCGAGGAATCCAAGGACTGGCGAGCAGGTCGTCGTGGCGGAGCACTTCGTGCCGCTGTTCAAAGTATCGAAAGACCTCAAGCATATGGTGGATGAGAACCTGAAGAAGACGGCGGATGAAGCCGCGGGGCTGGAGGCATGAGGCCAGAGTTCCTGTGTGGTGAATGCGGTGCGGCACTCCGGTGGGGGGATGATGCCTGCTCGGCGTGCGGAACAGCGGTGGAGTGGCCGGGCGCGACGCGCGGGGGAAGGAAGCAACAGGAAGATGCCGGGCGGGGAAGAGGAGGAGTCTTTCGCCGAGGGAGCTCGAGCATGAGAATTGCCCTGCTCGCGGGGGGCGTGATTGGCGCGGCCGTGGTCGCTGAA
>CAYXMK010000137.1:0-6930 GCA_964465905.1 uncultured Ignavibacteriaceae bacterium | reverse complement strand
TTGCCGAAGCATTCATCGACGATGTCTGCGCTCGCAACGGCCTGCCCCGACGCACGCTGTCTCCGGAGGCCATGGCGATCCTCAAGAAATTTCCGTGGCCGGGAAATGTGCGCGAGCTGAGGAATGCTGTGGAACGTCTCGTTATTCTGGCGCAGGGTTCTGTGATCCAGCCCGAAGCACTCGGATTCCTCGCGGCGGCGGCACCCGCACCGGGAGGAGAACTGTTGACTCTTGAAGGAACGTTTCAGGAATTCAAAGAGCGGGCGGAGGCATCGTTCATCCGCCGCCAGCTGGAGTTGCATCAGTGGAATATCTCGCGGACGGCGGAGGCGCTGGATATCCAGCGCAGCCATCTCTACACGAAGATGAAACGCTACGGATTGACGAGGACGGAAGGGGGAAATGAAGGGTCTTCCGAATCGACAGAAGCGTGACGTCCGACCCCGCCGGGTGGAGTTGAGACGAGCGCCCCGGAACGCCGGTCCGAAGGGAGCTCCGCCGCGTCCTCGGCGGAAGAACGTCTAGGCAGATCCCCGGGAGCGAAGGACCTCGAAGAGCACAAGCCCTCCCGCCACGGAGGCGTTCAGCGACTGGATTTTGCCGAAGACGGGGATACGCACCAGCGTGTCGCACCGCTCTCTGACCAGCCGTCGCATTCCCTTTCCTTCGTTTCCGATCACGATCGCCACGGCGCCCCGATAGTCGACGTCGCGGTAGGATGTCGGTGCGCCGTCGTCTGTCCCCACCACCCAGATCCCCTCGTGCTTCAGCGTTTCGATGGTGCTTGCCAGGTTGGTCACCTTCGCGATCGGTAGATGGAGGGATGCGCCGGCTGAGGCCTTCACGACCGTCGGCGTCAGCGGCGATGTGTGGTGTTTGGGGAGGATGACACCATGCACGCCGGCACATTCGGCAGTACGGAGGAGAGCGCCCAGATTGTGCGGATCTTCAATCTCATCCAGCAACAGCAAGAACGGCTGCTCGTTCCGGGCCCGTGCCGCTTCGAGCAGGGCATCCACGTCGGTGTATGCGCGCGGGGAAAGCAGGGCGGCAACGCCCTGAGCATGCTGGTCCCCCGCCAGCTCGGCAAAACGCTGTTTGCTCAGCTCGACGACGGGGATGCCGCCGCGCCGCGCGAGGTTCTTGAGCTTCTCGATCACACTCCCGTGCGATCCGAAGGCGACGTAGATCTTCTCGATCGGCCGCCCGCTCTTGAGGGCTTCGAGAACGGGCTGCCGCCCCGTGAGCAATGAGACTGAACCCGACGAAAGGGCGTTCATGGAGCCGATGGACGTTGGTGCGGGTCCGGGCGCCGCGAGAGGACGATCCATCCTGTTATGCCGGCAGCGATGAGAACCGCGGCGATCACCTGTGCCTGTGTCAGCCCGAAGACGATGCGCGGGTTGATGCGGATGAACTCGATCACGAACCGTTCGGATCCTGCCAGCATCAGGTAGAGCATGAACATCTTCCCCTCCCGTACGATCGCGCGGCGATACTTCCACATCACGGCGAACAGGATGGCGCAGAGGATGAGCTCGTACACCGGCGTGGGGTGGCAGGGAGTTGTATCGGGCACAATCCCGCCGGGATACTGGCTGGCGATTTCGGGAAGGTCTCGGAATGCCTGGGAAGGAGGAAGCACACCCTTCGAATAGTCCGTACCCCAGGGGAGGGTTGTCGGGAACCCGTAGTCCCCATCTCCCGATAAATGGCATCCGATCCGGGCGACGCCATAGCCAAGCAGGAGCCCCGGCGCCACGGCATCGGCAACAAGCAAGAAGCGGATCTTCTTCGAGCGGAGGTAGAGATAGATGGTGAGTGCCGCCGCGAGGAAGCCGCCGTAGAACGTGAGGCCGCCGGGAGAGAACGCCATCCCGACGGGATCGGCGAGGAAGCTCCCCCAGTGCTCGGCGAGGAACCAGAGCTTCGAACCGACGATGCCGCCGACGAGGGCCGCGATCGTAATGTTCCCCGCCAGATTTGGATCTACCTGCTTCCGCTTCAGTTCGAGAGACAGCAGGTAGCTTGCCACGATGAAACCCAGAGCAAGCATCAGGCCGTAGCTGTAGATCGTAATGGGACCGATTTCAAGAAGTCGCGGGCACATAGGCGTTTGGAGGGTCAAGGGGCAATTGGATGACCTTCCCCCCAGAGGGGCGGGGGCTCAGTGGAGACCGACAGGAATGGGGCAGAACTCGTACGCAGGAGGACGATCGAGTCGGGACGGACGTCGATCTCCAGCTCGGCAGAGTCCTTCGCCGATTTCCTGACGGTGACCATGCAGTGCCCCTGAAGGTCCGTGAACTTCCGGTAGCCGCGCGCGGGTCCCCATCCCGGCATGATACCCCTCGGTGCATGAATCCCGAGAATCCGAAGGGTCAGGGAATGATTCTGCCGGTCGGCCTCCAGGAGGATTTCGTAGTTGAAGTTGGCAAATTCCTTGACGGTCAGAAACAGAAAAACGACCGACCGTGCCCCCGAATCCGGGTCGGTGTGATGAAAGACGTGGAGACGGTACTCCGGCGGCTTCTGCTTCTTCTTCTGTCCCATGGCTATCCGAGGGCGGCGTCGAGGCGGTCGAGGTGGACACGGGTTTCCTCTCCCGTCTCCATGTTCTTGAGAGTGGCAGACCCCGACGAGAGTTCGGTCTCACCGGCAACAAGGACGTACCGAACGCCCAGCCGGTTTGCCTCCCTCATCTGTGCCTTGACGCTTCGGGAGAGGTAATCGAGCTCGACGCTCCGGCCGGAGGATCGCAGTCGCAGGGCGGTCGTGAAGGCCCAACGCCGGGACCGGTCGTCCGGCGCCACGATGAAGAGATCGGGACGACGGTCGGTTGCCGTCGACTGCCGCTGTTCGGCGAGGATCAGCATCAGCCGTTCGATTCCGGCCGCGAACCCGACACCGGGTGTCGGATCCCCTCCGAGTTCCTGTACCAGCAAGTCATAGCGCCCGCCGCCGGCCACCGCGTTCTGCGCTCCGAGCGCCGTGCTCGTGATCTCGAAGGCCGTCTTGGTATAGTAGTCCAGCCCGCGCACCATCCGGTGGTCCAGCTGGAACGGCTGTCCGCACTCGGCAAGGATCTGCCGGACTTCCTCGAAATGCGTCCGGCAGTTTTCGCAAAGGTGTTCGGTCATGGAGGGAAGATGCGCGGTGAGCCGTCGGTCACGATCGTCCTTCGAGTCCAGCACGCGCAGAGGATTCTGGGAAAGCCGGCTGCGGCTCTCTTCCGAGAGCTGATCGGCGACGGCCTGCAGCTCCCTGACGATGAGCGCTCTGTAGGCAGGGCGGCATTTCTCGCAGCCTACCGAGTTGATCCTGAGCGACAGTCGGGAGACGCCGAGGCGGCGGGCGATTTCGAGGGGGAGGATCATGGCTTCCACATCGAGCGCCGGCGATGAAGAGCCCAGAGCTTCGGCGCCGAATTGATGAAACTGGCGGAGACGACCGGCCTGAGGGCGTTCCTGGCGGAACATGGGACTGACGTAGTACAACTTGGTGAGGGGAGACTGGCGGCCGAGGTGGTGTTGTACGTACGCTCGCAGAACAGATGCAGTCCCTTCCGGTTTGAGCGTCAGGCTTTCGCCGCTCCGGTCCGTGAAGGTGTACATCTCTTTCCCGACGATATCGGTCAGTTCGCCGATGCTCCGGGCAAACAGTCGGGTTGCTTCAAACAGCGGCGTCCGGATCTCCCGGTAACCGAACGCTCTCATGACGTCGCGGACGACACCCTCGACGGTTTGCCAGACCTCCGCCTCATCGGGGAGTATGTCCTTGGTCCCTTTGATGGACCGGTACTGGTCGGTCATGGTTTTCGAAAGGGGATCGATGCGGCGTAATGTATGAAAAAGGGAGGAGGGAAGAAAGCGCCCGGCGGGTGCGGGAGATCAGGATTCGAGGTACGTGGCCTCTTCCTGCTGGAAGGCCTCGATGATCTGCGCCGGCGTAGCCGCGTTCAGGAGCTTCTGGCGGAACTCGTCCTTGTTCATGAGACGCGAGATGCGGCTCAGCAGCTTGATGTGCGGGCCCACCATGTTGTCCCGTCCCACGAGGAGGAAGAGGAGCCGGACCGGCTGTTCGTCGAGCGACTGGTAATCCACCGGATGGGCGGTGACGGCAAACGCTCCGACGATGTCTGTCACAGCATCCGTCTTGCCGTGCGGCACGGCGAATCCCTTCCCCACCCCCGTGGACATAATCCGTTCGCGTTCGAAGATTGCTTCGCGGACTTTCTCCTTGTTGGTGACCGCCGGCTGCGAGCCCACCACCTCGATCAGGGCGTTGATGACCTCGTCCTTCGTGGTGCCCTCGAGGTTTGTGCGGACGACGTCTTCGGAGAGGATGTCGGTGATCTTGATGCTTGTCATGGCGTCAACCGTTCAAAGACCAGCGTGGACCTATTCCTCCGTGATCCAGGCGGCGATCTTTCCTGTATACTCTTCCGAGAGCCGTCGTGCGATGGCGGGGTCGTGGGATTCCGCGTTGATGTGGAAGATCGGCCGGGAGGAGTCCGGATTCAGGAACACCGACGTGTCGGAAGAGGATCCCAGCGGATACACGCGCACTCCTTCGATCAGGTCCCGCTTGAGTGCTTCCGTGTCCTTCATGAGGTGCCGCATAACTTTGCCCTTGATCTGCCACGGGCACGGGATGTTGTTCTTCACCAGGTGGAGACGGGGGGTCTCTCGGTCCAGCTCACCGAGACGCTTCTTGGTCTTCGCCATGCATTCCAGGAGTTTCGCTACGGAGTACATGCCGTCGGAGGCAAAGAGGAAGTCGGTGAAGATGAACCCGCCCTTGGTGCCGGCCACGAAGCGGATTTTCTTGGAACTCGCCGCTTCCATCAGTGCCAGGTGGCTGTCGCGCGTCTTCAGCACGGAGAGACCGTGGTGACGGGCAAGGAGATCGATTTCCCCCGTCGCGGAAATCGGCACGGCAATCGTCTTCACGTCGGGATTCGCCAGCACGACGAATTTCGTCATCAGCGTCAGAAGGCGATCGCTCTGGATCTCCTGACCGTTTTCGTCGACGGCGAACATCTTCTCGGCGCCGGCGTCGAGCATGCACCCGACGTCATACTTGAGGGCGGTGACGACGTAGGCGAGCTCCCGCACCGACTGATCGAACTCTTCCTTCGAGCGTGTGAGGCGCCTCTTGTCGAGGTACGCGTTGAGGGAAACGACCTGCACGTTGAGGTTCCCCAGGATGTTGGGGAAGATGGTGGAGGCGATACCGTTGGAGTAGTCGACGACCAGCTTCAGATTGGCCGTGCGGATGGCATCCACATCGATGGTATCGAGGAACCGGTCGATGTAGCTTTCCGTCGTCCGCTCGGGGAATGCGATCGAGCCCACGCCGTCGTACGAGGCCAGGGCAAAATCCTCTCCGAAGAAGAGGCGCTCGATGGCTTTCGTCTTGCTGGAGGGAAGGTCCTTGCCGCCCGCGTCGAAGAAGATGATGTCCGTGAAGTTCTTGTTGAACGGCGACTTGCGGACATGGATGCCTCCCTTCTCCATGCCGCTCCGGAGTTCGTGGCGCACGATGGGAATCGAGGTCGCCCGGAGGTCGTTGCAGTTGACGCCCGCGGACATGAAGCCGCAGATCATGGAACGGTTGATCATCCGCGAAACGTTGTCCGAATCCCGGCTGGTGACGACGGTTGCACCTGCTCCCAGGTACGCTCCAAACGCCGCTCCGAGCTTCGCGGCGAACTCCGCATTCATCTCGATGTTGGAAATACCGCTCACGCGGCTGTTGGTGAACAGCTCCTTCAACCAACGATCTTCCCAGACCAGACTCCGGGTGACCGTTGCACCGTCCTCGACAACCTTTTCGGGCCAGAGTTTGACGTTGGCGAAGATGTGACTCCGGTTCCCGATGGTGCAGCCGTCGCTCATGAAGACGTTTTCCGCTAGCCGCGCCTCGTTGCCGATCGAGCACTTCGATCCGATGACATCCGAGGTCAGCTCGGCCCGGGCACCGATGTGCGTACCGCTCCAGATCACGGAGTTGCGGATGACCGCTCCAGGCATGATGACGCACTCGTCACCGATGACGGAATTGGAGAGCATAACGTCCGGATGGACGTGCGAGTGCTTCCCCACAATCACGGTGCCGGTGATATTGGCAGGATCTGTGTCGATTCGGGCACCCTCGCCGGTGAAGATCTGTCCGTTGCGGGTCTCCTCCAGAGGAACGTGCACGCGCTCCAGCAGGATGTCCATGTGCGCGTCCTGGTACTCGTTCAGGTTCCCGACGTCGCGCCAGTAGCCGTCGGCCACGTAGCCGTAGAGGGGCATTCCGCGCTCAAGCATCAGCGGAAAGAGGTTCTTGCTGAAGTCGAACTCCTCGCCCGCGGGGATCAGGTCGAGAACTTCGGGCTCGAGGATATAAATGCCGGTGTTGATGGTATCACTGAACACTTCTCCCCACGTCGGCTTCTCGAGAAACCGATTGATTCTTCCCTCGTTGTTCGTCAGGACGACGCCGAACTGCAGCGGGTTCGGGACGCGCGTCAGCAAGATGGTCCCCAGCGACCGTCGCTCTTCATGGTAGCGGATGGCGGCTGTCAGGTCGAAGTCGGTGAGAACATCTCCACTGATGATGACGAACCGCTCGTCCAGGAAGTCCTTTGCGTTTCGCACGCTTCCTGCCGTGCCCAGGTCTGCTTCGGCCTTCCGGTACGACATCTGCACGCCGAGCGCGCTGCCGTCACGGAAATATCCGGTGATGATGTCGGGTTGATAGAACAGCGTCGCAACGATGTTTCGGATGCCGTGGGACTTCAGGAGGCGGACGATGTGTTCCATCATGGGCTTGTTGGCCATGGGAACCATCGGCTTCGGGATGTTGCAGGTGAGCGGGCGCAGGCGGGTGCCAAACCCTCCCGCCATGATGACGGCTTTCATGGGAATCCGGTGCGGGTCA
>CAYXMK010000136.1:0-6934 GCA_964465905.1 uncultured Ignavibacteriaceae bacterium | reverse complement strand
GCAGCTTGGACGACCTGCCGGTGACCCTCTGGGAACGGAGGCGTTCCAGGAGATTCCAGGCATGCGAACCGAAGAGCAGGCGAATGACCTGTTCGTCGTCGGCGGAAGTGTAGTTGAAGGGGATCTCGCGTCGGGCGGATGATTCTTCAGACGTTACGGCAATTGATGCGGCAGGATCCGGCGCTCGCTCCATGGCGTTTCCCAGAAGGGTTTGGGGAATATACGAAATGCTCCCGAGAAGCGCATTCCTGCACGCGGGGCCGCCGGGCAAAAACAGCGACCCCGGACGCTTTGTCCGGAGCCGCCGATGAAGGTGTACAATGAAAGATCAGATGCGCCAGCGGACGCCGAGGTACGCCATCCGCCCGACGACCGGCGCCCAGATCAGGGAGCTGTCGAAGTAGATGCTGGACGGATTGGCCGCATCGAGGATCGGATTCGGCTGGGTGAAGTTGAGAAGGTTCTCGATCCCGAGATAGAGATCCATTCCGGTGAAGAATGAACGGGTGATCTGTGCGTTGAGGAGTGCATACGAGGGGGAGGAACTGCGCACTCTGAATGGCTCGGGATTCGCGAACGTATCGGGGATCCGCTTTGCGCCGTACCATTGCACTGTCAGGTCGTAGAGCATCTGCGCCTCATCGTCTCTGCTCCGCTCCGTCGCGTAGGCGACATTCACGAACGCCCGGTGCCTCGCGGTGAGGGGCCGTTCCCTGAGCGTACCGTTGATCGTCTGCCGGACGTCCAGGTAGCGGTAGGCAAGACGCAGGTCCAGGCGCTCCACCGGCTGCACGTTCAGCTCCGCCTGCACGCTGTTCGAAAACGATGCGCCGGCCAGATCGGCGAAGTACACCGCCTGCGGATTCCTGTCGAGATCGGCGACGACCTGTTGGCTGAACTCCGTCCTGTAGGCATCCACCGTCAGTGTCGCTTCCCGGTAGTCCCAGAGGAAGTAGTGTGTGAAATTGAGACCGTAGTTCCATGCCACTTCCTGCTCGAAGGGGTAACCCTGACGGGATGGGCTGATGCTCAGGGCGCGGGAGCTTGCGAGGAAAGAGGCGTTCTCGGCAAAGATATTGGCCGTTCGCCGTCCCTGCCCTGCCACGGCCCGGATCACCCAGTCCGGATCGGGCGTGTAGCGGATGTGGAGGCGAGGCGTGAGGTATGAGCCGAAGATGCCGTGATGGTCAGCTCGAAATCCGGCCGTAACCGCCAGCTCATCATCGCGGCTGAAGGTGTACTCAACGAAGGCTCCCGGAACGCGCTCGATTCTTTTGAGGGAGATTCCTTCGAAAGCTTCGTCATAGGCGTCATAGACGAAGCTGGTGCCAAACCGGATCTTGTGGTGACCTTCCTGATCCTGCGTCTGGTAGATGAGGTTTGCGTAGCCGCTGGACTCCCGCCCGTTGTACAGCCGACTCCCGAAGAAGGCGTTCTGGCGGTAAGAAGCGTATGACCACTGAAACCCGACACTGCGCCCGACGACCTGGTCGAACACGTAGCCGGTCTTTCCCGTCAGGCGGACGTTCCGCGCATCGATGCCGAACGCGTACTCCTGGGCAGACTGCGCCAGGACCGCCGGGTCAGTTCCGACTCCTCTCATCGTGCCTCCGTCCTTTCGATCCGAAACGATGTGGAGGGCGAATTCGGAAAAAAGTCCAGCCTGATCCAGGTAGTGGAAGCGTTGGAGGAGATTCAGCGTTGACGTGAGCGGCATATCGAGAAACCGGTCCCCATTTGCGTCAACTGCCCGCTG
Source organism: uncultured Ignavibacteriaceae bacterium (assembly GCA_964465905.1). Taxonomy (GTDB): domain Bacteria; phylum Bacteroidota; class Ignavibacteria; order UBA10030; family UBA10030; genus CAYXMK01. The sequence goes on along the minus strand of CAYXMK010000136.1, from coordinate 5,178 downwards.
TCGGGTGCTGCCGTGGAGGAGGGTCATGGAAGACCAGGTTTCGCTCACCGGGAGCCGGATGTTGAGATTCCCCTCCATCCTCAAATCCTGATCGCCGAACAGATTCAGGAAGAGACTCTTCTCCTCGACATTGTCGGGCTTGCGGAACTCTACGTTGATTTGTCCCGTCATCGATTCGTAGCCGTTGGCTACCGATCCTACCCCTTTAGATATCTGAATGCTCTCGATCCATGTGCCGGGCACGTAGGTCAGTCCGGCGTTCGACGAAAGTCCCCGGATCGTCGGAACGTTTTCCGTCGTGATCTGGGAATACGTCCCGGCCAGGCCGAGCATTTCGATCTGGCGCGTGCCGGTCACGGCGTCCGTGAAGGTGACGTCGATGGACGGATTCGTTTCGAAGCTCTCCGAGAGGTTGCAGCAGGCGGCCTTGAAGAGCTCCTTCTCGGTCATGACGAGCGTCCTCTGGGTGTTCGTGTACTCGAGGTAGGTCGAGGGACGAGAGGCCGAGATCACGACGTCGCCAAGCGCAATGGCGTCTTGCTGCAGAACGATGCGGAGGTAATCCTGACCGTCGACCTGCGCGGTATCGGACCGGTAGCCGATGAAGCTGGTCACGAGCGTCCGGCTGGCGGCATGGAAGGGAAGGGAGAAATACCCTCCTGTGTCGGTTGTCGTACCGGTGGTTGTCCCGAGCCAGTAGACGTTTGCACCGATGATGGGGATGAATTCATCAGTCCTGACTTGCTCAACGACTCTTCCTCCAAGCCGGCGGTCCTGCTGGGCGGGAAGTGCAGTTACTGTCGCCAGGCAGACGAGTATCGACAGGAAGTATCTCATGGCGTGATTCCTTTCCGTGAGTGAGCGCGCTGTGACCCGCTGAGGAGCTTCTCGTGAATACGGTGAGAAGAGACTCAGCGGGCGGATCGGCGGACTCAATGGGTGTTTTGGGAATCACGATAGAGACAGCAGCCCGGCAGGTCGGCATAGACCGCGTCGGGGGCCTTGAACTTCTCCGTGTCATGCCCGACGGCTGCAACACGCTGTTGCAGAGAGTCAAGGGTCATGCTGGGCGAGAGGTACGCGACAGTGACTTCCTGATTCTTCTTATCCCACTTTGCGTATTTGACTTCTTTGATCTTGAGAGCTTTTTCGATCCGGTTCTTGCACATGTTGCAGTTCCCTGCCGCCTTGAAGGTGGCTTCGACCACCTGGGGGTTCTGGGCAAGGGTGGCAGACGACAGCACCGACAGCAGGGCTGCTGTCACGAGAATCCTGGTCATGATGGTCCTCAGAGTCTAGTTGAGACATTCGTGGAGGTACGGCACCACGAATGGGGCCTAGATGAGGAGGGAACAGTGGAGGAGGGTGAGGGGAGTGTGTATGGGCGGCGATGGTCCGATCACGGGCGCCGAGATTCCGCCGTCCTCAAGGATGGAAAACGTCGCAGCCGGAAGAACCTGCAGTGCGGCGAACGTCGTCGTCAAGCTCTCTGTCGAAGCGGCCTTCTGCGCGTCGGAGATCGAGAAGTCTCTCAGCTCCACCGTACAGCACCGGGCAGACTCTTCCTCGCCGCATCCGCAAGGATCTTCGGAGGAGAGAGGCATGGGAGTGACGGTGGTGTATCCGCTGCAGGTGTGGACGAGGAGCGTGAACCCTGCCGACAACAGCAGGTAGACGCCGAGGAAGGCTATGACGAGGAGTCGTTTCACGCGCTCAATGTAGGGAGTATCGTATGCAATAACAAGCACCGGCTGTCTGGAAGTTCCCGGTCGGAGAATGCCAAACGCCGGTATGCAGGACTCAGGAGGATCCTCCTGCCGTTTGACATTGCCCGCGAGCGGCTGTACCTTTGTACCGAGCTTGGGGGCCGAACTTCCTCAAGCCCCCGATACTGCGGCTGATGAATTGCCATGTGCCTGGGTAATATCCTTCTGTTCTTGACGTGCTGCATGCTGTGCGGCGGAATGGCGCAGGAGAAATCCATGCCTGTGGGGAAATCACGAAGTATCGAGCTTCCGGCTCCGCGATTTGACGGCTCGGTTTCCATTGAGAAATGCCTTCGGGAGAGACGATCCGTCCGTGCCTTCAAACGAAAACGATCCACTCTCTCTGTTGTTTCCCAGCTCGTCTGGGCAGCTCAGGGCGTGACGGAGCCGATGGACGCTCCTGCGGGTTGGTCCTGGGGCCCGTGGCAAGGGGGAAAGCGGACCGCCCCGTCCGCGGGTGCAACGTATCCGCTGGAGCTGTTCGTTGTGGTGGGAGACGCAGAAGGAATGACGCCGGGCGTCTATCAGTATAGGCCGCTTGAGCATCGATTGGAGGAAGTGGCTTCGGGTGACCGGCGCGCGGCGCTGGCTTCGGCGGCCTCGGGGCAGGAATGGATTGCACAGGCGCCCGTGGTGTTTGTTGTGGGGGCTGTTCCCGAACGGACGGAAATGAAGTACGGCACTCGCTCCGCGCGTTACATACACGTTGAGGCCGGACATGCCGTCATGAACATCTGCCTCCAGGCCGTCGCCCTTGGCCTGGGATCTACCGTCGTCGGCGCGTTTCAGGATGAGAGCGTCAAGAAGTTGATGGGCATGTCGAAGGACGTGATACCCCTGCTCGTCGTGCCTGTCGGCACGCCGGCGGAGGAGTGATTCGACCGCGACGACGCCGCACCGAGGCGGGCAGGCCGCTCGTTTTGGGATCTGAGTGCTGTTCAACGAGGAAGACTACGTGTCGAAACCAGTGAGAATCACGATCTGTCTTTTCGTGGTTGCTGTGCTTGTTCTGTTTACCGCAAGATCCCAGGGGCCTGGTCCCACGGTCTCCGCCGACACGGACAGTCTCACAGCGGCGCTTCTGAAGAATCCCACTGACCGCACGTTGCACCTCCAGCTGGTCGACGCCTATCTTCAGAATCTTGAACCGGAGCTTGCTCTGCTCGAGCTGTCGTATGCCGAAGAACTGGGCTTCCGCACGCCCGGGAGCCTGGAACTGAAGGGGAGGGCACAGGCGATTCTGGAGCAGACCAGACCCGCGCTCCGGACGCTGGCAGTTGCGTACATGCAGGATCCGAAGGATGAGACTCTCCTGCTCATCGCCATTCTTCACCATGCCGCCGGTGATCGCCGACGAGGGTCCGAGATCCTCCAGAGGATCGGTTCAAGGATGACCGCATTGCCTGCGAGACTCCTGCAGGAGTACGAGCGATTCTACCTCAACGGACGGCGGACGCTCGCCGCCGGCACGGCATCCGCGATCCGTGATCTTGATACCACAGCCTTCCGCTCATTCTTCCCGCTTCCCGAACTCGCGGTACTTTCTCCCTCCGAAAACACCTCGACGGAAGCTTCTTCGACATCCGTCATCATCGAGGTCAATCATAAGCGGCCGATCCAGCGGGTGAGGATCGGCGACGTAACGGTGTTTGATCAGAGCGATCAGCCCGTGAGAAGCGTTGAGGAGAGTTTTTCGCGGAGTTTTACGCATCTCCAGCCGATCCGCGAAGGAAGGAACCTCATCCCGATCGTTGCCGAGGATATTCTGGGATTCAGCACCAGGCGGTTGCTGACCGTGAACGGTCTGAATTTCTCTCCCCTCAGCTCCTGGCGCGGCTCCCGTACGGATTCCCTGCGCAGTGCCTTCCGCAGACTGCAGTCATACGTGCCGGACCAGGATCTGGCTTCGCAAACGCTCGCCGAATGCAGGGCGCTTGTGATCGCAGGGGGGAGGGGCGGGGATTCTGCGTCGCTGGCAGATTGTGGAGCGATGATGGCCGAATTGCTCTCGCACCGCTACAGCGGAGTTGCGGAGCGGTCCGCTGTGAAGGCCCTTGTGGGAGACCGATGCACGCGGGAAAACATCGAGATGGTGACGGAGCGATGGCTTCAGCGCGAGGCGACCTTTCGCACCAGAACCACAGTGTTCATCACTGGGCGCTGGCGCATCTCGCGGGATCAGTGGCTTCTGGAAGAGAGCACAGGTCAATGGATCGACATGAAGGCCGTTCTGGAGATGCTGACTCAGCTTGCGACCGGCGGAGTGACGGTCTTGCTCGACGGGCTTCTGGACGATCGGGCGGTCCTCGAGTCAGGTCTACGGGAAATCGTCGCGAGAACGGTTGTGCCCCTCGAGGTACTCCTGCTTCCCCCTGATGGATCCTGGGCACCGGCGCTTGTGCGTTTCGTCGGAGATCCTGAGTCACCTGCTGCCGGGACGGCCGGCGTCGCGGTCTCGCTGCGTCGGCTTTCCAGCGTCCTTTCCGGAAGCTCTCTTCTGACGAATGGAAAAGACGGGCTCACGGTGGCCCGCAATCCCGCAGCTGCCGTTGCGGAGCTTCATCGGCATCTGCTGCAGCAGACGGGCCAGCGGCTCGCGGCAGGGGGGATCGGAGTTGCCCAACGGGACAAGATCTTGCAGTTCTGCTCAGACTGGAGGCGCGTGGGCGAGATGCAGAGGTACCTCCGCCGGGAACTCGATGCCAACGATCTCCTCGTCAGGGCGGAGGAGTATGTCGCGCGCACGCAGCGGAGTGCAAATGCGAATCCATGAGATCCGTGCAATGACCGAGGGTTGGATCCGTGCCGGCGTCGGGAGATGCACACGACCGGCCAATCTTTCTTGTCCGCCGACATTCGGTTGGGAGGTGGTATTGCATCCGGGTAGCGTCATGACCATGCTGCTCATGGCGGCCTTGATCCTTCTGCCGACTGCGCCAGCGATTGGTCAGTCGGTTTCGCGCGTGCATCTTGTCGTTGTATCGTCGGACGGGACGGATGCCGACCCCTTCCCTGGGGGGGAAGAAGCGGGTTCGGATTTGAGCGGAGAAATTGCCCGATGGTTTGCGGGAGCTCTGAAGTCGGCCACCGTTCTCAAGGCCTCCGAATTGTCCGTGGAGGGGGTGCTCCTGGGGCTTGGATCAGCTGCTGCGGCGTATGATTCCGGAGATGTGCTGTTGATGTTCTGGCTGGGTCCCTGGAGGCCGGGCGGGGAAAACCCGTTCGGCGCTTCGTGGGTCGCCCGGGGAGCCGCGACCGTGACGGCAGAGTATTTGGTCAATGTGGTTTCGCTCGCGGCGCCGCGCTGTGTAGCGGCGGTTGTTGTCGCCCCGCCAGCGAGGCCGTTTCCGGCGGGAGCTCTGGCTCAATATCCGGCGGCGCGCGGCGGCGGAGGAAAGCACATCTTCATCGC
>CAYXMK010000135.1:0-6965 GCA_964465905.1 uncultured Ignavibacteriaceae bacterium | reverse complement strand
CCTCGGTGTTTGTGGCGTTGAGCCAGAATCCCGGGCGGATTGGAGAGGAGTTGCCGGGGCGGTCGCGGACTGTCGTCGTCGATGAAATTCAACTCCTGCCCGACTTGTTGCACGAGGTCCATCGCCTCATCGAGGGCAGGGGGTTTCGCTTCCTCCTCACCGGATCGAGTCCCCGGAAACTCCGCCGTGGGGGTGTGAATCTGCTGGGGGGACGCGCAAGAACGAAGTACCTCCATCCGTTCTCCTGGAGGGAACTGGGGGAGCACTATGACCTCCAGCGAGCCGCTCGGCACGGCCTTCTGCCGCCGATCTACTTCTCGGACGAACCGGAAGCAGACCTCAAAGCATATGCCGGTTCCTACCTTCAGGAGGAAATCGTTGCAGAAGGCGCCACGCGCAATGTCCCTGCCTTCAGCAGATTCTTGCACGTTGCAGCTCAGGCGAATGGAACTGTTGTGAACTTCACAAATCTCGCGAATGACGCCCAGGTCCCGCGCACGACGGTCTACGAGTACTTCGAGATCCTCAAGGCCACGTTGTTCCTGCACGAGCTACCGGCCTGGACGCGATCGAGAAAAAGAATACCGCTCTTTTCCTCGAAGTACTACTTCTTTGACGTGGGCGTATTGGCGTCCCTTCAGGGACGCGAGTTCCGTGCAGGTACGACGGAGTTCGGTGAGGCTTTCGAAACATTGCTGATGCACGAGCTCGTGTGCTATCGCGACTACGAGGGGGGCGATGCGTTGTCCTTCTGGCGATCGGCCTCGGGCTATGAGGTGGATTTCATCCTGGGGGATCATACCGCTGTAGAGGTGAAAGCAAAAAAGAACGTAGGGGATTCTGATCTGCGATCCCTCCGTGCCCTCGCGGAGGAAAAGAAGCTGAAGCGTTACCTCTGTGTTGCGCTTGGGACTCGTCGTCGCAAGGTGGGGAAGATTGAGGTTCTGCCGTTTGCCGAGTTCTTGGAAGAGCTGTGGGAAGGGAGGTTTCGCTAAGACGCTGCGTGAGGGTGTCGGGGGCCTTGTTCTCTCTTCGGAGTGGGCATTCTTCCTTCTGGTCACCAGGTCAAAACGGCCGATGCCGTCGCGGGATGGTTACAGGATGATTCCACAGCCGGCTCGCCGCAATTGAGCGGCCCGTCCGCCTCCGCGTGTTCATGACGGCAGACGGAATCCCTGTGGGACTCTGGTTACAAAGGTGAGATTGGTTCGTGGCGGAGGAGCGCTCCACGCACCGACAGATGAGGTGCGGTGCCCGTAAGAGCTCAAGTTCTCTCTTTCCCTCCTTCGTTATCCCGACATGCTGTAGGTCGGGATCTCTCGCAGAGGCCATGGGCGGGCATTGTTGGAGGTCCGAACCCTCCTCCGGCGGGCGAGCAAAAGCATCTCAGGACGACGGGTTTGTTGACAGCATCGAATCCGCTCATCAATGAACAAGAAAGCAGACGGCCACTCACAAGGGGTGGCCGCTGCTTTCTGTGCCCGGAATGGCTCGGCTCTCCCTCGTCCGCCGAAAGCGGACTCGGGGTCGCTCACCACAGACAGGATCCCGCACAGACACCGTGCGGGACTTCGTCCCGACACACAACGTCGGGCCTCAGCTTGAAATCAAGGTCAATCAATGAACAAGAAAGCAGACGGCCACCCACAAGGGGTGGCCGCTGCTTTCTGTGCCCGGAACAGGACTTGAACCTGCACGTCGTTGCCGACACTAGCTCCTGAAGCTAGCGCGTCTGCCAGTTCCGCCATCCGGGCATGTTGCATAGCCAAGATACGGATTTTCAGTCTTCTTTTCAAAGTGCCGGCGCGGCATTTCTCCTTGACAATCCCCCAAACCCTTCCTACCATCCGTCGTTCCAACCGTCGTGCCGCCCGTGAAATCCAACTGCCTGCTCATTGCGGTCTTCCTCATCTCGCAGAACCTCGAGGCACAGGATCATCCCCTCTTCTACAAGAGATACCCCTATGGCTCTCAGGTCAACTATAGCCCCTTCTCCGTCGTCACCAACGGCTCGTACGACATCCTCCAGGTTGCCAACCGCAACAACAGGATCTTCTTCCTCCCCTATGCCCAGGGATTCCGGAACGTGTGGCAGAACATCAGCCGCCCGGGAAACGCGATCGCACAGTACGGGTGGAGCCGTTTCTGGAGAACCGAGGTCTTTCCAACAAGCCTGAGGTTCAAGAACGCCCAGTACTGGCCCAACTACCAGCTGCATCTGATCGGCGGCGGTATCACCTATGTCGCAACCGCCGAATGGTACCACTCCCACGGTTTCTCGTGCCCGCAAACCCTCTCCGCCTTCACGATGGCGGTCTACCACTTCCTGAACGAAGCGGTGGAGAACGGCAGCTATGCCGGTCCGACGGTCGATCCCATCGCCGATCTCCTCATCTTCGATCCGCTGGGCATTCTCCTCTTCAGCATCAGCGGTGTGCCCGAATTCTTCAGCGAGACACTACATGCGGCCCATTGGTCCTTTCAGCCGCTCATCCATCTGCAGGACCGCACGCTGCGGAACAACGGCCAGAACTTCTCATTCAAATTCAACCTGCCCTGGTCTGAACGCTGGAGGATCTTCTATCTGACCGGCATGGAAGGAACGCTCGGCCTCAGCTACCGGCATACGGACACCGATGACATCACGGTGGGCGGCGGCCTCTCGACTCGCGAGCTCGTTGAGGTCCAGGACCGAACGGGGGTGCGAACCCTGACGGCAACGCTCGTCTGGACTGCCGGATTCTTCTACGATAGAAACAGTTCCCTTCTTGCCTCGCTGATCCTGGGCGGTGCACGAGGATACGCGGCGCGCCTGAATGTATATCCGGGCCTCCTGGACTTGCTAGGGCTTCCCTGCGGATGGACGCTCCTCCTGGAAAAGAGCGGAAGCGTTGCCGTGGGGGTCACGGTCGGCGGACTGCCAGCGGGTCTTGGCGCACAACTCCTTCGCTGAGGCCGGAGGAACAGCAGGATCGCAGAATAGAGAACGGAGCCATCCGACCAGCCTGTGGCTGTCATTCCGCCATAGCCACGCCCGCAGATTAAGGATTTGTTAAGTTCCCTTGAACCCCCCTTCGCTCCCTTGGATATGTACGAAAATTCTTGTTAGTTCAGTGTCAGTTGCGGCGTCTCAGACGCAGAGATCCCTCCAGTCCGCAACATCTTCTGACAGGAACTTACGGCGCCTCCGCCGGACGTGTGATTCCGGAGTGTGTGCAGGGGCCAACGCCCGTCGCGCTGCCACGGATTGACGATGGAATTCTATCTCTTCATTCTGATTGTGCTCTTCGGGACGGCCATCGCCGACCTGTACGTCGGTGTGGCGAATGACGCCGTCAACTTCCTCAACTCAGCTGTTGGTTCGAGGGTTGCCTCCCGTGTTACCATCATGGCGGTGGCCTCGGCAGGGGTGCTCGTCGGAACGACGTTCTCCAGCGGGATGATGGAGGTGGCCCGCAAGGGGATTTTCAACCCGGAAATGTTCGTCTTCCATGAAGTGATGATCGTCTTCCTGGCCGTGATGCTGACGGATATCGTGCTCCTCGATCTGTACAACACCTTTTCGCTCCCTACGTCCACAACAGTCTCTCTCGTCTTCGAGCTGATCGGCGGCGCTGTGGCGATGTCGTGGATCAAGGTGCAGAAGGCGGGGGGAGTGTTCGCGGACATCTTCGCGTTCCTGAACACCGAGCGCGTGCTGACGATTGTCTCCAGTATCGGTCTCTCCATCGTGATTGCCTTCTTCTTCGGGATGCTGGCGCAGTTCGTGACCCGGCTCATCTTCACGTTCGACTACGAAAAGACGTTCAGGCGCTACGGTGCCGTCTATAGTGCGGCCGGCCTGACGGGTATCGTCTACTTCATTCTTGTCAAAGGCGCCAAGGGATCGGCCATCCTCACCGACATGCAGATCGCGTGGATCGGCGATCACATGGTCGAGATCCTGCTTGGCAGTTTCCTTCTCCTGAGCATTGTGCTCCAGCTGGTGATCTCGTTTACGAAGTTTCAGGTGCTCCGACTGATCGTTCTGGTGGGCACGTTCGCCCTTGCGCTCGCGTTTGCTGCCAATGATCTGGTGAACTTCATCGGCTCGCCGATGGCTGCGCTTGCTGCGTTCGAGATTGCCGTCTCGAGCGGCGGTGATCCTCTGTCGCTCACCATGGAGGGATTGGCGGCTCCGGTACGGGCCAATACGCCCTTTCTGGTCGCTGCAGGCGGCATCATGGTGCTGACGCTGTGGTTCTCGCGGAAGGCGAGGTCGGTGACCAAGACGGAGGTCTCCCTCGGCCGCCAGGAGGAAGGGGTAGAGCGGTTTGGCTCGTCGGCGCTCTCCCGCGCCATTGTGCGAATGTCGCTCGGCATCGCTGACATCGTCCGGCGTCTGACTCCCCTTGCTGTTCGCCGCAAAGTCAATGAGCGCATCGATCCGCTGAAGGCGAAGATGAGACCGGGGCCCGATGGTGCTGTGCCGTCGTTCGATCTGCTGCGCGCAGCGGTGAACATGATGGTCGCCAGTGCGCTGATCTCGGTCGGGACGTCGTTGAAACTTCCCCTCTCCACAACGTTCGTCACCTTCATGGTGGCGATGTCAACGTCGTTTGCCGACCGGGCGTGGGGGCGGGAAAGCGCCGTCTACCGCGTGAATGGCGTCATCACCGTGATCGGCGGATGGTTCTTCACGGCGTTCTTGGCGTTCTCGACCTGTTTTGGGGTTGTCTATGCGATCGCCTATGGCGGCCTCTTCGCCATTCTTGGGCTTCTTGCCATCGGCTTCTTCTTCTTTTTTCGAAGCAACCGTCTGCACAGTCGGCGTGAATCGGAGTTTGAAGAGAGAGAGCGGGCTCTGGAGCTGGCGAGGATCGAAACGGACGGCTTCGGTCGGAGCATGCGCAACATTGCCTCTTTTCTGACGGCGGTCTCAGAGGCGATCAGCGATGTCTATGGCGGATTGATCAGGGGCAGGCGGCGGGATCTGAGGGAGGCGAGAGAGGAGGCTGCCAGGCTGGCGCAGAAAGGGGAGCAGATTATTGCCGAGGTGCTGGATATCATGAAATCCGCAACAGACGAAGAACGCGGCGTTGCTCCCCGCTATGGGCGCAAGATCGCGGCCATTCAGATCATTTCGGCGAACCTCACGTCGCTTGCGAACGGGAGCTACAGCTACATCGACAACAACCACACGCCTCCCGATGAGGAACAGACGGAGGAGTTGAAGGAAGTGAATGCGGCGGTTCGGCGCATCCTGTCCCTTGCTTCGGACATGTTGATGAAGCGAGACTTCGCGGCGGCAGGAGAAATTCGGGGATTGGTGGAAGAGTTGAAAGATACGATCCGGACGTTCGATCGACACCAGATGAAGCGCATCAAGGCCGGCAAGTCCAAGACCCGGCAGAGTCTCATGTTCATCGGGACGCTCAACAAAGCCGAGCGCATCGCCGACCAGGCGGCCCAACTGCTGCAGCTCTACCGGGAGTCGCTGGAGGAGGTGACAGCGGATCTGGTCGAGAAGACCTGAACGCCACAGGTTAGAGGTTCTTGATCACCTTCACGACTCTCCACATGAAGGTGACGTCGCGCTTGCGGACCGCCATCGGTTCGTACTCGGGATTGAGAGGGATCAGGTACACAGTGTGATCCTCCACCTTCACCCGCTTGACGGTGTCCTCATCATTCACCCGCACCACGCAGATGTCCCCGTTGCGTGTCTCGACCTTCGGACTCACCACGATGATGTCGCCGTCTTCAATGCGCGGCGCCATGCTGTTTCCCTTGACCTCCAGGGCAAAGGCCTGAGGATCCCTGACATCGTCCACCGTAATGTACCGCTCGACGTAGTCGGGGTGGAAGATCAGTCCGGGCGCGCCGCCGGGGACGGAGGCAAGCAAGGGAAGGGAGACGAGGCGCACTTTGCGGAGACGCCCCGTCGGCAGAGCATAAACATTGGGATCCCTCACCACTGCTGAGAACATCGCCCCCTCCCCCGTCAGCAGCCAGTGCGATGAGACGCCTGTGGCCCGGGCAATGCGGATGAGGTAGTTGCTGTCGGGAACCTGCTCCCCCTTCTCCCAGCGCTGAAGGGTTCGCGTGGCGATGTCGAGCTTTGCGGCAAGCCGCGACTGTTCCCACGATTTTGCCAGGCGGGATTCTCTGATTCTCGTTGCGAGGGTCTGTTTCATGGCTTTCGGGAGACGACAAATTTGTCGGTTCAATAAACGGATTTTCTCCGACTCTGTCAAGTGTATCCGCACTGTCGGTCTTCCTGCGGCACCTGAGCGGGCGGGTGTCCTTCTGAGCGGATTCTGCGGCGGAAGGGAGGGGTACGTCACGGGAGAACGAAGAGATGGGGGGTTCTTGCATTTCCCTGCAGAGTTGTGTACCATTGGCGGTTGTACTGCATCAGCTGACCGCTCATCCGTCTCCGGGAGACGTTCCGATGCATCGCCTGTTGCTCTGGGTTTCCCTGTGGCTCCTCCTCTTCGCCGGCTGCGGCCGGGAGGTGTTTACCGGCAAACGTGAGGCGCGGGGGGTGTGGATGTCGCGTTTTGAGTACGCCACGCAGGAGGCACGCAACCGCCCCGAGCTGGGGCAGGCTCTGATCGCCGAGGTCTTCAACAAGGCGCGGTCTGCCCGCTTCAATATGGTCTTCTTTCAGATCCGTGGCAACGGGGACGCCTTCTATCGCTCCTCGGTGGAGCCGTGGTCGGAGATGCTCACGGGACGCTTGGGTGAGGATCCCGGCTGGGATCCCCTGCAGTTTGCCGTCGATCTGGCGCACCGCCGGGGTCTGGAACTGCACGTCTGGATCAACACGTTTCCGATCTGGAGAGGGAAGAATCCGCCCCCCGAGACAGTTCCCCGCCATCTCTACCTTGAGCACCCCGAGTGGGTAGTGGCGGACTCTCAAGGGGTCCCTATGCCCCTCGGCGAGCAGTCCGTGAGCCTCAGTCCCGGCGTGCCGGGAGCGC
>CAYXMK010000134.1:0-6974 GCA_964465905.1 uncultured Ignavibacteriaceae bacterium | reverse complement strand
ACACCGGCCTGAATCCTGATAAGGAGCCCCCTGATGACGGAAGAAGCCATCCAACAGAGTCTTGAACGCATCCGGCCGTATCTTCAGGAAGACGGGGGAGATGTGGAGTTGGTGCGTCTGCGCGAGGATGGGATCGTGGAAGTCCGACTGACGGGCTCCTGTCTGACGTGTCCCATGTCCATCATGACGTTGAGGGCGGGAATTGAACGGGCGCTCATGCGGGAACACGCCGATGTCCGTCGTGTGGAGCAGGTTCGGTGAGCGTTCAGCGGGCCCTGCGTTCCGCAAGTTCTACATCGAGCAGCTTCCCCTCCTTCAGCTGTACAATACGGGCGGGGTACTTGCGCACAAGATCGTAGTTGTGGGTGGCCATCAGGACAGCAGTTCCCCGCATGTTGATCCTGTGGAGGAGCTCCATGATCTCCGATGAGGAGACGGGGTCGAGGTTCCCTGTCGGCTCGTCTGCCAGCAGGAGCGAGGGGGCGTTCACGACGGCCCGTGCGATGACGACCCGCTGTTGTTCCCCTCCGGAAAGCTCGTGGGGCATGTGGTTCCTCTTGTGACTGAGTCCCACGTCCGCCAGCGCCAGCAGGACATTCTTCTTGATTTCGCTTCGCTTCGCATTGGTCACATACAGCGCAAACGCCACGTTGTCGTAGACCGTCCGATCTTCCAGCAGCTTGAAGTCCTGAAAGACAATCCCCAGCTTCCTCCGGAGGAGAGGCACGTCGCTCTCCTTCATCGTTACGGCATCGAAACCGGCAACCCGTACGTGCCCGGATTCCGGGAGGAGGTCGCGGTAGAGAAGCCGCAGCAGGGAGCTCTTGCCGGCTCCCGTCAGGCCGACCAGGTAGACGAATTCACCCGGCTTCAGCGTGAAGTGGACGCGGTCCAAGATTTTCTGGCCGTCAAACGAAACGCTCACATTCCGAACATCGATCATCGTCGTTCACCCTGCTGGTGGGCCCGGCGCTTGAGCGCCAGTCGGGCGGCAAGCAGGACGGCTTCGATCATACTCCGCGGATCCGCCTTCCCCTTCCCGGCGATATCGGCTGCCGTGCCGTGGTCTGGAGATGTGCGAAGGATCGACAGTCCGGCGGAGTAGTTGACCCCCTGTCCAAAGGCAAGAAGCTTGTACGGCGCCAGCCCCTGGTCGTGGTACATTGCCAGCACCGCGTTGAAGCGTTCAAACCAGCGCGCGCCGAAGAAGCCGTCGGCCGGGAATGGCCCCTCCGCTTTCACTCCGCTGTCCCGGAGCTGCGCTACGGCGGGAGCGATGACCGTCTGCTCTTCATTTCCCAGGACTCCGCCTTCCCCCGCATGGGGATTCAGTCCCAGAACGGCCACTGAAGGGTCCGCGATGCCGAAGAAGTCGCGGAGCGTGTCCCGAACAACCAGCGCCTTCTCGACGATCCGCTGCTGGGAGAGCTGTCCCGCAACCTCGCGCAGGGGGAGGTGGGTTGTGACGAGAGCCACTCTCAGCTTCCGGGTCAACAGCATCATGGCGAAGCGGGTCGACCGGCTGAGCAGTGCCACCATCTCTGTCTGCCCCGGGAAATTGAAGCCGGCAAGATTCAGAGACTCCTTCGATACAGGGGCCGTTACCATGGCGTCAGCGTCGTGCTCGTTGCACAGTGCCACCGCCCGCTCGATTGCCGCCCCGGCCGTTTTCCCCGCCGTTTTGGTGATTGCCCCGTATTGAATGTCCGCCCATATCCCGTCCCCGACATCGACGACGCCGATCCCCTCCCGCGGCAGCACCGGAAGCGAAGTCCGAGAGAGTGCCGTCCTCAGCCGAAGTCTCTTCCGGACGTGCTCAAACACGTCGTACGGCCCGACGAGTACGGGATTGCAGAGTCTCTTGACCCGGGGAGAAGAGGCGGCCTTCAGGGCTACTTCAGGACCGATACCGTTGAAATCTCCGATGGTAACGCAGATGCACGGTTTCACAGCGGCTCGCTCCCTGTCAATCGGTATTGGCCGTTCTTCCGCACGTCCGTGAAGATGAAACGCCGTTGCAGGTGCTGGTACGTCCAGACTTCCCGAGGCGGTTCGCCCGGCTCGAGGAACCGGCGAGTGTGTGTGGGCGTGCCGTACAGAATGAAGACCCTTCCCCGGTCGGTCTTGTAGCCGTCCGTTTCATTGGCGCTCGAGTACGCCCGGATGGCCTCGTCCACGCGCCGATAGTACTCCGCCATCACTTCATTGTACGCCGTTGTTGTGTCGCGGTCGCGCTCGCGCCAGAACCGTGCAAAGTTCTTTGCCCGTTCATTCCGCGAAACGGAGAAGAGCGCGTCCATCTCCTTTTCCCCGACAATGTGCTGCAGAGCGTCGATGGCAAGATTCAGGTCCTGCAGCGAAAGCGGCTGCTGAAGCCACAGAACCCGGAATCGACCCTTGTGCTTCTTCGTGCCCCCGGCGCTGCTGAGGCTGATGCTGAATTCGGATGTTCCGACCTGGAGCTTCTCGAAGGGGAGGGGGATGAAGAGCGTCTTGAACGTACCCTCGCTCGGGGCGATACGATACGAGAGGTACCGAACCGTTGTGTCGGGGACGGCGATGCCGCTGTAGAGTTCGAACGCCGAGTCTGTGAAACTGACCGGAGGGAGGCCGGCAAGATCCGGCGTGTTCGTCAGCTCCCATCGCACCGACACGGTGCCTGAGGAGCTGTCGGCGGCAAGTTGGACGAGGGCGCCGCTTCCCGCCGGTGCACCGAACAGAAGATCCGCTCCTCGATTGAGGGGGACGAACTCGGGTGTGGCGTCGGCGTCCGGCACCAACCGCCGTTCCGCGAAGAACAGCGAGATCAGGGCCAGGCCCGTCGGCGGAAGTGCCTCAACGGCAAGGGAGATGTCGCGATTGAGAAACGAACGCCCCGACTTCCGGTCCTCGATATTGACGAGAAGCGTGTAGTGCCCCGGGCGAACCGAAAGCGTCACGGCGCCTTCGAGATCGGAGGCCGGGCCGTCGCCGATGGGAGACGTCCGCGTACGGTTGAGGAGCTTCACTGCTCGTGAGACCGTTGTGCCCCGATCGTCAAGAAGCTCGAAGAGCAGTTCACCATCGGAGGAGAACACGCCGCGGGCATCGTCGCGGACAAAAACGAAGAACTCGTCACCGATGCGATAGTGCACACGGACAGCCGGAGAAGGGGGAGTTCCGGCGTAGAACGGGAAGGCCTCAACGGAAACGGGCAGTCGCGGCGCGCCGGCTCGTTCTCCGCGCTCCACGCCCTGCCCTGTCACGGAGAACGGCGCGGCCAGGAGGGAGAACACCAACGCGTACCCGACGAGACAACGAGTCTCTCTGGTTGAAACTCTCCTGACCATGGCGTCAAGGTATCAAGAAAGAGAGGGAAACGCAACCAGCGGAGCAGGTGATCATCCGCGCGCCCGGAGGAACTGCACAAGCAATCGCACTCCAAATCCGGACCCGCCCCGCTGAGTGTAGGGACCTGCTTCCTCCTGCATCGCGGTACCTGCGATGTCGAGATGCACCCATCTGTTCTTGCCGATGAACCTCTTGAGGAACAACGCCGCCGTGATCGCTCCAGCCCACCGTCCCCCCGTGTTCTTTACGTCGGCGACGTCGCTCTTGATCAGTTTCTCATACTCAGCGAACAGAGGGAGTTCCCAGACGCGTTCATGCGTGCGTTCCCCCGCGCGCTGCAGCAGCGTCATGGTCTTCCGATCGTTCCCCATCATCCCGGCAGCGTGATGGCCCAGGGCCACCACACACGCACCGGTCAGAGTTGCCAGATCGATGATGACGGAGGGGCGGTAACGGTCGGCGTAGCTCAGGACATCGGCGAGAATCAATCGTCCCTCAGCGTCCGTGTTATCCACTTCAGACGTCATCCCGTTGTGGTGGCGGAGGATATCGCCGGGCCTCAGCGATGAGCCGCTGGGCATGTTCTCGACGGCCGGAATCAGACCGACGAGGTGCACACGCAGTCGGAGGGCCGCTGCCGCCTGGAAGGTGCCGATGACGGCGGCTCCTCCCGCCATGTCCATCTTCATTTCGGCCATGCCGGCCGACGGCTTGATCGAGATGCCGCCGGAATCAAACGTCACTCCCTTCCCGACAAGAACGACGGGTCGCTGCGCGCGAGGTCCATACTCCAGGATGAGGAGTCTGGGGGGATGGGCGCTTCCGCGGGCGACAGCCAGAATCCCTCCCATTCCCAGCTTCTCGATCTCCTTCTCATCCAAAACGGACACGGTGAATCCCGATCGGTTCCCTGCTTCCTGTGCGGCATCGGCGAGGCTCTGCGGGTAGAGGTCGTTTCCCGGGGCGTTCGCGAGATCACGCGCCAGGACGGTCGCCTCAGCAATCACCCGTCCGTCCTCGACACCCCGGGCAAGCTCGCGGTGGTAACGCCGTGCGGGAGCGAAGAGAATTGTCCTGAGCAGTCTCTTTTCGTCTCCCGGCTTCCTGACCGTCTGGTAGCGGTCGAATTTGTACACTCCCAGGAGCACCCCTTCGGCGATCGCGGCTGCACCGTCGCGGCGAATCGCCGGAAGCGTGTTGAGGGCGATTGTGAGTGAAGAAGAGGAGAGGGATTCCGCTTTGCGCGCCGCTGCGGCTGATGCCTGCCGGATCGTTTCGAGCGTTATCGTCGACACCGTCCCCAGTCCGACGACGAGTACGCGCTGGAAGACTCCGCGGGAAGGATAGAGGGCAAGCACGTCACCCTCCTTGCCCTGGAAATCCCCTGAACGGAGCGGGAGTGTCAGGCCCATGCCAAACTGGCGAGAAAGATCCCGCCTTGCCTTCCGAAGGGCAATCTTGTCTTCGCGCACGAAGAGCGCCAGGGTACTGTCTCGCGGAAGGGCTGAGAGGGTATGTTCGATGCGGAACTCCATAGGCTCCCTAGCGTTCCTGGAACTGCGATGCCCGGCTGATGACGCGTTGCACCACGACGTCGAGAGGTTCTCCCTTGATCTTTGCCCCGGCCGCGTTCTTGTGGCCGTTGCCTCCGAAGAGCTGTGCGAGGCGGTTGACCCAGATCTCGCCTTTCGAGCGGAAACTGACTTTTACGACACCCTCAAGTTCGGTGAACATCAGTCCGATTTCCACTCCCTTGATGGTCAGGGTGTAGTTGATGAAGTTCTCGGTATCTGCTTCCGTCGTTCCGGTCCGTCCGAACATCTCGCGAGTGATCGTGAGAGAGGCAATCCTGCCGTCGGCTGTGAGGGAGAGAGAGGCAAGGGCCTCGCCCAGCAGGCGGAGGCGGCTCGGGGTTCCCTCCTCGTAGACACGCTGATACAGGGTGACGGGATCGGCTCCCCATTCGAGAAGCTGTGCCACGAGTCGGTGGAGGGGGGGATCGGTTTGAGGGAAGCGGAACGAGCCGGTATCTGTCATGATGGCCACGTAGAGCGGCTCGGCAATCTCCGCAGGAAGAGGGGTTCCGAGGAGCCGGACCAGGAGTTCGAACAGGATCTCACCGGTCGCGGCTGCTTCCGGATCGACCAGGGCAAGGTGGCCGAAGGGTGTTGGGTCGAGGTGATGATCGATGCACACCATCGTTGCGGACGAGCGCTCCAGGGGCTCCTGGAGTGCGCCGAGTCTCGAGGGGTGGTTGGCATCGAGCACAAAAATCACTTCTGCCCTTCCCAGTGCGGCGCCATCTCGTGCAGGGTCGAAGCGGCGAATCACACCAGCCGGGTCGAGGAAGCGGTACTGCGAAGGAACATCGTCGTGGTTGAGAACGTTCACCGACATCCCCACGCGGACGAGCGCACGCGCAAGAGCGATCTCACTGCCGATCGCATCCCCGTCGGGATGGACATGCGTCGTGATGACCGCCCGCCGGCGAGAGCGTATGAGTTGCAGACACTCGTCAGTGTGCATGGGCCAAAGACGATTCGTCGCGAGACGAGGCGATGAACAAAAAAGGTGTGGCTGCAACCAGCCACACCTTCCGACGGTTACGGTTGCGCACTACTGGATCTCCCACGTGTCACCGGACCGCAGGAGAGCTTCGAAGTCCCCTTCCCCCCGTTTCGACCGGTGGAAGCGGATCTGCTCGACCATGTCTTCCTCGTAGGTTCGACGGTCAAGGGAGAGGAAGATCCCGACGGGACGCGGCAGCTGAGACTTGTAGGTCATGTCGGCCAGGATGAAGGAGAGCGTCGTGTCCTTCTCATTGTGGACGAGGAGATCGTTCACGGAGTACTTACCGTCCTTGAGGGACACCACCTCGGGGCTGAATCCGTTGAGCCGGATTCCCCGATCGCGCTCTTTTCCGAAGATGAGCGGTTTCCCGTGTTCAAGGTAGACCACGTTGTCGTCCCTCGTTTCCTTTTCCGTGAAGAGGAAGAAGGCACCGTCATTGAACACATTGCAGTTCTGGTAGATCTCGACGAAGGACGTCCCCTTGTGCGCCGCAGCACGTTTCAGGATCGCTTGCATGTGTTTTGGATCGCGGTCGAGCGTTCTGGCGACGAACGTACCGCCGGCCCCCAGCGCGAGGCTGGCCGGATTGAAGGGATAATCGAGCGAGCCGTGCGGTGTGGAGCGTGTGATCTTACCCTTTTCGGATGTGGGCGAATACTGTCCCTTCGTCAGACCGTAGATCTGATTGTTGAAGAGCAGTACGTTGATGTCGAGATTGCGGCGCAGGAGGTGGATCATATGGTTGCCGCCGATGCTCATCCCGTCACCGTCGCCGGTGACGACCCACACGGAGAGCCCCGGATTCGCCAGCTTGACGCCGGACGCAATGGCCGTGGCTCTCCCGTGGATGCCGTGGAAGCCGTACGTGCTCATGTAGTACGGGAAGCGGCTGGAACAGCCGATGCCGGAGACGAACACGATCTTATGCTTCGGCACACCGAGATCGGGGAAGATCCGCTGCGCCTGTGCCAGGATGGAGTAGTCGCCGCATCCCGGACACCACCGGACGTCCTGATCACTCTGGAAATCCCGTGGGGTGTAGGTGGGCACGCCCGTCTCGGGGAACGACTGCA
>CAYXMK010000133.1:0-7084 GCA_964465905.1 uncultured Ignavibacteriaceae bacterium | reverse complement strand
TCGCAGCGGCTGGCCGTGTATCGGGAGCTTGCGGAGCGGCTCGTCGAGCAGGGGGACGCGTAATATTGTTTCTGCACGCCGGAACGTCTGGAGGAAGTCCGGAAACGGCAGATGCAGATGAAGGAAACGCCCTCGTACGATCGTCACTGCCGTACGCTCGGGATCGAAGAAGCCCGTCGTCGGCGCGCCGCCGGCGCTCCGCATGTCATTCGCATGAAGGTGCCGCTGGAGGGAGATTTGACGTTCCGCGATGTGATTCGCGGTGATGTGACGATCGCGCATAAGATGCTCGACGATCAGGTGCTGATCAAGTCGGACGGGTATCCCACGTACCACATGGCGGTGGTCACGGATGATCATCTCATGGGGATCACGCATGTGATCCGCGGGGAAGAGTGGCTTCCGAGTCTTCCGAAACACATCCTTCTCTACCGGTACTTCGGGTGGGAGCTTCCGGTGTTTGCCCATCTTCCGCTGCTGCTGAATCCGGACAAGAGCAAGCTCAGCAAGCGGCAGGGTGATGTCGCGGTGGAGGAATACCGGACAAAGGGGTATCTGCCGGAAGCCGTTGTGAACTTCATCGCATTCCTCGGCTGGAATCCGGGCGATGACCGGGAGCTCTTCACGATGGAGGAGCTCATCAGGGAGTTCTCCCTGGAAAGGGTGGGGAAGTCAGGGGCGGTGTTCAACATCGACAAGCTGAACTGGCTGAACTTCCAGCATCTCAAGAGAAAGAGCGATGCGGAGGTCCTGAATCTGGTGCGGGAGCAGCTGGTGCGGTCGGGCATAGCGGAGCGCTCCTTCACGGATGCGTATCTGCTGAGCGTCATTGCGGCCATGCGGGAGAGGGCGACGTTCGTCCGTGAATTCGTTGAGAAGTGTCCGTACTTCTATGCTCCCCCTGCCGTCTACGATCCCGAAGTGGCGAAGAAGCGGTGGAAGCCGAAGACGCCGGAACACCTGGAGACGCTGGTGAGAGAGTTCTCCCGGCTCGAACAGCCGAAGAAGGAAGATTTCGAAGCGGCTCTCCACAAGGCCGCCGCTTCGCTCGGGATCAACCACAGCGATCTCATTCACCCTCTGCGGCTCGCAGTCTCGGGCATGGGGGCGGGGCCGGGACTCTACGACATCCTCGCCATTCTTGGGAAAGAAGAGACAATCCGCAGAATCCGTTCAGCCATCGAGAGACTCAGGTGAAGGATATGGAGAAGGAAGGACTTCCGGATCAGAAGCGCGCAGAGGCGTCGTCGCCGGAGCGCAGAAACTTCATCCGGGACATCATTGATGAGGACATCAGGACGGGGAAGTATGGCGGCAGGGTGCATACCCGGTTCCCCCCCGAACCCAACGGCTACCTGCACATCGGTCACGCCAAGTCGATCTGCCTGAATTTCGGCATTGCACGGGACTACCACGGGCTCTGTAACCTCCGGTATGACGACACCAATCCGACAAAGGAAGAACAGGAATACGTCGAAGCCATCAAGCGCGATGTGCGGTGGCTGGGATTCGACTGGGAGGACCGGGAATTCTACGCGTCCGACTACTTTGAGCAATTGTACGAGTACGCCGTTCAGTTGATCAGGAAGGGGAAGGCGTATGTCTGCGACCTGAATGCCGACGAAGTGCGGGAGCACCGCGGCACGCTGACGGAGGCCGGAAAGGACAGCCCGTACCGGAACCGAACGGTTGA
Source organism: uncultured Ignavibacteriaceae bacterium (assembly GCA_964465905.1). GTDB lineage: Bacteria > Bacteroidota > Ignavibacteria > UBA10030 > UBA10030 > CAYXMK01. Next base: position 5,391 of record CAYXMK010000133.1, on the reverse strand, counting down.
GGAAAACCTGGATCTCTTCGAACGGATGCGTAAGGGAGAGTTCCCGGACGGGTCGCGGACCCTCCGCGCAAAGATCGACATGGCCTCGCCGAATCTCAATCTGCGCGACCCCGTCATGTACCGCATTCTGCACGCCTCTCATCACCGGACGGGCGATCGGTGGTGTATCTATCCGATGTACGACTGGGCACACGGTCAATCCGATTCCATCGAGAGAATCACCCATTCGATCTGCACGCTCGAGTTCGCCGATCATCGCCCGCTCTATGACTGGTTTCTGCAGGAGCTCGGCATCTATCGGCCGCAGCAGATCGAGTTTGCCCGGCTCAATCTGACGTACACCGTCATGAGCAAGCGGAAGCTGCTGCAGCTTGTCGAGGAGGGATACGTGAAGGGATGGGACGATCCCCGCATGCCGACCATCTCGGGACTTCGGCGGCGCGGCTACACGCCGGAGTCGATCCGGTTGTTTGCCGACCGGATCGGCGTGGCAAAGAGCGAGAGCATGGTGGATGTGGCCCTGCTCGAGGATTGCCTTCGTGACGACCTGAACCGACGGGCTCCCCGCGTGATGGCGGTGTTGCATCCGCTGAGGGTCGTGATCGAGAACTATCCCGAAGGGAAGGTCGAAGAGCTGGAGGCGGTGAACAATCCCGAAGATCCCTCGATGGGTACGCGCACCGTTCCGTTCTCCCGTGTCCTCTACATCGAGCGGGACGATTTCCGGGAGGATCCTCCGAAGAAGTACTTTCGCCTCTCCCCGGGAGCGGAAGTGCGGCTCCGCTACGCGTACATTATCCGTTGCGTGGGTGTCGTGCGGGACGAGAAGACGGGGGACATTGCGGAGGTGCGGTGCACGTATGACCCGGATACCCGCAGCGGTTCTCCTGCCAGCGCGCGGAGAGTGAAGGGAACGATCCACTGGGTCTCGGCGGCCCATGCAGTGGATGCGGAGTGCCGTCTCTATGACCGGCTCTTCACCGTGGAGGATCCCGGAGGGGAAGAGTGGAGGAGCTTCGTCAATCCGAATTCCCTGCAGATCCTCGAACACTGCAAGGTGGAACCGGGGCTTCGGTCGGCCCGACCGCAGGAGCGCTTTCAGTTCGAACGTCTTGCGTACTTCTGTGTGGACGATGATGCCAGCGAGGACCGCCTCGTCTTCAATCGCACCGTGACGTTGCGGGACACCTGGGCGAAGATCCAGAAGTCCTGAGCGCGGAGCCGCGTCTGGTTCGTCGTGTTGTTTTTTGCCCTTTCGTTCTCTATATTCTCTCCACTTTTCTGACGCCCGATTGACGATGGCAGACCGAGGCCGATCGCCGGAAGATGTCATCCGGCTGCACAATGCCGTGTTCTATGCCTACCACGGTGTTCTATCGGACGAACAGTCGCTGGGGGGGAAGTTTGAAGTGGATGTCGACCTCTATTGTGACCTCTCCCGGGGGGCTCAGACCGATGATCTCCGCAGGACGGTGGACTACCAGAAGGTCTATGCCTGCGTCCGCACCCTCGTTCTCGCGAGGAAGCACTTTCTCCTGGAGTCCGTGGCCGGTACGATTGCGAAGGGCATTTTGAAGGAATTCCGGGCTGTCCGTCGCGTGACGGTGCGGGTGCGCAAACCGAGCGCTCCCCTCAAAGGGGTGGTCGATCACGTGGAAGTGGAATTGAGCCGGTCACGTCCCTGAATGGCACGCGTTTTTCTCTCGCTCGGCTCCAATCTCGGCCATCGTCTCGGCTTTTTGCAGCGGGCGGTGGAGGCCATCGATCAGCTCCCCGACACGGAGGTCGTGAGGGTGTCGAAGATCTACGAGACCGAACCGGTGGGAATGCGCGAACAGCCGGATTTTCTGAACGCAGCGGTTGAAATCACCACAACGCTTGCTCCGGCTGAACTGCTGAAGCGTCTGAAAGCCATCGAACGTGAGGTCGGACGTCTGGAAACGTTCCGCTACGGGCCGCGGGAGATCGACATCGATATTCTGTACTACGACGGGATTGCCGAGCACCTGCCGGATCTGGAGATTCCGCACCCGGAAATCGGCCGCCGAAGGTTCGTGCTGGCTCCGTTGTGCGATCTGGCGCCCGAACTGATCGATCCTGTCGCCGGACTGCGTGTGGACCGGATGCTGCGGGAGTGTCCGGACGGGAGCAGGGTGGAGCTGTCGACAAGTGCGATTCCGTGGGACCGAAAGGAACCGTAGTGGCTCAGGCAACAAGCGACATCCGGCACATTGCCGTGGAGGGGGTGATCGGAGCGGGCAAAACCACGCTGGCCACGATGCTGGCCGACCGCCTCGGATCCCGACTCGTGCTCGAGAAGTTCGAGGAGAATCCCTTTCTCCCCAAATTCTATGAGGAACCGGAACGGTACGCGTTCCAGACCCAGATCTTCTTCCTGCTGAGCCGCTTCCGCCAGCAACAGGAATTGTTCCAGGCGGACCTGTTCCACGATCAGGTCATTACCGACTACATCTTCGAAAAGGACAAGATCTTTGCCTATCTGACGCTGCAGGAGGAAGAGCTCAAGCTCTACGAGATGGTGTTGGGTGCGGTGGAGAAGAAGGTGCCGACTCCCGACCTCGTCGTGTACCTGCAGTCGAGCGTGGAGCGCCTGATGAAGAACATCCGGCTGCGCGCCCGTTCGTATGAAGGATACATCACGGAGGAGTATATCCGCGATCTGAACGAGGCGTACAACTACTTCTTCTTCCGGTACAAGTCGGCCCCCCTGCTCATTGTGAAGGCGACGGACATCGACTTTGTGCACAATGCCGCAGACTTCGAGGATCTCCTGGCACAGATCCTCCGGCCCAACAAGGCCCCCGTCGAATACTACAATCCGATGAAGAAGGGGACGTAGACGTGGGAGTGCTGCGGAACATCCTCGTTGCAATCCTGCTCCTCCTGATCATCAGATTCCTCGTTCGGCTGGTGCGCGAGCTGCGATCGCTCTTCCGCAGTGTTCCGCCGCAGCCTCCCCCGCCCCCCTCGGCGTCGCAGCCCCCGCAGGCACCCCTTGATGTGCGTGACGCGAAGTTTGTCGAGTACCCCGGCAAGGGCGACGCGAATCCCCCCAAAGAACCGGCAGGAAACTGATCGGGTCTTCTCTCCACGGTTCCGCGTGTTCTGATTCGTGCCCGGATTCTCCTTCTCGGGGTTTGAAGAAGACTCTTTTTTTGATATATTGCTCAGGTTTTGTCCTTCAGGATAGCCCGGACATGGCACACACGTACATCAACGAGCTCTCTTCCTGCGTCGGCCAGGAGGTGGAGCTGAAGGGCTGGGTGTACAACACCCGTTCGAGCGGCAAGATCCGCTTCGTCGTCGTGCGCGATGGGACGGGCATCTGTCAGGCCGTGATGGTCAAAGGGAATCTGCCTGACATCGAATTTGCCAAGTTCGATCAGCTGACTCAGGAATCGTCGCTGACCGTTCGCGGACGGGTGCGGAAGGACGACCGGGCACCGGGGGGGTACGAAGTCGAGGTGCACTCTGTCGGGATTCTCCAGATCGCCGAAGACTACCCGATCACGCCGAAGGAGCACGGGATCGAGTTCCTCGCGGACCGGCGTCATTTGTGGCTCCGCTCCTCCCGCCAGCATGCGATCATGCGTGTGCGCCATCGCATCGTGAAGGCGATTCGGGATTTCTTCGACGGGCGCGGCTTCGTGCTCATCGATTCACCCATCCTCACGCCGGCTGCGTGCGAAGGGACCAGCACGCTGTTCGAAACCGACTATTTCGACCTCGGCAAGGCCTACCTGACGCAATCCGGACAGCTCTACGCGGAGGCGGGCGCGCTGGCGCACGGGAAGGTGTACTGCTTCGGGCCGACCTTCCGCGCAGAGAAGTCCAAGACACGGCGTCACCTGACGGAGTTCTGGATGGTGGAGCCGGAAGTGGCGTTCGCCGATCTGAACGACGACATGGATCTCGCCGAAGACTTCCTCGAGTACATCGTGCAGTCCGTTCTGCGGGATCGCTCCGAAGAGCTGAAGGTGCTCGATCGGGACACGCGTTTTCTCGAAAACGTGCGCAAGCCCCTTCCCCGGATCACCTACGACGAGGCAGTCGCCATTCTGAAGAAGCAACAGCCCTCGTTCGAATGGGGAAATGACTTCGGAGGAACGGACGAGACCGTGATCTCTCAGCAGTTCGACCGTCCCGTGATCGTCCACCGGTATCCCGCAACGATCAAGGCCTTCTACATGAAGCGCGACCCGGCCAATCCGGAGCTCGCGCTGGCGATGGACGTTCTGGCTCCTGAGGGATACGGCGAGATCATCGGCGGGAGTCAGCGCGAAGACGACTATGCGACGCTTGTGCAGCGGATTGAAGAACACCGCCTTCCGCGCGAGGCCTTCGAATGGTACCTCGATCTGCGCCGCTACGGGAGCGTCCCGCATTCGGGATTCGGCCTCGGCCTGGAGCGGACGGTGGCGTGGATGTGCGGCCTCGATCATATTCGAGAGACCGTTCCGTTTCCGCGCATGATCTACCGCCTCACACCCTGACCGGCTCATGCTGAAAGTCGAAAATCTCCGCAAAGAGTTTGACACGGTCGTCGCCGTGGATGGCGTGTCCATGGACGTGCGTCGTGGAGAGCTGTTCGGCCTGCTGGGTCCGAATGGAGCGGGGAAGACCACAACGATCCGGGCCATTCTGAACATCATTGCTCCCGACAGCGGCACGGTCACCTTCGATGGTCGTCCATTCTCTCCCGACACGTGGAACCGGGTGGGGTATCTTCCGGAGGAGCGGGGACTCTATCGGAAGAGCAAGGTTCTGAACACGATCCTCTATTTTGCATCGCTCAAGGGTCTGCACCGGGAGGATGCGAAGCGGGAAGCTGCGCGCTGGCTGGAGCGGTTCGGACTTGGGGACCGTGCACAGGCGAAGGTCGAGGAACTCTCGAAGGGGAACCAGCAGAAAGTTCAGCTCATCGGCGCGTTGCTGCATCGCCCGGATCTGGTCATCCTCGATGAGCCGTTTGCGGGCTTTGATCCCGTCAACCAGCTCCTGCTGAAGGATGTGTTGATGGAACTGCGTCAGCAGAATGTTGCCATCATCTTCTCCACCCACCAGATGGAGCAGGTGGAGAAGATGTGCGATGAGATCTGTCTGATCAACAAGGGAAAGCCCGTGCTGAGCGGAGCGCTGCGGGAAGTCAAAGCGCAGTACGGACGGAACACTGTGCAGCTGGCGTTTGAGGGGGACGGCTCGTTCTTGAAGTCGCTCCCGTCGGTGCGGCGGGCCGACGTCTATCAGAACTATGCGGAACTGGAGCTGGGTCGGGAGGGGGATGTGCGTCCCCTGCTGCAGGAACTGAACGAGCGGCTGAGCATCCGCCGCTTCGAAATGGTGGAGCCGTCGCTCCATGCCATCTTCCTG
>CAYXMK010000132.1:0-7108 GCA_964465905.1 uncultured Ignavibacteriaceae bacterium | reverse complement strand
GGAAGCCGTGGTTCGGGTCTTCGGCGTTGATGCGGCACTCGATCACGTGCCAATCCTGCTTCGGCCTGGCCTTGCGCACCCTGGCGCCGGCCGCCGCCTCGATCTGCATCCGTACCAGATCCACGCCGTACACCTCCTCCGTCACCGGGTGCTCCACCTGGATGCGCGTGTTCATCTCCATGAAGTAGAACGAGCGATCCTTGTCGAGCAGGAATTCGATCGTCCCTGCGCCGACGTAGCCGACACTCTTTGCGCCCCTCACGGCGGCCTGCCCCATCTGCTCGCGTAGCTCGGGCGTCACCGCGGGCGACGGCGACTCCTCGGCAAGCTTCTGGTGACGGCGCTGGACGGAACAGTCCCGCTCACCGAAGTGGACGACGTTACCGTGCCGGTCCCCCATGAGCTGGATTTCGACGTGGCGCGGCTCTTCGATGTATTTTTCGATATAGACGGCGGCATTGCCGAAGGCCTTCTCCGCTTCGTGGCTCGCCGTGCGAAAGGCGTTTTCCAGCTCTCCGGCATCCCGGACAATCCGCATTCCCTTCCCCCCTCCTCCGGCCGTGGCCTTGATGATCACCGGAAATCCGATGTCGTGCGCAAGATCCCTCGCGGTCTTCAGAGCGCTGATCACGCCATCACTCCCCGGCACCACCGGAACCCCTGCCTTCTTCATGGTTTCCTTGGCGAGCGCCTTGTCCCCCATGGCGCTGATGGCCTCGGGAGAAGGCCCGATGAATTCCAGTCCCGAGGTACGGCAGATGTCGGCGAAATTGGAGTTCTCCGCCAGAAAACCGTAGCCGGGATGAACCGCGTCGGCATTGGTGATCTCCGCCGCCGCCATCAGGCGAGGGACGTTCAGATAGCTGTCTTTGCTGGGAGATGGACCGATGCAGACCGCTTCGTCGGCAAACCGGACATGCAGAGAGTAGCGGTCGGCTTCCGAGTAGACGGCGACGGTCTTGATCCCCAGCTCGCGGCAGGCGCGAATCACCCGGAGGGCGATCTCCCCGCGATTCGCTATGAGAATCTTGTTGAACAAGGGCGTGAGCGACTACGAAGGTTTGATGAGGAACAGAATCTGGTTGTACTCGACGGGCTTCGCATTTTCCACCAAAATCTTCACCACATCGCCGTCGACGTCGGACTCGATCTCGTTCATCAGCTTCATTGCTTCGACAATGCAGAGCACGTCTCCCCTCCGGATCTTCTGACCCACCTCCACGTACGGATCAGCGTCGGGGGAAGGAGCGCGGTAGAAGGTCCCGACGATCGGAGAACGGACTTCATGGTAGTGTACTTCGGGACCCGCGGGCGGTTCGGGCTCAACCGGCACGGGCTTCACTGCCGCCGGGGGCTCCGCAGCAGGCGCAGGCGGGTAGGAGGAGAGCGGAGGGGCTGCGTATGCGATGGGCGGAGGAGGCGGACGATGCTTCGCGACCCGGATCTTCTTCCCCTCTTCCTCGATCTCCACCTCATCCACCTCGCTGTTTTCAACCAGGCGGATGATCTTCTTGATGTAGGAAAGTTCCATGAATACTCCAGAACGTGAGCGATCGATTGTCAGATCCCCCCGACACGATGGGCAATGAGCGGCGGAGCCGGCGACTTCAGTTCTTCACCCGCTCGAGGTACGCTCCGCTGCGCGTGTCCACCCGAATCACGTCCCCCTCGTTGATGAACAGCGGAACATTCACCACGGCCCCGGTTTCTGTCTTGGCGGGCTTTGTGGCCCCCGTGGCCGTATCCCCCTTCACACCCGGAACCGTCTCCACGACCTTCAGTTCCACATTGAACGGTATCTCCGCACCGACGATGTCCATCCCCACCATCATCAACTGGATCGTCTCCCCTTCCTTGAGGAACCGGGCCCCCTCCCCCAACAGCTTCTCATCGACAGGGATCTGTTCGTAGCTTTCCTTGTCCATGAACTGGTAGCTCGCCCCGTCGTGGTACAGGTACTGAAATTCCTTTGTCTCCATCCGCACCTCCTCCACCTCCTCACCCGACCGGAAGCGGGTCTCTGTCACCCTGCCGTTCTTCAGGTTGCGGAGCTTGGCCTGCACGAATGCCCTGAGATTGCCCGGGGTCCTGTGGATGTACTCCTCGATCCTGTGGAGCTCTCCGTTGAACCGAATGATCATCCCAATCCTGAAATCTGCCGTCGTAGCCATATGAACTTATCTGAAATCGATTGATTTCTGTCAAAAAGTGGTAACTTTTGAAAGAAAATTGGGCAAAAAGTTACAAAAACTTGCTCGGTTTGTCAAGCAAATATTATCCGTCTGTTGCAGTCAGGTAACGGAAGGATACCCCCGGATTGCAAAAAATGAAAAACGAGCGCCGGCACTGGTCCGGCGCTCTGCAAAAGAAAGTCCGATTCTCCCTGGTCTGCCTATTCGACCAGTTCTCCCTTCATCAGGCCGCCTCCCATGGTCGGCGGGAGCTTTGTCTCGGTCTTGACGGCCTTTCTGCTCTTGACATCGAACCAGACGGAGGTGCCGGGCTCCGTCTCTTCTGCCTTGGTGAATTGCACCTTGACGGTCTTGAACGCGCCGGCCTTCACGGCGACCTCTTCTTCCCCCACCACCGTGAAGGTCGCCCGTTGGGTTTTCCCTCCCATCAGATCGAGCGTATTGACGATTCCCTTGAAGCCGACGGCAAGCGGAAGCGTGGCCACCGCCAGTTCGGTTCCGGCACCGTCTCCCACCACCGGCTCCGGCGTGGCGATCTCCACCGGCATCGACATAGGTCCTCCGGAGATCTTCCCCGTCACCTTGCCCGGTTCAAAAACCAGCGTGACCAGTCCCGGACCCTGCTGTGCCGCACGGCGGATCGGCAGAAGCGTTTTCGCATCCAGGTCCAGCGTATCCACCCCCGAACCCATCGGCCCGCTGGACTGTTCGATCACCCGCCAGATTTTCTTCCCGTCGAACATCTGCTCGGACACCGTCCGTGTACTGTTGATCGTGAACTCCTGCCCGCGCATGCTCAGCGTGGTAACGTACTTTGCCGTATGCGGTTGCACGAGCGAGCCGTTGAACGACGGCATGCCGGTGCTGACCGGCTCTTCTTTCGGCGGCGCCGGCAGCGTCACAGTGGCGACATCGACTCTCAATTGCTCGAACCGTTTCTGGATTTCGGGAGGCATGGATTCCTGGTATCGTCCTCCGATATGCCGAGCGAGGAATTTCTCCATGGCCGCGTAGGCGACGATCCGGTTCTCCTTGCCGGCAAATCCGTGCCCCTCATCGGGAGCCACGAGGTACTCGACGCTGCGTCCCAGATCGCGCATCGCTACCACGATCTGATCTGACTCCGCCTTCTTCACGCGAGGATCGTTGGCCCCCTGGATGACAAGCAACGGCGCCTTGATGTTGCGCGCAGCGTTCAGCGGAGACTGCGCCTCCAGCATCTTCAGATCATCGGGATTGTCCATGTCCCCCACTCTGACCGCGAAGATCTTCTTGATCGGCGCCCAGTAGGGAGGAATGGACTTCAGGAGCGTGATGATGTTGGAGGGACCGACGTACGATACCCCGGCCGCGTACAGGTCGGGCGTGAACGCCACGCCGGCAAGCGTTGCATAGCCGCCGTACGATCCGCCGTAAATCGCCACGCGCTTCGGATCGGCGATTCCCCTGCCGATCAGGTATCGGACTCCCTCGGTGATGTCATGCTGCATGAACCCTGTCCCCCACTGCTTGTTGCCGGCATTGAGGAACTTCTTCCCGTAGCCGCTCGATCCCCGGAAGTTCGGCTGGAGCACAGCATATCCTCTGTTGGCCAGGAACTGGGCCTCCGGATCGTACCCCCAGGCGTCCCTGGCCCACGGTCCGCCGTGGACCAGCATCACCGCCGGCAGGTTCTTCGCTTCCACTCCTTTGGGGAGCGTGAGGTACGCAGGAATTTCCAGGCCGTCCCGTGAACGATAGCGCACCGGCGTCATGGGTGCGAGATGTTCAGACGGTAGGTTGGGACGGGAGCGATAGAGCAGTTCGACCTTCCCCGATTCCACGTCGTACAGAAAGCGCGAGCCAGGATCCACATCGCTGGAGGCGGTGACGACCCACAGTTTCTCATCCTTCGTGGAGCTGCCGAGGCCGAGTTCCATCCCTGGCAGTGCGGCCGTAAGCCGCTTCCAGGTTTCGCCGAACGCTGTCTGGCGGGGATAGACTCTCATTTTGTCCCCCCGGTAGAGCGTGGCCAGCAATTCGTCGGTGACATCCGAGAAGAGGACGTTGGTCAGGTCCACTTCATCGAGCGGATCCTTCTCCACGAATGAAGAGGTGCCGGTCGCGAGGTCGAAGAGCTCCAGCTGGATCTTGTCGACCCCCTCTCCCTTGTTCGTGATCATGTAGAACTTCTGACCGTCGGGCGTGAACCGCACCGGCGAACAGGTCTCCTCGGAAGAGACCGAGTAGATGGGAATCAGTTCCTCCCCCTTCACGTTGAGAATCTCGCTTCCTCCCGTCTCCGTCATGCGTACCCCCAGTCGGAGCTCTCCCTTGAGGTCTGCGATCCACCCGGCGACATTCTGGTCATTCTTCCAGATCAGACTGCGTTCTCCCGTCACGATGTTCAATCGATAAACGTCGTGCAGATCGGCTCGCCGGTCGTTGAGTCCGATGAGGATTTCCTGCGGCGTGGTTCGGGGAACGTCGATGATCATGGCGCGGACATTGGCCATCGGCGTAAGGTCGCGCGCCGGAGGCACGGGCGTGCCGCTTCCCTGGGGATCGACGGCGTAGATGCGGTAGTTCTCATCACCCCCTTTGTCCTGCGCATAGAGGATGAACTTGCTGTCGTGCGTCCAGAAGTAGTTGGTCACGGGGCGGGTCGTGTCGGCCGTCAGGGGGCGAGCCTTGTCGAAGGGCTCTGAGCGCTCCTTCACCCAGATGTTGCGCACGTTCAGGAACGGCTTGATGAAGGAAATGGTGCGGCCGTCGGGCGAGATCTGAGCACCCGAGATTTCCGGATCCCCGAAGAAGAGGTCGCGGTCAATCAGCGGCGGAAGCTGAGCGTAGCTCACTCCGGCACACAGCGCCAGGACGAGCAACAAAAGGCACAGAGATCGTTTCATCGACAACTCCTCAGGAAGTGAATGAAAGTGGGGAAGGAAGTGAGGCTTCAACCTGTGCACGTCCGCAACCTCACCTCGAAGGACGTCGGGGGGATTTGCGAGGCGCCGTACAACTTATGGAAAATACCACTATTTTCCATGGAATGTCAACTGAACTGAATCTCTCTCATCGCCGGATACCGAGCACGAAAGGGAATACTCTTATGCATTTCCCGACGAAAGTCATTCATTCCGCCATCGAGCCTGACCCTGTGACCGGCTCCATCATGACTCCCGTTCACCTGACCTCGACGTACGTGCAGGAGGGACTGGGAAAGAACACGGGCTACGTCTACTCCCGCATTGCCAATCCCACCCGGACGGTGCTGGAGCGGCAGGCGGCCGAGCTGGAAGCGGGTAAGGAGGCGCTGGCCTTCGGCTCCGGGATGGCCGCCATCAGCACGCTGTTCTCTCTGCTGAGAGCCGGAGACCATGTGCTGGTCTCCCGGAACGTCTATGGAGGCACCTGGCGCGTGGCCAACATGGTGTTCAATCAGTTCAACCTTCAGTTCACCTTCATCGACACCACGGATCTGCGCACGGTCGAGGCGGAGATCCGTCCGTCGACCCGCATGATCTTCATCGAGACGCCGACGAACCCGACCATGGAGATCACCGACATTGCTGCCGCGGCGCGTCTGTCGAAGAAGCGGAAGCTGATCTCCGTGGTGGACAACACCTTCGCAACGCCCTATTTTCAGAACCCGCTGCTCCTGGGGGCCGACGTCGTCGTGCACAGCGCTACCAAGTATCTCAACGGTCACAGCGACATGCTGGGCGGACTGCTGGTGGTCCGGCGATCCGACCTGATCGAGCCGTTGCGCTTCCGGCAGAAGTCCATCGGCGCCATCATGAGTCCCTTTGAAGCGTGGCTCTGTCTGCGCGGCATCAAGACACTCGCGGTTCGCATGGAGCGGCACAACGCAAACGCGATGGGGGTCGCACTGTTCCTCTCGAACCACCGGAGGGTCCGGCATGTGAACTATCCCGGTCTCCTCTCCCATCCACAACACCGCCTGGCACGGAAGCAGATGCGCGGTTTCGGCGGCATGATTTCGTTTGATCTCGGATCGCTCGCGAACGCGCGCAAGTTCCTCAAGCGCGTCCGCCTCTGCGCACTGGCCGAGAGTCTCGGCGGCGTGGAGACGCTCATTTCTCATCCTGCCACCATGACGCACGCGTCCGTACCCCGCACAGAGCGCGAGCGGATCGGCGTCACCGACGGCCTGGTGCGCATCTCGGTTGGCATCGAAGACGTCCGGGATATCATCGCCGACCTCAAGTCGGCCCTCGCCGCGCTGTAGCCGCTCACACATTCGTTGTCACGGAGATTCCGACATGAAGACACAACGCACGCTCCTTTCGGCCGCCGCCGGGTGGTGTCTCTGTGCTTCGATCGCAGGCGCTCAGCTCCTGCCCACAGATGACCGGTGGGTTGAGGCGACGCTCTCATCCCTGAAGCTTGACCAGAAAATCGGTCAGCTCTTCATCCCCGTCCATCGATCGGTCGATTCTACGGCGGCGATGATCCGGGAGTTCCACATCGGCGGGATCTGGTTTGCCTGGCATGATGCGCGACGGGTGGCGGCCGAGTTGAATGAGCTGCAGAGCCGCTCGGTTGTTCCGCTGCTCGTAACGGTGGACTTCGAGAAGGGAGCGGGCACGTACGTCGATGGAGCCACGGATCTGCCGGCGAACATGGCGCTGGGAGCGACGAGGGATCCCGAGCTGGTCTATCGGTCCGCGGCACTGACGGCCCGTGAGGCGCGTGCCATCGGCGTCCACCTGAACTACGCGCCGGTGCTCGACGTGAACAACAACCGGCTGAACCCCGTCATCAACACACGCTCGTACGGCGAGGATCCGGCTCTGGTCGCTCTGCTGGGTCGGTCCGCCGTGCGAGGGTATCAGGAGCATGGCTTGCTGGCCACCGGAAAACACTTTCCGGGGCACGGAAACACCTCCACCGACACGCACACAAGCCTCGGC
>CAYXMK010000131.1:0-7167 GCA_964465905.1 uncultured Ignavibacteriaceae bacterium | reverse complement strand
GCGATGCCGGTGATCGAATCTTCGGGACGAACTGACCGATGCGCCTCCAGCCATTGATGGTTCTTCTCCTGTCGGCTCACCGCGTGGTGGCCCAGGAACCGGTCGTCTCTTCCGATGAGGTGCTGGATCAGCTTGTGGTCCGGGGCATCGAATACTCCCTCCGGCAGGAGTACGATGAGGCCCGGCTGACGTTCGAAGAAACTGCCCGGGTCGCACCGTTTCATCCGGCTGGTTACCTCTACCAGGCAGGACTCCTGCAGACGCGGGCTGTCGACTTCCAGGAAGGGTTGCCGAGAGATCAATTCGACTCACTCCTCTCCCGTGCGGCGGAGCTTGCCGATCGGTGGATCATGGAACCCGACCGTCGGGCCCTCGGTTACTACTATAGGGGTACCGTTGCCGGGTATCGGTCCTACGCCGCATCGTACGAGGGAAGTTGGCTGGAAGCCCTGACAGAAGGCCTGTCGGCTGTGAAGGACCTGCAGCGGTCCGTTCAGCTCGATCCGTCGCTCTATGATGCCTACGCAGGAATCGGCACGTACTACTATTGGAAGAGCCGCAAGCTGGAATTCCTCAGCTGGCTGCGGGTGATTCAGGACGATCGGGAAGAGGGGATGCGGCTCCTCCGCCTGAACATTTCGCACGGGAAGCACAACAAGTATATTGCACTCAACTCGCTGGTGGAGATCTGCCTCGACGGCGGCCGGCTCGAAGAGGCGCTGAAGCTCGTCCGGACCGTCCTGCGGGAGTATCCGGGCAACCGGCTGTTTCGGTGGCTCGAGGGGAGAACGCTCGAACGACTCGGCCGCCATCCCGAAGCGGCAGCCGTGTGGGGGAGCCTGCTGGACGAATACAGTGCCCTGCGGGGGGACAGATCGTATCCGGTGCTCGTCGCGAGGATCAAGCTGGCGCGTGCGCTCATGAACGATGATCATCCCGACGAGGCGCGGCGCCAGATAGCGCTGGCCCGCCAGGCGTGGGCGCAGGTGTTTCCGGAGCACGTCCGGCGGAAACTGGACGACCGTGAGGCGGAGCTGAAGAAGCTCGAAGATCAGCTCGCAGGACGTTCGGGGGGAAGCCGGTAGCCGCTCTCGTGCGGTGAACACGGGCTTGACACTTGGCCGGGGTGGTGTATCTTGTACATCAGATTGCGTTGCGGCACAATCCGTTTGAACGATGGCACTGTCACAGCAAGATCGGAAACTCGAAGTCCTTCTCGACGCATGCCGCCGGAACCTGCCGCGCGTCGATGAGGATCTCATCGCACGTGCGTTTCGGATCAGCGCAGAGGCGCACAAGCACGACCTGAGGGCGTCGGGTGAGCCCTACTTTGAACACCCCTACCAGGTGGCCATGATCCTCGCCCGTGAGATCTCGCTCGACGATATCTCTGTGGCTGCAGCGCTTCTCCACGATGTGGTGGAAGATACGAAGTTCGAACTGAAAGACATTCGGGCGGAATTCGGCGATGCCGTGGCGGACATCGTCGACGGCGCCACCAAGATCACCGACATCTTCCGAAGCCACGAGGTCACCCAGGCCGAGAACTACCGCAAGATGCTTCTCTCGATGGTGAACGATATCCGAGTCATCATGGTGAAGTTCGCCGACCGACTGCACAACATGCGGACTCTGGAATACCTCCCCGTTGAAAAGCAGCAGCGGCTTGCGAAGGAGACCCTCGAAATCTACGCCCCCTTCGCTCATCGGTTCGGACTCGCGAACATGAAAACGGAGATGGAGGACCTCTCGTTCAAGTACCTCCACAGGGAGGAATACGACAGGGTTGCCCGACAGCTGAGGGGCCGCCGGCGGGAGCGTGAACAGTACATCAGGAAGTTCATCGCCCCAATCGAGCGACGTCTGAAGGCGGAACGAATGGTCTACGAGCTTGAGGGAAGGCCGAAACACCTCTACAGCATCTACCAGAAAATGCTTCGGCGCAACAAACCCCTCGATGAGATCTACGATCTGTTTGCCGTCCGTATCATCCTCGAAACCAATGACAACAACTCCTGCTTCACCGTCTACGGGATCATCACGGAGATCTATAAACCCATCCCGGAACGTTTCAAGGACTACATTTCAATCCCGAAGAAGAACGGCTACCAATCGATTCACACGACGGTGGTGGGACCGGACGGAAGGCTGGTAGAGGTGCAGATCCGGACGCGGCGCATGCACGAAATTGCGGAACGAGGGGTGGCAGCCCACTGGATGTACAAGGAAAACAGGAGCGCCATCGACAAGGAGCTGGAAGGGTGGATCACCTGGGTGCGCGAAATCTTCGACCAGAAGAGCGATGAGGCGCCGCGGGAACTTATGGAGAGTTTCTCTCTCAATCTGTACCAGGATGAGATCTACGTGTTCACCCCGAAGGGAGATCTCAAGATCCTTCCGCGCAACTCCACCCCGATTGACTTCGCTTTCGAAATCCACTCCAACGTGGGCTTCCATTGTATCGGAGCGAAAGTGAACGGCAGGATGGTTCCTCTGAATACGCTCTTGCGCAGCGGCGATCAGGTGGAGATCATTACGTCCAAGAATCAGACGCCGAACGCGGACTGGGAGAAATTCGCCGTCACGCACAAGGCGAAGAGCCAGATCCGGAAGTGGATCCGGGAGGAAATCCGGAAGAAGACCGATGAGGGACGGGACATCTGGGAAAAACGGCTGAAGAAGGCCAAAGTACGACTCAACGATGATGACCTGCTGAAGCACTTGCATGCGATGAAGATTGAGAACCTGCAGATGTTCTTCCTTGGGATTGCCGAACAGACGATCGATGTGGACGAAATCCTCGATCAGATCGTCATGCGTCTCAAGCAGCCTGGACTGCCCGACTCCCAGCGGGAAGAGCGCTCGGGTTCCCTCTTCACGAAGTTCGTCTCGACCGCGCGGGACTTTGCCTCGGGGATATCAGTCTTCGGCGCGAGCGACAATTTCATGCACCAGTTTGCCAAGTGCTGTAATCCCATCCCGGGAGATCCCATCGTCGGATTTGTGACGGTAGGGGAAGGCATCAAGATCCACCGGAGCGATTGCAGGAACGTTGTGTCGCTCCGCCTCCAGGAGAGCGAGCGCCTCGTTGAGGTCTCGTGGCCACAGGGGAACAATGCCGACTTCCTTGCGGGTCTGCACGTGACCGGAAAGGATCGGACAGGACTGTTGAGCGACATTACCCATGCTATCTCCGCCTATGCCGATACCAACATCCGCAGCGTCAATATGGACTCGAAGGGTTCTCTCTTTGACGGACATATCATCCTGTACGTGAAGAACACAGAACACCTTGCGAAGCTCATCGAGCGGATCAAGAAAGTCGAAGGTGTCCTGGATGTTGAACGCTTCTCCGGGTAGGCCGGCCCATACACAAGGGGAGATGCGACACGTGACGGAACAGAGAACCCTGGCTCTCGACTACGGGTCGGTACGCGTCGGCGTCGCCATCAGCGATCCGCTGCAGCTCATTGCGACTTCCCTCGAGACGATGAAACGCGATGAAACCCTCCTTCCTCGCCTGCGGGAGCTCGTACATTCCCGAAATGTTGTCCGTGTCGTCCTCGGCCATCCCCTGAACCTTCGCGGCGAACGCTCCCGGAGCACCGTCGAGGTTGAAGAATTCGCCGCTGTCCTGCGGCGCGAACTGAATATTGAGGTTGTTCTATGGGATGAACGCTTCACCACGACGATCGCGCAGCAGCGGCTGCGGGAACTGGAAGTGAAGCGGAGGAAGCGAACCGCCGCCTCCGGGAGAGTTGATGCCATGGCGGCGGTCGTACTGCTCCAGAACTACCTTGACAGTCACCGGCGCGTAGTCGGCTCCGAGATATGACCGACGACAAAAACGCTCAGGCGCCTGCAGCGATGCCGGCTCCCCCCGCTCGACTGCACGTGCGGTTGATGAAATGGGTGTGGAAGAATCGGTTCGCCTCGGTCAGTGCGGTGGTCGGCGGATGGCTGCTCATCGAATTCCTGACGCTGCCGTTCGGTGACGTGCTGAGACTCAAAACGGTGAACCCGAGGGAGACGGCGTTCATGCGACTGCATGCCGAGCAGGCGCGGGAACGCCAACAACGCTTCCGGAAGAGCCAGCACTGGGTTCCTCTCAGAGATGTCCCGCGCCATGTCGTAAACGCTGTCATCGTTGCGGAGGATGGAACGTTCTGGCGGCATGAGGGATTCGACTGGTACGAATTCAAGGAATCGGTGGAACGGAACCTCTCCGAGGGACGCCCGGCCCGGGGGGCCAGTACCATCACGCAACAACTCGTGAAGAATCTGTACCTGTCGGCTTCGAAAAGCCCGCTGCGGAAACTCAAGGAATGGGTGCTGACATGGTGGATGGAACAGAATCTCTCCAAGGCGCGCATCCTGGAAATCTACCTGAACGTCATCGAATGGGGTCCCGGCGTCTACGGGGTGGAGGCTGCAGCGCAGTATCATTTCGGCATCAGCTGTTCTGAGTTGAGTCGGGAGCAGGCGGCGCGGCTGGCGGCTGTGATCCCGCGTCCACGACGCTATCGGGCATCTTCCGACGCTGCGTACGTCGTCCGCTTCTCGCACATCATCCTCCAGCGCATGGAAGCGCGCGGCTGGTAAGGGGAATTCAAACGCCATGAACTACAGAGACGTCGACCAGTTGCTGGAAGAAGGAGAAGGTTTCACCCTTGAGCTGAAGAGGAAGGTCTCGACGCCCGAGAAGATCGGTCGCGCCCTGACAGCGTTCGCCAACACGCGGGGGGGGATGATCCTGTTCGGGGTTGACGATGACGGATCCGTGGTGGGAGTCGAGAGCGAAAAGACGGAGATCGAGCTCATCCATACGGCGGCCACGGTCTTCGTTGACCCCCCGCTCGAGCCGGTGATCGAAATCGTCTCGTACAAGGGAAGAGATCTCATCGCTGTCACCGTCGGTGAGAGCGCGGAAAAGCCGCATGCCGCTCTCTGTGAGAAGGGGAACGGCGATGAGCCGGAGTGGAAGGTGTTCATTCGCGTGAACGACAAGACGGTTCTGGCCAGCCGGGAAGTCGAACGGATCCTCCGGTCCGAGAGTCCCGGGGCTCCGCCGCTGCGGATCGCCATCGGTGAATCAGAACGGCGCCTGTTCGATTACCTCGAACGAAACGAACGAATCACGGTGAAGGAATTCGGAAAGCTCGTGAACGTGTCGGACCGGAGGTCCTCACGACTGCTGATCCAGCTCGTGCGGGCAGGTGTGTTGAGGATCCACACGACGGAAAAGGAGGACTTCTTCACGCTGGCGTTCAAGTAGCGCCGCTCCGCCACAGTCTCGACAATTCAAAGATCACAATGCCGTACGCCACGGCGACGTTGAGGGAATGCTTGGTGCCGTGCATGGGAATCTCGATGCCCAGATCACACGCTGAGAGAATCCGCGAAGAGACCCCCGTCAGTTCGTTCCCCACAACAAGGCAGAGCGGAAAGATATCCCGAGGCAATCTGCTGAAGTCGGTGCTTCCGTCGGTTTGCTCGAGACAGGCAAGACGGTACCCTGCGGATGTCAAGACCTGAGCGGCGTCCAGAGGATCGGTCACGTATTCCCAGGGTATGCTCCGTGTGGCGCCGAGCGCCGTCTTCTCGATCTCGGGTCGCGGGGGCCGAGGCGTAAATCCCGTGAGGATCAGCTTCCGGATGAGAGCCCCGTCTGAGGTGCGAAAGATGGATCCGACGTTGTAGCAGCTGCGTACGCTGTCCAGCAGGGTGATCACGGGGAGTCTCCGGTCGTCGGGAATGCTTTCTGTCTGGAGGCGGCGAGCCGAGAGTTGATCGTGCGTGAGCTTCTTCATAGAGAAAAAGGTGGGGAAAAACGGGGACAATTACCAGATGACGGCCGGGGGGGCGGAACGCCAAGCTCAGGTTGTGACTCAGGCAGAGTTTCGCTATATTTAAAGTCTAAAATTCTCACCATCCGTGAAGAAGATCGCAATCGCCATCGACGGCCCGGCTGGTTCCGGCAAAACAACCACGGCCCGCATGGTGGCGGAGCGGTTAGGCTTCGTGCATATTGACACGGGTGCGATGTACCGTGCCCTGACGCTGAAAGTTCTGCGGGCCGGCGTTCCGTTGGAGGACCGCGATCGTATTCGCGAAACCGCGGAGAAGACCAGAATCCTCCTCGCCCGCCGTGATGGCCGGAACCGTGTCTACCTCGACGGCAGGGACGTAACGGAAGACATCCGAAGCCAGGAAGTAACCCGGCACGTCAGTCTGGTGAGCAGCTACGGAGAGGTTCGGGAGATCCTCGTGCGACTCCAGCGAGAGCTGGCGCGGGAAGGGGGAGTGGTTCTGGAGGGCCGCGACATTGGCACTGTGGTTCTCCCGGACGCCGAACTGAAGATCTTCCTGGTGGCATCCCTGCCAGAGCGTGCCCGGCGGCGGAGCCGCGAGCTTGCTGAGGCAGGGCGCTGGATGCCCCTCGAAGACGTTGAGCGGGATCTGGCGGAGCGGGATCGATTCGACTCGACGCGCGCCGCGAGTCCGCTGCAGAAAGCGGCTGACGCGATCGAGCTGGATACAACACCGCTCACCATTGAAGAGCAGGTGGCGTTTGTGGTCCAGAAGGCGAGAGAACGAATGGAAGAAGAGGAGTAGACCGTGGTCGTTCGTGTGGACAATTCTTCGGGATTCTGCTGGGGTGTGGTTCGAACGATCGAGATTGCCGAACAGGAGCTGACCGAAACACCGGAGCTGTACTCCCTGGGCGACATTATCCATAACCCCATGGAAATCAAACGCATGGAGGGGAAGGGTCTCCGGACGATCCGTCACGAAGACCTTGAAGGTCTGAGAGGCAAGCGGGTCCTGATCCGGGCGCATGGAGAACCTCCGGCGACATACAAGAAAGCGCAGGAACTGGGTATCACACTCATTGATGCTACCTGCCCGGTCGTCACAAAAGTCCAGGAGCGCATCCGCAAGTTCTATCTGGATGGCTACCAGGTGGTGATCTTCGGCAAAAAGGAGCATGCTGAGGTCATCGGCCTGCTGGGTCAGACGAACGGCGAGGCGGTCGTGGTCAAGTCGCTTGAGGAAATCGACCGCGTCGCGCTCGACCGGAAGACGGTCCTGTTCTCCCAGACCACGATGGACAAACCGACGTTCTACCGGATCAAGGAGGAACTGCAGAAGCGCGTGAAGGAACTC
>CAYXMK010000130.1:0-7183 GCA_964465905.1 uncultured Ignavibacteriaceae bacterium | reverse complement strand
CGTGAAGATGCCCAGTGACACGCTGAGAATAACGAATCATCGTGGGAATGTCAAGAGAAAAATGACGGAGGGAGGCGAAAACCACGTCGCCCCCGCCGCGGGAGAGTGACGGGGGCAGCGGGTGGTCAAATACGCCGAGGGTTCAGAAGGTGTACCGGAGGGTCAGGAACGGAAGAGTGTTTCCAGTCAGTCGTTCGGGAGTTCGGCCGCCGAAGCCGGTAACGAGAGCCATTGGATTCATGTCCATCCGCAGGGCGGAGGTCTCGCCAATGTCCGTCTGCACGGCCTCGGGAGCATAGGTGTTGTACATGCCGAGGAACCCGAGGATGGCGCCGGTACTCGTGAGTGTGTGCGTCAGCTCCGGCCGGGCTTTTGCGATCGCCGAGATTCCGAGACCAATGAGCGCGCCCCCCATGGTCCCCAGCGATACATAGTTTCCCTGAGCTGTCGTGAAGTCCTTGCCCCGCGTTATCACGTGTCCGATCGCTCCTCCGCCGAAGCTGCCGGCGACGGCGAGTGCTATGCGCGTCTTGGGATTCTTGCCCCCTGCGATGTCGTAGAACGCGATCGGGAGGTACGTACCCAGTACGGCTCCCGTCCGGAAGATGGCGGCGTCTCCTGCAGTGTAGTTCTCGGCGCTGATGAGCAGGGCCGCTTGGAGAATTCCGGCCAAGGATCCGATGAGTGTTGCCGCTGCCTTGCCCCGGACTGTTGTCACATCCGTAACGTACGCCACGCCGTAGCCCTGGCTGAGTCCGAACACAGTGCAGGTGCCCAGCAGTTCGACGGGGCCTGAACCGAGCTTCAGACGATTTCCCGCGAGGAATCCAGTAACTCCTTCGGCTGCACCAACGATCATCGCCGTACCGACGTATCCCTTTGTCGTGGCGTCTTCTCCGTGCAGTACGGCATGCAGAAGACCCCCGTGGGCGATGCCGAGCCAGGACGCGTAGCTTGCGAGGTTCGCAGTCTCTTCGCTGATTTCAGCATCCCTTGTGGCAGAGTGGGTGATGAAGATTCCTCCGGCGCCCAGCAGGAGATAGGTCCCGAACGCCAGTTCGTCCTCAAGACCGGTCACGTACGGAATTCCCCAGCCGTAGAATCCCAGCGCAAGGGCGTACATGTTTCCGACGAACCTGCTGCGCCCGGCCTGGTTGACTCCCGCCAACGGTGCATACTGGTGGAGAGCCGTGCTGACAACCGTGCGAAAACTGTCGGCCCCGGCGGTCGAGAGGTATCGACGGTCCTTGTAGACCTGCCCCAGCCGATGGTACCACACTTCCAGGACGTAGCTGGAATCCGGAAGTTGGAAGAGGTACACCTCGCGAAATCCCTGCACCGACGGAAAGAGATGAACCTTGGCCTCGGTTTCCTGGTCAAGACGATCGAGTTTTCCGTCACGATCGAGCGGACGTTGGACCTCCTGGGCGCGCAGCCAGACTGCAGAGGCGACGGCGAGGAGAATGATGATTCCCGCATAGCGGAGTCTGATCATGACGGGCCTCTCGATGTCAGGGACACAGGTCGGAAAGCGACTGCCGAAATTCCCGCCTGCCACATCCATATTACGTTGAGGGCACTTCAACGGTGTCAAGGAATTGTCCGGGAAGCGTCAAAAAGATAACTGTCCTTCGTGACATTGCCAAATGCCTCTGTGACCGAGACGATGGCCGGGCCTCGTCCTGCAGTTGCGGGCATGGTGAGGGTTGATTTCCGAAGGCGGTTCGTCTATATTGAGGCCCATATTTGCCCCTCAGATCGAGGTTTGCCATGCGCTCCGCAGCACTTCTCTTGTGTCTCCTTCCCCTGTGTGTGTTCTCTCAGGACCGGATTACCGGTCAGCCCTTCGCCACCCGATCCGAGGTTATCGCCCGACACGGGATGGCGGCTACCAGCCAGCCGCTTGCCACGCAGGTGGCGATTGACATCCTGAAGCAGGGCGGTTCGGCTGTTGATGCGGCCATTGCCGCCAACGCCCTCCTCGGTCTGGTGGAGCCCGTCAGCAACGGCATCGGCGGCGACCTGTTTGCGATCGTCTGGGATGCGAAGACCAGAAAGCTCTACGGTCTGAACGCCTCCGGACGCTCACCTGCTTCACTGACGATCGATCATTTTCGAAAAGAAAAACTGACGCGCATCCCGCCGTTCGGTCCTCTCCCCGTTTCCGTGCCGGGATGTGTGGACGGATGGTTCGAGCTGCACCGGAAATTCGGTCGGCTCCCTATGCCCAGGATCCTCGCTCCTGCAATCACCTATGCGCGAGAGGGCTTTCCCGTCTCCGAGCTGATTGCGTACTACTGGGAACGGAGCGTCCCGCTCTACAGGAAGTACCCCAATTTCATGGAAACCTTCACGATCAACGGAGCAGCCCCCGCCAAAGGTGAAGTCTTCAAGAATCCGTTCCTCGCGTCAACGCTCGAGACGATAGCGCAGAAGGGGAGAGACGCTTTCTATAAAGGAGAGATTGCCCGAACCATCGATGCGTTCATGAAACGGGTGGGCGGATTCCTGACGGCCGACGATCTTGCTGCCCATCGATCGGAATGGGTTGAACCGGTCTCCACGAACTATCGCGGCTACGACGTGTGGGAACTTCCGCCGAACGGTCAGGGCATCGCAGTCCTGCAGATGCTCAACATTCTCGAAGCGTACGATCTCAAGAGCTTCGGATTCGGCAGCACAGAGCATGTTCATTTCTTTGTCGAGGCCAAGAAACTGGCGTTCGAGGATCGGGCAAAATTCTACGGCGATCCGGCCTTCGCCTCGATTCCCGTCGATGCGTTGATCTCCAAATCGTATGCTGCGGAGCGGCGGAAGCTCATCGATCCTGCCCGGGCCGGCCGCAACTATGAAGCGGGGCATCCCTCGCTCGACCAGGGCGATACAATCTATCTGACGGTGGCCGATGAAGAGGGCACGATGGTCTCGCTCATTCAGAGTAACTACCGGGGAATGGGATCGGGCATGGTCCCGGACGGACTCGGCTTCATGCTGCAGGATCGGGGCGAGCTCTTCACGCTTGAGGAAGGGCACGTCAATACCTACGCTCCGAAGAAGCGCCCCTTCCACACCATCATCCCTGCGTTCATCACAAAAGACGGCCAGCCGTTCCTGAGCTTCGGCGTCATGGGGGGAGCGTTCCAGCCGCTGGGGCACGTGCAGATTGTTCTCAACATCGTCGATTTCGGCATGAACATCCAGGAAGCCGGAGATGCTCCGCGGATCAGTCACAGCGGCTCGTCGGAACCGACGGGAGAAACGATGACGGGATCAGGGACTGTGGAGCTGGAATCCGGGTTCCCGTACGAGACCATCCGTGAGCTGATGAAGATGGGACACACGATCGGCACAAATCTGGGTGGTTATGGAGGATACCAGGCGATCCGGTACGATCCCGTACAGAAGGTGTACTACGGAGCATCGGAATCGCGCAAGGACGGCTGTGCCATCGGGTACTGACGCGAAGACCGGGAGAGAGGACTTCGATGGTTCGAAGACTGAGGAAGCTCTACGCTCCCCCCGTGTTCCAGGGCGACCTGAACCGCCGCGGCTACTTTGAGGGGTGGTACTTCAAGCACGTGTCACGTGACCGGTCGGCGGTTCTCTCCGTCATCCCGGGCATTTCTCTTGCCGACGACGCGCACGCGTTCGTTCAGGTACTGGACGGCGCCACCGGACAGTCCCACTCCTTCCGCTACGGACTCGACGAGTTCTCCTCCGACCCGAAGCATTTTGAGATCAGGATTGGACCGAACCGCTTCAGCGGCGCAGGCATCGATCTGCGACTCAAGGACCGACAGCACGATGCGGAGGGTAAGCTGGAGTATCGCAATCTCACGCGGTATCCGCGCCGCCTGCTCGCTCCGGGGATCATGGGCTGGTATTCATTCGTCCCGTCCATGGAGTGCTTCCACGGGATCGTCTCGGCACACCACGATGTTGTGGGAGCGATGTCGTTTGACGGCCGGAGCATGGACTTTGATGGGGGGGAAGGATATGCAGAAAAAGATTGGGGGATCTCGTTCCCGGAGTGCTGGGTATGGATGCAAGCGAATTCGTTCCCGGACCGCCAGACATCCGTCATGTTCTCCGTGGCGAAGATTCCGTGGCGCGGGAGGTTCTTCATGGGATTTCTCTGCTTCATGTTTCATGAAGGAAGGTTCTACCGGTTCATGACGTACAACCGCTCCCGCCTTGTCTCTCTCCGCGAAGCTCCCGACGGCGTGAGTGCTGTTCTGCGGAACCGAACGCACGAGCTGCACCTCTCCGCTTCAAAAGGGGGAACCCGGGGACATCTCTGGGCGCCGAAGATCGGCGCCATGAAGAGAGGGATCAGGGAAGTGCTTGACGCGCGAGTCTTCGTCGATTTGACGGAGAAAACTGGAGAACACGTGTTCAGCGGCGAGTCGCCGTGCGGCGGACTCGAGATCGAGGGGGATGTGTTTCAGTACTTCCCGTAGCTGCCGCAGCGTTGTGGAACAGAGACGCCCGGCTGTGACCGGGCGTCGTTCATTCTGACAGGGTGGGGAAGCTAAGCTGTGGGCACCGAGACGCGTCGTCGCCGGCTTCTCCCCAGAATCAAGAGCAGTATGCCTCCAGCCGCCACAACTGCCGTCACCACGATCGCCCATCCGTTGGTGATCCTCGATTCCACCCAGAGCTCATAATCCCTCACGTAGCAGTACGGCATGAAGTCGCTCCAGGTCGCCGTCGATCCTTCCGTCGAGACGGCGTTGGTGCCGGTAATTGCTCCGGGCATGCGGACGCTGGCCACGTATCTGTTGAGGGCCACTTCTCCTTGGAACTCGTACTTCCTCCTCAGCTCACGGAATTCGTCTTTGACCAGCGCAAGGGCGCGGGCGACGCGTGTCCTTCCGAAGATTTTTTCCAATTCCCGATTGATCGGAGCGATCTTCTCCTCTTCATAGAATCCGTCGTCCTTGAAGAGATGCCCGATGCGTCGGGCGAAGAGGTCTTCCTTCCGTGCCGCAAGCGTGTCGACGGGGAGGGCGGGATCGTTCAGCCGGCGGACCCCCTCCGCGAGCAGCGTGTAGTACGACTCAAACTGATTGCGCGTCTTCCATGCTTCGAGCCGCTGCTCGATGGCCTGAAGGGCCAGACTGTCGTAGCCGGGAAGCGTCGAGTCCTTGGCGATACCCGACCGAATGACGGCATCCGCTTCCTCTGCGGTGGCATAGCCGGTCAGCGGCACAATATCGAATTGGTTGAAGTCATTGTACACTTCGCTGTACCGGTACGACGTTGTGAACCAGCGGAAGGACTTCTCCAGGAGCACGCGCGTCTCAATCGTCTTTCCCGCCTCGCCCCTGATCGCCGCGTTGAGCTCATCGACGTCGGAGAAGGTCCGGGTGGCGGTGAGCCGGGAGCGCCGTCGCTGGCTCTGGTCTTCGATGGACTGAATCTCCTTCGTCCATCCATCATCGAGCGGGATTGTGTAGTTCCCTCCCGCAATCTCCAGGGAGTCCCCCGTGATGACCACCGTGCGGTGGAGCGACCCGTCCTCGTTCACGGTGGTGGTGGTTTCGATTTCGAGACAACCGCTCAACCCCACGAGGAGCATTGCTCCAAGGCGGGCGATGAACCGATCAGGCATCATGATGGAAACCCCTTTCTCCGTCGGACAGGACGGCGGCGGACAGCTTGCCACAAAAGGTGGCAAAACATCCGCCCAAGGGCAAGGAACGCTGTTGGCGGGAATCGTCGAGAGAATCAGCCGGGCGTCAGAAGCCCTGATGTTCCGTGCGGCGGATGATCTCGTCCTGCAGCTCCTTGCCGAGATCATTGAAGTAATCGCTGTAGCCGGCCACGCGCACGATCAGATCACGGTATTTCTCGGGATGCTGCTGGGCGTCTCTCAGTGTCTCGGCTGTCACGACGTTGAACTGCACGTGGTGCCCGTCCATGCGGAAGTAGCCGCGGATGAGGGATGTGAGCGTCGCGAGGCCGTCGTCGCCGGCAAGGAGATGCGGCGTGAACTTCTGGTTGAGGAGCGTGCCGCCGGTCTTCAGATGATCGATCTTCGCGGCAGACTTGAGGACCGCCGTTGGTCCCTTCGTATCTGCCCCCTGCACGGGAGAAATTCCTTCGGAGAGCGGTTCAGACGCCTTCCGCCCGTCCGCCGTCGCGCCGGTCACGCTTCCGAAGTACACGTGACTCGTGGTGGGGAGGAGGTTGATACGGTAGGTTCCGCCTTTCGTGGTCGGGCGTCCGTTGACGGCGTCATAGAAGATGTCGAACACCTGCGCGGCCTGGGTATCAGCGTAGTCATCGTCGTTGCCGTACTTCGGCGTGTGGAAGAGCAGATCCGCTCTCAGCCGATCGTGCCCCTCGAAATTCTCCTCCAGCGCCTTCATCAGATGGGGCATCGTGATCTTCTTCTGGTCAAAGACGTTGTACCTGATGGATGTGAGGATGTCCGTGATGCTTCCGAGTCCGACTCCCTGCACATACGCCGTGTTGTAGCGCGCTCCCCCGGCATTGTAATCCTTCCCGTTCTCGATGCAGTCATCAATGAGAAGGGAAAGGAAGGGTACCGGCATGTACTTGGCGTACATCCGCTCGATGATGTTGTTGCCCGTGATCTTCACGTCGGCGAACCATTGCACCTGTTTTCGGAAGGCGTCCATCAGCTCGTCGAACGAGGCGAACGCGGCCGGATCGCCGGTCGTTGGACCGATCTGCTTCTTCGTCCGCGGATCGAAGCCGTTGTGAAGAGTGATCTCAAGGATCTTGACCAGATTGAAATATCCCGTCAGGATGTAGCTCTCGGTGCCGAAGGCGCCCGCCTCCACGCACCCGCTGGCGCCGCCGTTGCGGGCGTCTTCCAGCGACTTCCCCTGGCGCACGAGTTCCTGCACGATTGCATCGGTGTTGAAGACGGAGGGCTGACCGAAGCCCGTCCGGATGATCTTCCCGGCGCGCTGAATGAACGCGTCGGGATTCTTCTTGCTCACCTGAATCATAGAGCTGGGCTGGACAAGCCGCATTTCCTCGATGACATCTAGGAGCATGAACGTCATCTCGTTGACGGCATCGGAACCGTCAGCCTTGACCCCGCCGAGGTTGATCAGGGCGAAATCGGTGTAGGTGTTGCTCTCGGCGGCGGTGACGCCGACCTTGGGCGGCGCGGGATGGTTGTTGAACTTGATCCAGAACGCTTGCA
>CAYXMK010000129.1:2105-7192 GCA_964465905.1 uncultured Ignavibacteriaceae bacterium | reverse complement strand
CGGCCCTTCTGCAACAAACGTATGATGTCGAGGGGTACAATCCGCGGGTCGATTCCACATCGCATGCCATCCGGGGTGCTAACGTCGTCCTGACCGTCGTGAACACCCCAAACCCCATGCGGGATACCCTTCTGGAGCTTTCCCAACCTTCCCGGTATGGCATCTTCCAACCGGTCTACCGGGTCCGCCAGATTCTCCTGCGTCCAGGGGAACCGGCGGCCATCCGCGCCGAACTCCCATCGGGGCGCGTTCTGACGGCGGAGACCGTCGTGCCGCCGTTCCGGTACTTTGAGCTCTCGTACGAATTTCGGCACGGCATTACGACGCGGGTCAACCGGCTGGTCACCGGGCCAGCCCTCATCTTCAGCTGGGAAGGTGAAGAAGATCATCTCTACGAAGCCCACTTCGTTCTTCACTATGCCGTTCGCGATTCCACCGGTTCCTCCCTCCCGTCGTCACGGGAAGTTCCGCTGACGTATGTCCGGAGCGGCGGGTCGGCAGTACCCGTCTATCCGAGGCCGTCGCACGAACGTTCGGCGTCGTACGACTACGCCGCCATCGATTCAGCCATGGCCGGCATCTCCGCGGGTGATCCTGACAAGAGCCGGTACGTCATCAGCGATCTTGCGTTCGAGCTCCTCGAGTTCGATGGACACCTTGCCCGCTACGTCTCGAGCATCAAGGGGGGTATCGACGACCTTTCGATCCGCCAGGATGCCAACGTCTACACGAACATCACCGGGGGAATCGGCGTGTTCGGATCGTACACGCAGAGCAATTTCTCGTATGCCGTCGATGTTCAGTATGCGGTCTCCTTCGGCTACCGGGTCATCGGGAACTGACCCGATGCGGGCCTTCAGCCCGCGCCCACGGTCTTCCATCCAACCGAGAACTTGAATCCGCAGTCTCTCTGCAGTATACTGGTGACATGTCCGCGCCGAAAGAGCATCTTGCGATCTGGCTGCTGCCGCAGGATCAGGAAGCGGAGAACCTTCGACAGATCATCCGATGGATCGCCGAAGAGTGCAGTACGCCGATATTCGAACCGCACGTGACGCTCATCAGCGGGCTCCGCGCAAAGCCCGACGATGTTGCGGGGCGGTTGCAGACGCTCGCGGAGAGGCGGCACTCGTTCCTGCTCTCGACCGGCCGCCCGGAGCTGTATGATGAGTTCTTCCGTTCGATTGTCGTGCCCGTCTTCCCTTCAGAACGGCTGGCCGGACTCCGCCGGGACGCGTGCCGGTTGCTGGGGGTGCGTGTGCCGCTTGAGTTCCGGCCCCATTTCAGTCTTGCCTATGGAGCCATCCCGGTTGAGGTCAAGCGCCGCGTCGTCGAGCAGACGGGTGCGAGCGTACCGTCGGTTGTCAGGATTTCGACGCTGGCGGTGGTCAGGGCATCTTCAGAGCTGGATGTCGGGTCGTGGACGATTTGCCGAAGGATGCCGCTGAAAGCCGCGAAATAGAACGCTAGAAAAGAGGAGAATATGGAACAAGAACAGAGGCGAGGCCTGCTGAGATCGTTCCCACGGGTCTTCTGGGTGGCCAATGTGATGGAGCTGATCGAACGGGCCGCATACTACGGTATGAATTCGGTCCTCGCCATCTATCTGAGCGAATCGGTGGCGGACGGCGGACTTGGCTTCACCGAACAGTCGATCGGTTTTCTCCAGAGTCTGGTCTATGCGCTGACCTACATCCTGCCGATCGTGGGAGGAGCGCTGGCGGATCGGTACGGCTACCGCCGGATGCTGATGGTGGCGTTCTCGCTCCTGACCGCCGGGTATTTCCTTACCGGCAACGTGAGCAGCTACGGGATGGTGTTCGCGAGCCTGCTCCTCATGGCAACGGGATCCGGCCTCTTCAAGCCGATCATCTCGGGAACGATCGCCCGCAGCACGAACGAGCAGAACTCCGGCTTCGGTTTCGGCATCTATTACTGGATGATCAATCTCGGCGCGTTCCTCGCCCCGCTCCTCGTGAGCTGGCTGAAGGGATTTTCCTGGAGCTACGTCTTCATCGCTTCTTCGCTGTACTGTGCGCTCATGCTGCTGCCAACGGTGTTCCTCTTCAAGGATCCGCCGGCTCCCGAGAACACGAAGAAACTGCGGGATGTCATCAAGAGTGCGGCCATGGTATTGGGGGACGCACGCTTCATGCTGATGATCGTGCTCTATTCCGGCTTCTGGATCCTCTACTTCCAGAACTTCGGATCGGTGCTCTGGTTCCTGCGCGACTTCGTGGATACCGCCCCCGTCGACGCCTTCTTTGCCAGCATCGGCATCCCCCTGAAATTCGATGCCGAGCACGTTACCGTCATCAACGCCGGGACCATCATCCTCCTGCAGGTGGTGGTGAGCAAGATCGTGCAGAAGCTCCGCCCCATCCTCACGATGGTTTCGGGCATTGTGATCGGCTCCGTCGGCTTCGTTTGCCTTGCCTACGCTACCAACGTGTGGCTGTTCATCACCGGCATTGCCGTCTTCTCCGTCGGAGAAATGACGGCGCATCCCAAGTACTACAGCTACGTCGGACTGGTGGCTCCGGCCGACCGGAAGGCGGTGTACATGGGATATGCCTTCCTGTACGGCGTGGTCGGGAGTCTGGTAGGTTCGAGTCTCGGCGCGTCGCTGTATGAATCCCTGCTGAAACCCCTCGCCGGGCAGGCGGGGATCGAGCTTCACATCAGGAATTTTTGGCTGATGTTTGCCGCCATGGGCCTGGTCGCCATGGCGGGGCTCCTTCTGTACAACCGCTTCTTCGCCGAGGACACTCCGCGGACCACGGAGCAGGCTCGACGTATCATGGTGGGGGTCTACGGATTGCTGATTCTCGTCGGCGGCTGGTTCTTCGCCGGCTCTTTCGGGGGCGAGACGATTCCTTACCGGACGCTCATCCAGGCAGCCATCATGCTCGGCATCGGGAGCGGAGGGATCTTCATCATCCTGCGCAGGAAGTGACGGCTCGCGCTCACTCTGCCCTTCCCGGGAGACTCCGAACGGGGACGCCGGCCCTGCACCGGTCGTGCGCAGGATCAAAGGGAGAGGATGGCGCTTGAGCTTTTGCCTCATCGTTCGTATCTTTACAGTTGAACGATTGCTCAACCATTGACACCTTCATGAAGACCCACCGGCACGCCGCGGCAGTGCGGGCAGCCCGGAAACGTATGGCCGGCGACGACGCCGTCCAGAGTCTCAGCGAAACGTTCCAAGTCCTCAGCGACCCCACCCGGCTGAGGATCGTCCTCGCGCTCAGCCGTCAGGAATTGTGTGTCCACGATCTTGCCGAGCTCTTGCAGATCACAGAGTCAGCGGTCTCCCATCAGCTCCGCCTCCTCAAGACGCTCCGGCTGGTCCGCCAGCGGAGAGAGGGGAAACTCCTCTTCTCCGCGCTCGACGACGAGCACATCGAAGACCTGATCCGCGTCGCGCAGCGCCACGTGGACGAACCATGACACCGCAACACCCACAGACGAAAGAGTCTCTCTTCTACGTCGGCGACCTGTGCTGTGCCACGGAGGAGCAGATCCTCCGGAGAACGTTGGAGGGGAAACCGACTGTCGAGGCGGTGGAGTTCAACATCATCGCCCATCGGCTGACGGTGCGGCACACGGGGGATGATCAGCAGATCCTCGGATGGCTCCGCGAAGCCGGCATGCCGGGACGCGTTGTCAGCCCCACGACACGCCCTTCCGTCCGACCGGCTCGCACGCTCCTGGTTACCACGGTCGTTGCCTCGGTGCTCCTGACATCGGGGATCCTCGTCTCCACGCTCTCCGATGCATCACTCCTCTCCACCGTCCTGATCCTTGCCTCCATCCCCATCGGCGGCTGGAACATCGCGCTCAAAGCCGTCAGAGCCGTGCGCGCTCTGACGCTCGAGATGAACGCACTGATGACCGTGGCGGTCATCGGCGCGATTGCCCTCGGCCAGTACGCCGAGGGAGCGGCGGTCGTCGTGCTGTTTGCCGTCTCGCTCCTTCTGGAATCGCTGAGTGTTGAGCGCACACGGCGCGCCGTGGAATCGCTAATGAAACTCTCGCCTTCGGAAGCCACAGTGCTGGAGAACGGCGTTGAACGTGTGGTGCCGGTGGAAGAGATACGCGTCGGCGATGTCGTATTCCTTCGCCCGGGGGAGCGCATCGCCATGGACGGCATCGTCGTCTGCGGATCTTCGTCGGTCGATGAATCGTCGCTGACGGGAGAGCCGCTTCCAGTCGACAAACGGGAGGGAGACCGTGTCTCTGCGGGGACCTTCAACCGCAACGGCACGCTGGAGGTCCGCGCGGAGAGGCCTGCCTCCGACTCTACGCTGGCTCACATTGTCCGACTCGTCCAGGAAACGCAGAGCACGAAGTCCCCCAGCCAGACGTTTGTTGAGACGTTCGCCCGGTACTACACGCCGGCAGTCTTCCTCCTCGCTGTCGGAGTAGCCGTTGTCCCTCCGCTCATGCTTGCCGAACCGTTCGCCGATTGGCTTTACCGCGCGCTCGTGCTCCTCGTAATCGCCTGTCCGTGCGCTCTCGTCATCTCGACACCCGTCGGTATTGTCAGTGCTCTCACGCACGCCGCGCGACGCGGCATTCTGATCAAAGGAGGAAAGTACCTGGAGCTCCTGGCGCGTCTCAGAAGCATCGCCTTTGACAAGACCGGCACGCTCACCCGCGGCGAGCCGGCGATCGAGGACATTGTTCCGCTCAATTCCTCCTCCCCCGGCCAGTTGCTGCGACTTGCCGCCGCCATTGAGCAGAGATCCGAACATCACCTGGCTGCGGCGTTCGTCAAGAGAGCCCGTGAGGAGGGAATTGTGTGGCAGGATGTTACCGTCCAGCACTTTGAAGCCCTCACAGGTATGGGTGTCCGCGCCCGGGTGGACGGTACCGAGTACGCGCTCGGCAATCACCGCCTCGTGGAGCAGTTGGGCCTCTGCTCTCCCGAACACGAGAGGCTGCTGGAGACCCTTGAGGCAGATGGCCGTACGGCAGTGACGCTGATGACACAGAGCGAACTGCTCGGCGTCTTCGCGGTCGCTGATCCACCCCGGCGCACCGGCAGAGCCGTCATGGACGAATTGCGTCGTCTCGGCGTTCGG
>CAYXMK010000129.1:0-2095 GCA_964465905.1 uncultured Ignavibacteriaceae bacterium | reverse complement strand
GTCGTCGACGAGGTGGATCTCCACCTCCGGAAGAATCAACGCAAAGGACAGGACGGTCTCCAGAACCCGCCTCCGTTCGGTGATCGACGACTTGAGGAAACGCTTGCGCGCGGGTGTGTTGAAGAACAGGTCGCCGACCCGCACGGTGGTGCCCCGCGGGTGCGGGGCCGGCCCGCCCTGCACCGGTCCTTTCCCCTCGATGCGCACGCGCCACCCCTCGCCGTCTTCGCGGTCGCTGATCCCCCCCGGCGCACCGGCAGAGCCGTCATGGACGAATTGCGTCGTCTCGGCGTTCGGGAGCTTGCTCTTGTCACCGGTGACAACAGGCGAACCGCCGCCGCACTGGCTTCCCGTCTCGGCATACCTCTGGCGAGTGCGGAGCTGCTGCCTGCGGACAAGCTCGAGGTCATCCGGCGCCTGCAGAGGCGGAGCGGTCCTGTTGCCATGGTGGGAGACGGCATCAACGACGCTCCGGCATTGGCCGCAGCGGATGTGGGAATCGCGATGGGTGGGATCGGATCGGATACGGCGCTCGAAACAGCGGATGTGGTTCTGATGGCTGACGACCTGGCCAAGATCCCGGAGAGCATCCGTCTGGGGCGACGGGCAACTTCGGTCATCAGGCAGAATGTCGTCATCGCCCTGGCAACCAAGGGGGTATTCCTGGGGCTGGGGCTGTTGGGGCTTTCGAGTCTCTGGCTGGCGATCCTTGCGGATGACGGGGCGGCATTTGTTGTCATTCTGAATAGTCTGCGGTTGCTGAAGCGGGAAGGATGGAAATGGCGGGGAAATGATTGACTTTCGCGCCCTTTTTGCGTAGATTTAGCTCCTCGCAGTTGTGCCCTACTCAAGTTCTTCAGGAAATCAGCATGTACGCAGTCGTTGAAATCGCAGGCCAACAGTTCAAAGTCCAGGAGTCCGACCGGCTCTACGTGCCGAAGCTCAGTTCCGATGTCGGCTCTACGGTGAAGTTTGACAAGGTCCTCCTCCTCGGAGACGACACAACAACGAAGATCGGCACGCCGCACATTGCGGGATCTTTCGTGGAGGCCACCGTCACCGGCCATGTAAAGGATGAAAAGGTCGTCGTCTTCAAGAAGAAGCGGCGCAAAGACTACCAGGTCCGCCGCGGGCACCGTCAGCAATTCACGGAAATTCAGGTTACCAAAGTAGTTTAGGAACGAGATCGATCGGTTGGTCGTCATTGATACGTTGAGGGAGTGACACGTCATGGCTCACAAGAAAGGCGGCGGTAGTTCAAGAAACGGCAGGGACAGTAACGCCCAGCGACTCGGCATCAAGCGGTTCGGCGGGCAGTTGGTGACGGCCGGAAGCATCCTGGTGCGTCAGCGAGGGACCAAGTTCCACCCGGGCACAAACGTCGGCATTGGCAAAGACGACACCTTGTTCGCGCTCGCTGACGGGGTGGTCCAATTCCAGCGCATGGGGAAGACCCGCCAGCGTGTGGCAATCCTCAAGCCGGCATCATAGTCTTCAGGGCCTCCGCAATGAGGCCCTTTCTATTTCACCCCTCATCCATCAACAATCTCAGCTCTCGACCCGGAGCTGAGGCACTCGGGAGGATTCTCCATGAAGATCACCGTCATTGGGGCAGGACATGTCGGGGCTACGACCGCACAGCGGTTGGTCGACAGGGAACTCGCCAACGAGGTGGTTTTGGTCGATGTGATCGAAGGCCTTCCCCAGGGAAAGGGGCTGGACATGTATGAGTCAGCTCCCATCGAGGGTTCGGACACACGCGTGGTGGGAAGCAACAGCTACGATGATACGGCGGGATCGGACATCGTCGTCATCACGGCCGGAATCCCGCGACAGCCCGGCCAGACTCGCATCGACCTCGCGGGCGACAACGCGCCGATCATGGAGGACATCGGCTCCTCGCTGGCCGAGCACAACGACGACTTCGTCACGATCACCACCTCGAACCCCGTCGACCTGCTGAACCGCCACCTCTACGAGACGGGCGACAGGGAGCGCGAGAGGGTGATCGGCTTCGGCGGCCGGCTCGATAGCGCGCGGTTCCGCTACGTGCTCGCACGGCGATTCGACACGGGCGTGAAGAACGTCGAGGCGA
>CAYXMK010000128.1:1833-7219 GCA_964465905.1 uncultured Ignavibacteriaceae bacterium | reverse complement strand
CAGCCCCCGTGAGCTCCTGAATCAACTGGGCCGCGCGCTCCGCGGCGTACACCGTCATCTCGATATCGGCCCCCCGTTCGAACCGCTGTGACGCTTCCGTCGAAAGACCAAGATGCTTCGCTGTTCGTCGGATGCTCACGGGATCAAACCAAGCGCTCTCGATCAGAACGTTCCGGGTCCGTTCACTGATCTCGGTATTGGCTCCTCCCATGACGCCCGCAACGGCGACCGGCCTTTCGCCGTCGCAGATCATCAGCGTATCGTCGCGCAGGACGCGCTCCTTGCCATCGAGCGTAACGAACTTCTCCCCTGCCGACGCACGCTGCACAACGATCGTGCGACCCGCCAGCGTGTCGAAGTCGAAGGCGTGAATCGGATGCCCCGTCTCCATCAGCACGAAGTTCGTAACGTCCACCACGACATTGATCGGGCGGACGCCGACCGCCGTAAGGAGGTCCTGCAGCCACGGAGGAGAAGGCGTCACCGTGACTTTCCGCAGGAGGCGCGCGGAGTACCGGGCGCACCCTGAGGTGTCGCGGATCCGGATGTTCGCCACGCTCCGCGCCGCAACCCGACTTTCGCGCAAGCGCACGGGCGGCTTCTTCCACCGTGTGCCGGTCAGCACCGCAGCTTCCCGCGCCACGCCGAAGTGACCGAGCCAGTCGCCCCTGTTGGCGGTGACCTCCAGCTCGTAGACCACGTCGGTCTTCCGCAGTGCCGTTGCAAGCGGAGAGCCGACCTTCGACGCGGGATCCAGCACGAGGATCCCCTCTCTGTCGTCTCCCACACCCAGCTCGTATTCCGAACAGATCATGCCCGATGAGCGAACTCCCCGGATGGAGACATCGGCGAGTGTGAAGGGTTTCCCTTCCGGGTCGTGCTGATCGTGCGGCACGGTGGCTCCGACACGTCCGACCGCCACTTTCTGGCCTGCGGCCACATTCGGAGCGCCGCACACGATCTGGAGGGTCTCGGCGCCGACGCTGACGCGGCAGACGGTCAGCTTCTGGGCGTTGGGATGCTTCTGAACGTCAAGCACCTTGCCCACCACAAAACCTTTGTACTGCGCGCTCTGATCTTCATAGCTCTCCACCTCAAGTCCGAGGAGAGAAAGGCCCTCCGCGAGACGGGCGGGTGAAATCTTCAGATCGCAGTATCGTTGCAGCCAGTGGTGTGAGACACGCATGGTCGTTGCCAGGCCCGTCGGAAAGCGGACGCGGCCTTCAGAACTGCTCGAGGAATCTCAGGTCGTTTTCGTAGAAGAGTCGAATGTCATCGATCCCGTACCGCAGCATCGCGATCCGGTCGATCCCAAGCCCGAATGCATAACCGCTGATGCGCTCCGGGTCATAGCCGACGGCCCGAAAGACATTGGGATGTACCATGCCGGAACCAAGGATTTCGAGCCAGCCGTTCAACTTGCACACGCGGCAGCCACTCCCGCCGCAGATGAAGCACGAGATGTACATGTCGGCGCTCGGCTCCGTAAACGGGAAGAAGGTCGGACGGAACTTGTAGCGGACCGAACTGCCGAACAGCTGCTTGGCGAAGGAAACCAGCGTTCCCTTCAGTTCGCTGAACGTCACTCCCCGGTCGACGTACAGCCCCTCCAGTTGGTGGAAATGCACATGACTTCGGGGGCTGACAGCTTCATTCCTGTAGACCCGTCCCGGGATCACCACCCGAACGGGGGGCTGTTGGGACTGCATCACGCGGATCTGAACCGGAGAGGTATGGGTGCGCAGGAGAACCTTGTCCGAAATGAAGAACGTGTCCTGCATATCCCGAGCAGGATGCTCAGGCGGGAAATTCAGCGCTTCGAAATTGTAGTAGTCGCTTTCGATCTCCGGCCCCGTTGCGACGGTGAAACCCATTCGCCCGAAGATTTCGACCATGGACTGGATCGTCTGGGTGATCGGGTGGAGGGTGCCCACCGGACGCGGCCGTCCGGGGAGGGTGAGGTCGACCCGCTGGGGCTGCGCGGCGGTCGTGCCGGCAAGTTCCCGCTGGCGTGCCGCGAACGCCTCCTGCAGAGACTCCCGCAGTTCGTTCAGACTCTTACCGAGGGCCGGTTTTTCCGAGGGGGAGACCTCCCTGAGCGCGTCAAAGAGCGAGGCGAGTTCTCCCTTGCGCGCAAGGTACCGGATGCGAATAGCTTCGAGATCAGAGCTTTCCCGTGCGCCGGCAAGCGCGGCGAGGAATGAAGCTTTCAGATCGGCAATGCGATCCTGCATGGGCGGTCTGCGCGGCGGCCGGGACTAGGACGGCGAAGCGAACTTCACAATCTGCGCAAACGCCTGCGGATGGTTGGCAGCGAGATCCGCCAGCACCTTCCGGTTGATCTCCACGTTCTTCCGACTCAGTGCGGTGATAAGCTTCGAGTACGTCGTACCGTTGAGACGTGCCGCTGCGCTGATCCGTGTGATCCAGAGGCCGCGGAAGTCCCGCTTCTTGAGGCGCCGGGCATCGTAGGCGTGGAGCAGTCCTTTCTCCACGTGGTGCTTGGCGACCGTATGGACTTTGCTGCGTGCCCCCCAGTACCCTTTGGCCTGAGCCAGGACCTTCTTGCGTCGGCGATGCGCAGCAACTTTGTTCTGTGAGCGTGGCATGGTTCTTCGTTCCTTCTGCTTACACCAGGAGAAATCTTCTGACCTTGTGGACTTCCGTTTTGTCGACCAGCCCGGGTCTGCGCAGGTGCCGCTTCCGTTTGCGCGTCTTGCTGGTCAGGATGTGGCTGCGGTAGGCCTTGCGACGCTTGATCTTGCCTGTGGCGGTCACCTTGAACGACTTCACCGCGCTGCGGCGGCTCTTCATCTTCGGCATGGTTGATCGACTCCTCTGTCACTCTGGCTTGGGCTTCGGCTTTTCCGAAGTCTTCTTCTTGCGATCCAGCACGTAGTACGTAATCATCTGTCGTCCTTCCATCTTCGGCTCCTGATCCACCTTGGCCAGGTCGGCCAGTGCTTCCGTGAACCGGTCCAGCACCTCTTTCCCCTGCTCCCGGTACGTGATCTCCCGCCCCTTGAAGACGACGGTCGCCTTGACTTTGTGCCCTTCCTCCAGAAACGCCCGGGCGTGACGAACCTTGAAGTTGAAGTCGTGCGTGTCGGTGTTGGGATGGAAGCGGATTTCCTTGACCAGCGTCACATGCTGATGCTTCTTCTGGATCTTCTCCTTCTTGGCCAGCTCATAGCGGTACTTCCCGAAGTCCATGATCTTGCACACCGGCGGGTCAGCCGTCGGGACGATCTCGATGAGGTCGAGACCCTGCTCCTGCGCGATCCGATAGGCCTCCTGGGTGGTCAGGATGCCGAGCTGACTGCCGTCGCTGTTGATGACGCGGATTCTGGGAATCCGGATCTCCGTGTTGATGCGGGGTCGTTCTGGTCTGATGGACGAATCTCCTATGACGTGATGCGTTTCTGGTCGATGGCGTCTTTCAGTTCCCGAAGGAACGCACTGCGGTCTTTCTTTCCCAGATCTCCCTTCGTGTGCTGGCGCACCGCCACCGTCTCCGACGACTGCTCCTGCTCTCCCACAACCAGCATGTAGGGGACCTTCTTCAATTCCCAGTCGCGGATTTTTGCATTCACCTTCTCGTTCCGGTCATCCAGCTGGCATCGGATCCCTGCGGCGCGGTACTGCTCGACGACGGACCGGCCGTAGTCCACGAACTGGTCTGTGATGGGGAGGACGACTGCCTGCACGGGAGCCAGCCAGAGGGGAAACTGGCCCGCGAAATGTTCGATCAGGATGCCGAGGAACCGCTCGAGCGAGCCGAAGGGGGCCCGATGGATGATGACCGGCCGGTGCTTCTGTCCGTCGCTTCCCGTGTACTCAAGCTGGAATCGCTCGGGCATCACGTAGTCCACCTGCACCGTTCCCAACTGCCACGTGCGACTGAGGGCGTCTTTCACCATGAAGTCGAGCTTGGGGCCGTAGAACGACGCCTCCCCGATCCCGATGACGTAGTTCAACTTCATCTGATCGGCCACTTCCTTCAGTTCACGCTGCGCCCGTTCCCAGAGAGCAAGATCGCCGCCGTACTTGTCCACGTTCTTCTCGTCCCTGAAGGAGAGTCGAATCCGCACGTCCATACCGAACGTGTCGAAGACCAGCTGGGTCAGCTCGACGGTCGAGCGGATTTCGTCCTTGAGCTGTTCCGGCGTGCAGTAGATGTGCGCGTCATCCTGGGTGAACCCCCGCACGCGGATCAGCCCGTTCATCTCACCCGACTGTTCGT
This sequence comes from uncultured Ignavibacteriaceae bacterium, assembly GCA_964465905.1. GTDB lineage: Bacteria > Bacteroidota > Ignavibacteria > UBA10030 > UBA10030 > CAYXMK01. The sequence continues at coordinate 2,976 of CAYXMK010000128.1, read as the reverse complement.
AGCGGTACACGGTGCCGAACTCGGCCAGTCGGACCGGTAGATCGCGGTACGACCGGGGTCTGGACATGTAGATCTGGTGATGGTGCGGGCAGTTCATGGGTTTCAGCATGTACTGCTCGCCGTCCCCGAGTTCAATCGGCGGGAACTGTGAGTCTTTATAGTACGGGTAGTGCCCCGAAGTCTTGTAGAGACTGAGATTTGCGATGTGCGGCGTCACAACGGCATCGTACCCGCGTTTGCGCTGTTCTTCCTTGAGGAATTCGATCAGGGCTTCCCGGACCACCGTGCCGTTCGGAAGCCACAGCGGCAGTCCTGAACCGACGTTCGGGGTGAGCAGAAAGAGGCCGAGCTCCGGTCCCAGCTTGCGGTGATCGCGCCGCTTCGCCTCCTCGAGCCGGAACAGGTGCTCCTCCAGCTCCTTCTTCGTCGGAAACGTCACGCCGTAGACGCGCTGGAGCATCTTGTTCTTCTCGCTCCCGCGCCAGTAGGCGCCGGCCACGTTCAGCAATTTGATCGCCTTGATGCGGCCGGTGGAAGGAATGTGGGGACCGTAGCACAGGTCGGTGAAGGTACCCTGGTGGTACATCGAAATCGGCTGTCCCTTCAACTCCTCGAGGAGCTCCAGCTTGTAGGGATCGCCTTTCTCGCGAAAGTAGCTCACGGCTTTTTCCCAGGAGACCTCTTCGCGCACGTACGGCACATCGCGGGAGGAGAGGGCGTGCATCCTCTCTTCGATCCGCTGCAGATCATCCGCTGTGAGGGCGTGGTCGCCGACATCCATGTCGTAGTAGAAGCCGTTCTCAACCGGCGGTCCGATGCCGAATTTCGTACCCGGGAAGAGCTGCTCTACCGCCTCCGCCATCAGGTGGGCCGAGCTGTGCCAGTAGGCGTATTTTCCTCCGTCATCCTGCCACTTGAGGATACGGAGGGACGCGTCGGAGCGAAGAGGGCGACTGAGATCCCAGACCTCTCCGTTCACCTCTGCCGCCAGCGCTTCCCGCGCGAGGCCCGGACTGATCGAACGCGCAATCTCGAGGGGGGTGATGCCCTCGCTGTACTGCTTCGTTGATCCGTCAGGAAATGTGATGGTGATCGTTTGCATGCATCCGCGAACAAAAAAAATCGGAGGATCCTCCGATCATG
>CAYXMK010000128.1:0-1733 GCA_964465905.1 uncultured Ignavibacteriaceae bacterium | reverse complement strand
GAATGATATACACAACAACCATCTGTGGGCTCTATAGGACTTGAACCTATGACCTCTACCATGTCAAGGTAGCGCTCTAGCCAGCTGAGCTAAGAGCCCCTATGAACCATAGCTGAGTCCTATTGTAGCGAAAATCGGAGAAAAAAACAAGGAAATCGGCTCTTTCTCCCCTCAGTCCCCTCACCTGTAGAAATTTCTCTCCCACGCATGCAATCGCAGGGATTCCAGCAGACGGTCACTCAGCCTTCTCCCAACCGACACGGCGCAGTTTGCCTCCACGTTGCGCACACTGCGCATCCCCGGTATGACGGTGGATACCGCCGGATGGTGCAGACAGAACCGAAGTGCCAACTCCGGGAGGGTCCCGGCCTCTTCGCCCAGAAGGGTCCGGAGCTTTTCGACTCGCTCCACGACCTGCACCTTCCTCTCACCCCTGAAGTAGCGATTCCGGAAGTCCTGCTCCGGGAAAACCGTATCGGGCCCGACCGCCCCTGCCAGCGAACCCTCGTCGAAGGGAACACGGACAATCACGCCCACGGAATGCTTCTGGCAGAGGGGAAATAGCTCCCGTTCCGGCGATTGGTCGAAGATATTGTAGATGACCTGCACCGTGTCCACATCACCGCTTGCCACCAGCTTCAGGACGCTGGCGGGGTCGTGGTCGTTGATCGACACGCCGAAGAAGCGGATCTTCCCTGCCGCCTTGAGCTGCCGCACCGCTTCGCGCCACTCGTCCCGATCCACCCAGTCGTCGGTCCAGACGTGGAACTGCTGCAGGTCGATGTGGTCGAGCTTCAGGTAGGACAAGCTTCTTTCCGTGCATTCGATGATGTGTTCCGGCGGGAACGCGTCTTCCAGCGGCGTCCTCTTTCGAGCGGGCCAGCGGGAGTTCTTGGGGGGAATTTTCGACGCGACGATGAGCTGTTCTTTGCGCTCTCGGACGAGTTCACCGACGAGTCCTTCGCTGTGCCCCCAGCCGTACACGAGGGCCGTGTCGAAGAAGTTCACGCCGAGATCAACGGCACGGTTCAGCGCCTTCTTCGATTCTGCATCATCGTGACCCTGCCACATTCCCCCGCCGATACCCCACGCACCGTATCCGATCTCGGAGACCGACAGTCCCGTCTTCCCAAGCGTCCGGTAGTTCATAGATTCCTCAATGTTTGGGTTGGCCTGACGTCATCTTCTTCCAGAGCTCTTCCACCTCAGCCCGCGTCTTCTTCTTCACGTATTTGGCAGCTAACTGCTCCAGCGTTGCGCAGGCCAGGGAATCCAATTCCTCATCATCCTTGTCCCGTTTCTCCAGCATGGCAAACGTTTCGAGATCACTGCGCGACATCAACGAGCGATACTCGGAAACCTGCCGGATCAGTTTCTGCTGTTCAGCGCGTGTCATCGCTTACGTTCCTCCGTATGACAATGCGTGCCCTCTGCTCAGGAGCACGAGGCATCTTCGCGGGCCAAGAGTGGTCGGAGCGGATACCTGCCTGGAGAACACGATGTGCCGGGGGCGGGTATCGAACCCGCACTCCGCCTTGCGGCGGAACAGGATTTTAAGTCCTGTGCGTCTGCCAGTTTCGCCACCCCGGCAATCGGCGGCAGAACGAGTGATCGACCTGAAATCTACGGAACTCCGCCGTCACAGGCAAACACACAAAGAACCTGCGAACAGGGGAAGACCAAGGCGGTGCGTCAATCGATGAGAAGAACCAGAGCAGGATTCACAAGCCGGA
>CAYXMK010000127.1:0-7223 GCA_964465905.1 uncultured Ignavibacteriaceae bacterium | reverse complement strand
ACCAGGCTGTATGGGCCGGTCGAACGGGCATGGATCTTGTCGTCCACCAGGTGGGAGAGCTTCATCATGTAGAGATAGCCGACCGTCACTTCCTGATCGAACGGCTCGCCCGTCCGTCCGTCCAGCAGCACAGACCTGGAGTTCTCATCCAGGCCCGCCTTGCGGAGCTGTTCCTGCACCTCTTCCCACTTCGCTCCGTCGAAAATCGGCGTCGCATATTTCATGTTCAGCTGGTAGCCCGCCCAGCCGAGGGCGACTTCAAACAGCTGACCGAGGTTCATGCGGGAGGGGACACCGAGCGGATTCAGGATAATGTCCACCGGACGTCCGTTGGGGAGGAACGGCATATCCTCCACCGGGACAATCGTGGAAACCACTCCCTTGTTGCCGTGGCGTCCCGCCATCTTGTCGCCGACGGAGAGCTTGCGTTTCTTCGCCACATAGACTTTGGCCAGCTGCACGATGCCGGGAGCCAGCTCATCGCCGAGCTGGATCTTGTTCTTCTCGTGGCGGTGGAGTTCCTCAACTTCGGTGACCTTCTGCCGGTAGTTCTCGTAGATCTTCGCAATGAGAGAATTCTTGCGGCGGTCATCCACCCATTCCGTTTCCAGGGACAGGGCATCGAGGTTTTCGAGGGACTTGAACGTATCCTCCTTGAGGGAGGTGCCGCTGCGGAGTACGACGTTCCCGTCCTTGTCGCGGATGCCGGCCGACTTCTCGCCGGCGAGGAGGAGGTCGAGCTTTGCGCCGAGCTTCTCGTGGAGCTCCTTCAGATCACGGCGGCGCGCGCGGTCCAGCGCCTCAAGCCGCTTCTTGTCTTCCTTCTTGCTCTCGGTATCCTTCTTCTTGCGACTGAACAGCTTGGTGGCGATCACGATGCCCTTCATGCCGGGGGGAGCTTTCAGCGAGGCATCCTTGACGTCTCCGGCCTTCTCGCCGAAAATGGCCTTCAGGAGTTTTTCCTCGGGAGTCGGATCCGTTTCCCCTTTGGGCGTGATCTTGCCGATCAGGATATCCCCCTCATTCACTTCGGCGCCGACGCGGACGATACCGTTCTCGTCCAGATCCTTCGTCGCTTCCTCGCTCACGTTCGGAATTTCACGCGTGAGTTCCTCTTCGCCCCGCTTCGTATCGCGCACCTGCAGTTCGAACTCTTCAATGTGAATGGACGTGAAGACGTCTTCCGCGACGATCCGCTCGCTGACGATGATGGCATCCTCGAAGTTGTACCCACGCCACGGCATGAAGGCCACCAGGATGTTGCGTCCGAGGGCCAGTTCACCGTGCTCCGTGGCGCATCCGTCCGCCAGCACATCCCCCCGCTTGAACCGCTGGCCGGTTCTCACCACCGGCTTCTGATCGATGGACGTATCCTGATTCGTGCGCAGGAATTTGGTCAGCCGGTACTCAACGCGGCGCTTGTCTTCGAAGCTGACGATTGCCTCCGCGCTGGTCTCGTCGATGTCGTACAGGACAATGATGTGATCGGCCGTCACTTCCTCCACGACGCCGCTCCGCTCCGCCACAATCATGGTGCGGGAGTCCCGTGCCACCCGCTCCTCCAGCCCCGTGCCGACGATCGGGGCCTCAGGGCGCAGCAGAGGGACGGCCTGCCGCTGCATGTTGGAGCCCATGAGGGCGCGGTTGGCATCGTCATGCTCCAGGAACGGGATCAGGGCCGCAGCGGCGCTCACGATCTGGTTCGGAGCAACGTCCATGTACTGCACCTTCTCCGGCTCCGCCAGGGGGTACTCGCTCCGCAGCCGGGATTTCACGCGCTCCTCCACGAAACGTCCCCGCTCATCGAGAACGGCGTTGGCCTGCGCAACGATCAGCTCTTCCTCCGCCTCGGCCGTCAGGTACTCGATCTCCTCCGTGATCTTTCCCCCCTTCACCTTCCGGTACGGGGTCTCGATGAACCCGAAGTCGTTGATGCGGGCATGAATGCAGAGAGACGAAATGAGTCCGATGTTCGGCCCTTCCGGCGTCTCGATGGGACAGAGGCGTCCGTAGTGAGTATAGTGGACGTCACGCACTTCGAACCCCGCGCGCTCCCTTGTCAGTCCGCCGGGACCGAGGGCCGAAACGCGGCGCTTGTGCGTCATTTCCGCCAGCGGGTTGGTCTGGTCCATGAACTGCGAAAGCTGGTTGGTACCGAAGAACGCGTTGATCACGCTCGTGATCGTGCGGGCGTTGACGAGATCCTGGGGTGTCAGGGATTCACTGTCGCGCAGGTTCATCCGTTCCCGGATCGTGCGGGTCATACGGGACAGTCCGATGTTGAACTGCTGTGCCAGCTGTTCTCCCACCGTTCTCACCCGCCGGTTGCCCAGGTGGTCGATGTCGTCGACCTCCTTCTTCCCCTGCTGGAGGTCGATGAGGTGTTTCACGATCGCGATGATATCCTCTTTCGTCAGCGTGGTCACGTCCGCCGGGATCTGAAGCCCCAGCTTGGCGTTCAGCCGATGACGACCGACGTCTCCCAGGTCGTACCGCTTGGGATTGAAGAAGAGGCGATCGATCAGGTTCTTCGCCGTATCGAGGTCGGGGGCGTCGCCCGAGCGGAGCTGACGGTAGATGGCTTCGAGGGCATCTTCTTCGGAGCGGGCGACATCGCGCATGATGGTGTTGGCGATGACCGACACTTCCGTCGCCGCCTCCGTCTTCAGGAAGCGGATCTTCCGCACGTCGGACTTCTTGAGCTGCTTGATGTGCTCCTCGGTGAGCCGCGCGTCTTTGTTGATGAAGATTTCTCCAGTCTTCCGGTCGAAGACGTCGCTGCAGATCGTTCGGCCGAGGTAGTCTTTGAGGGAGACCTTCGCGACCTCCACCTCCTCCGTCAGTCCGAAGAGCTCGAGGATGGCGTCGTCCGACGAGTAGCCGAGCGCGCGCAGGAGCGTCGTGACCGGAAACTTCTTCTTCAGGTCGATGTAGGCGTACATCACGTTGTTGATGTCGGTCGAAAACTCCACCCACGATCCGCGGAAGGGAATGATGCGCGCGGAGTACATCATCGTACCGTTCGGATGGACGGACTCGCTGAAGAAGACGCCCGGCGAGCGATGGAGCTGGCTGACCACGACCCGCTCAGCACCATTGATGATGAAGGTGCCGCTGACGGTCATCGCCGGGAGATTACCGAGGTAGACTTCCTGTTCGACGGTATCCGAGAACTCCTGGCTCCCCTCACGCTTGGACGAAAGGCGCAGCTTCGCCTTAAGCGGAACAGCGTAGGTCAGTCCCCGTTCCTGGCATTCGACCACGGAGTATTTCGGCTTCTCGACATAATACTCGACGAACTCCAGAAGGAAGTTCTCCCGCGCGTCCATGATCGGGAAGTTCGCCTCGAACACCGCCTGCAGTCCGTATTTCTTCCTGCGGTGCGGGAGCACATCGGATTGCAGGAACTTGTTGTACGAATCGATCTGAACGTTGAGCAGATCGGGGATATCCACCACCTCCGGGATCTTCCCGAAGGAGAGTCTCCCGTTTGTTCCTATGGACTGGTTCTTCACGTCCACCTCTCTGTAAGATGTACACGCTGGAAACGGCAGGAGCCGACGGTCCACGCCCCGAGGGAGCGGGGAACCATCGGCTCACAACATGCATGAGCGGGGCCGCAACAGCGCCGGGAAGGACCCGACGTCCGCCCGACGCAGGCACCCGCTACTTGAGTTCGACGGTGGCGCCGGCCTCTTCGAGCTCCTTCTTCAGCTTCTCGGCATCCGCCTTCGAAATCCCCTCCTTGACGACCTTCGGAGCGCCGTCGACGAGGTCCTTGGCTTCCTTCAGGCCGAGGCCGGTGGCGGCACGAACAACCTTGATCACGTTGATCTTCTGCGCACCGGCGGCTTTCAGTTCGACCGTGAACTCGGTCTTCTCTTCAGCCGCGGGGGCTGCGCCGGCGGCAGGCATGCCGCCGGCCATGACGACGGGGGCCGCGGCCGTGACGCCGAACTTCTCCTCGAGCGCCTTCTTCAATTCGGCGGCCTCGAGCAGCGTAAGTTTCTCGATTTTCTCAACGATTTCTGCAACGACTGACATGAGGATTCTCCTTGGAGTGTAAGTTCATCATCCGTGTGGAATCAAGCCGCCTTCTTCTTCTCGATGGCATCGATCACCGTGACCAGATCCCGCGCCAGAGCACCGATGGCACCGGCGATGCCGGCGACCGGGGCCTGGATGGAACCCAGGATGCCGGCGATGAGATCCTGACGCGAGGGGAGACTCGCGAGATCATCCAACCGACTCCCGTCGAAGACTTCGCGCTCAATGACCGCCACTTTGAGCTTCAGCTTGCCGGTCTTGGCGGAGAACTTCTTCAGAATCCTGGCGGGAGCGATGACATCGTCGTACCCGAAGGCGATGCTGGTCGGGCCGGCCAGTTGTTCGTAGACGCTGTCGAATCCGCTCACTTGCTCGAGGGCTTTGCGCACGAGGGTATTCTTCACGACCGTGTAGTCGATGCCGTTCTTCCGGAACTCACGGCGGAGCTCCGTTTCTTCAGCCACCGTCAGGGCCGTGAAATCGGTGAGGTACAGCGCCTTCGCGCGCGCAGCCTTGTCGGCTAAACGCCGGATGACAGCTTCCTTTTCTGAGCGTTTCATCCTTCACCTATGAAACATCCTTCCCTGCGGCGGCAACGGCCTTCGCGGGGAGAGTGCGTGGTGCCTGATGAGAAGCCCCCGCCGCAGGGACGGGGCATCAGGCGGTACCTGATGGATGCGAGTGCGTAAATTCGTCTACTGGTGCGGCACCGCCTCGTCGCGATCGATGTGCACACCGGGTCCCATCGTCGACGAAAGAGCGATGCTCTTGATGTACTGTCCTTTGGCGGTCGCCGGTTTCAGGCGAAGAACCGTGCCGAGGAAGGAGCGGATGTTGTCGACCAGCTTCGCTTCCTCGAAGGAGACTTTGCCGATCGTCGCGTGCAGGATGCCTGCCTTGTCCACTCGGAATTCGATCTTGCCGGCTTTGACTTCCTGAACGGCCTTCGCGACGTCCATCGTCACGGTGCCGCTCTTCGGGTTCGGCATCAGTCCCCGGGGACCGAGAATCTTCCCGAGCTTGCCGAGTTCTCCCATGGCGTCGGGCGTTGCGATGATCACATCCACATCGGTCCAACCCCCTTTGATCTTCTCGATATAGTCAGCAAATCCGACGTGATCCGCTCCCGCCGCCCGCGCCTCATCGTCCTTGGGCGGCTTCGCGATCACGAGGACGCGCACTTGCCGTCCGATGCCGTGGGGAAGGGTCACCGTTCCGCGGATGGCCTGGTCGGCCTTCTTCGGATCGACGCCGAGGCGCACGGCGATGTCCACAGACTCCTGGAACTTGGCCGTCGCGGTTTCCTTGACTTTCTGCACCGCCTGCTCGATCGAGTAGAGCCGTGGCTCCACTTTCTTCGCAACGGCGGCGAATCGCTTGCTCTGCCTTTTCATGGCTGATCGTTCTTTCTGCGACGTTTGGTTTACGCTTCGACGGTGACGCCCATGCTGCGCGCAGTACCCGCCACCATTCGCATCGCCGCCTCCACGGAACCCGCGTTCAGATCGGGCATCTTCGCCTCTGCGATTTCCCGCAGCTGCTGCTTCGTCAAAACTCCGACCTTCTGCCGGTTCGGCTCGGCCGAGGCCTTCTCGAGCTTCAGCGCCTTCATGATCAGGACCGCCGCGGGGGGAGTCTTGGTGATGAAGGTGAACGACTTGTCGCTGAAGACGGTAATGATGACAGGGATAATCAATCCCTGCTGATCCTTGGTCTTGGCATTGAACTGCTTGCAGAACTCCATGATGTTGACGCCCTTCTGGCCAAGGGCGGGACCCACCGGCGGGGCCGGATTTGCCTGGCCCGCGGGGATCTGGAGCTTGATGAACCCGGTGATCTTCTTTGCCATAGGATTGACCTTACAGGGGATGTGTTACTTTTCCAGTTCGACCTGCGTGAAGTCCAGCTCCACGGGGGTCTTTCGTCCGAAGATGCTGACCATGACCTTGATCTTCAGCTTCTCGGGATTGATTTCCTGCACGAACCCCGTGAAATTGTTGAAGGGGCCTTCCGTGACTTTGACGGGATCGCCGATGTGGAACGGCACCTCCACCATCTCCGTGTCCGCCCTCTCTTCGATCTTGCCAATCAGGCGACGGACTTCCCCCGGCTGGAGCGGGGCAGGATTGTTCTTGTCCGGCACGAAACCAAGCACGGAAGGAGCTTCCAGAATCAGGTGGGTGGTTTCCTTGTCCACCACCATTTCCACAAGGACATACCCCGGGAAGAAGTTCTTCACTTTGGCCTTCTTCTTTCCGTCCTTGACCTCGATCACCTTCTCCGCAGGGATCAGGACGCTGGAGATCCGGTCAGACATGTTCGTCCGCTCGACCTCGCTCTCGATGTAGGCCTTCACCTTCGCTTCATGCCCGGAGTAGGTCCGGACCACATACCAGTGCTTATCCACCGTGTCCTTCCGTTACAGAATCGCTTTCAACAGTTCGCTGAGGCCCGTGTCGACTGCCCACGTCAGCAGTGAGATCACCAGCGTGACCACGATGACGATCTTGGTGGACTCGGTCAGCTCCTCGCGGGTGGGCCAGGTGACCTTCTCCATCTCCTTCACGACATCCTGAAAGAAGCCGATGATTTTCTCTTTCATGGAAGCTTCGTCGTCCTTCTTCGCATAGTGGTTCGTGCTACTCGCTGTGGCACGTCAGGAGGGACTCGAACCCCCAACCTGCGGTTTTGGAGACCGCTGCTCTGCCAATTGAGCTACTGACGTACATGCATCCGCCGGAAACGGGTCCGCCGGGAGCCGCTCATTTGGTTTCCTTGTGGGGGGTGTGCTTGTGACACCAGGGGCAGTACTTCTTGTACTCCACGCGGCCGGTCTGTTTCTTCTTGTTTTTCGTGGTGCTGTAGTTGCGACGCTTGCAAACGGTGCACTCAAGAGTAATCTGATCACGCACGGTACGGATCTCCCGATAATCGGTTGAGATGAGCTTGCGACCGGGCTTGAACCGGTGACCTCGTCCTTACCAAGGACGTGCTCTACCAGCTGAGCTACGCAAGCAGGACAGCCTCTGTACCTCCAGAGCGGGCGACGGGACTCGAACCCGCGACCAATCCCGCCTTCGGTGAAGGCGGGATGACTCTACCAGCTGAGCTGCGCAAGCACGACAGCCTCTGTACCTCCAGAGCGGGCGACGGGACTCGAACCCGCGACCAATCCC
>CAYXMK010000126.1:0-7360 GCA_964465905.1 uncultured Ignavibacteriaceae bacterium | reverse complement strand
GATTGTGCTCAAGGCTCCCCTCGTCATTGGTGATACCGTTGCCGTGAGGGTGGCTGTTGCTGGCGCAGTACCGTTCAGCAACACCGTCTGGTACCGGATGACGGCGGCGGTGCAGTCCTTCGGCGTGTTTCTTCCGACAGAGGCCTCGACTTCTCTGGCCACGGACTCTGCGGGAAATCTGTACGCTGGATACTCATCGAGCAACGTTGAAGCCGGCATCACGAAGTTGACGCCGGCGGCCGTGCGATCGAGCTATGCGCCGGCAACGTCCGGGGTCACGCAGTGGACGAGTCTGCGAATGGGTCCCGGCGGATACCTCTACGCAGCGAGAAGCTTCAGGGCTCTTTCTCGGTATGCTCCCGGCGGTGGGAGCGCGGCGACTCTCTGGCTCACGTTTCCCGTCGGCACGCTGATTTCGGACATCGATTTCGATCAGGACGGAATGCTGTGGGGAGGCGGGAACAACACGAATATCTTCCGGGTGCAGCCGGACAAGACAATCACCTCCTATCCATTCGCGGGGAATGTCCGTTCCCTGCGCGTCTTTGGTGGCTATCTCTATGTTGCTGCGAACACGACGGCGGGTGAACAGATCTGGCGCGCTCCGATATCCTCCGGTGGTCTGGGGACGCCGGAAGTCTACTTTGATTTTGCCGGCGCCTATCCTGGAGTGACGCCTCTGGCGATCACGTTTTCATCCGACGGTGTGTTGTACATCGGGACGAATTCCCCGAACGGGCTTGTCGTCGTGGAGCCCGGGAAGACCCACGGCACTCCCTTCAGCGCGTATCAGGCCCTGTTCGGTGCGGGTCTGCGCTCGCTTGCGTGGGGGAAGACTGATGATCTCTATGCCAGCACTTCCTCCGGCGTCATCCTGAAGTTCACGGTTCGCGGGAAAGTGACCGCTCCGTACTACGGCAGCACGCTGTAGCAGGGTGGGGTACGTTCGGGCCGCTTTCTGGCGACAGGACCAACGGCATAACATTCCGCTCCGGCAGTTGAGAAGCAACGTGAGGAAACGTTCCATGAAACGATTGATGATGATCTTCGTGTCGGCAGCCCTCCTGCACGGCATCTTCCTTTCGGCCGCCGTCGCTCAGCAGAAGCTGGCACAGACCGGGTTCGGATTCCTGAGCGTGGGCACGGACGCGCGAGCAACGGGGATGGGAGAGGCGTTTGCGACCATCGAAGGGTCGGCGACGGCCCTCTTCTACAACGCCGCAGGCCTCGCCGGGATGGCGTCGTTCGTCGATCTGTCTGCAAATCACCTGCAGTGGATCGGCGACGTGAAGTATCTCTCCGGTGCGATCGCCCTTGCTCCCTTTGACGGTCAGTACGGTGTGGTTGGCATCAGCTTCATCAATGTGAACTACGGAGAGTTCAAGTTCACACAGGTGGCCAATAACGAACAGGGCTACGTGGATGTGGAGGGATACCCGAAACCGTACGCGTACGCCATTGGCGTGGGGTACGGCAAAGCGCTGTCGAACCAGTTCTCGGTCGGGGGACAGGTGAAGGTTGCCACGCAGAACCTCGGCAACAGTGTGGTGCCGGTCTATCGTCAGTACACGGATATTGCCGGTCAGACACGGAGGGACACGTCCTTCGTGACGGAAAAGTACGGCGTCAGTACGCTCGCCTTCGATTTCGGGACGATCTACAAGACCGGTTTCCGGAGTCTGGCCTTCGGCGTTTCCGTTACGAATTTCTCGCGCGAGATCCGCTACGTGCGGGAGAGTTTTCAGCTTCCGCTGACCTTCAAGATCGGGATCTCCATGAACCTGATCGATCTCCTCCCGAGTCTGAGCGATCAGCACGCACTCTACGTCTCGGTCGATGCCGTGCATCCCCGTTCGTACGCCGAGTATCTCAACATCGGGGGGGAGTACGTCTTTGCCCGGACGATTGCTCTGCGGATCGGGTACATCAGCAATCATCCGGACTATGGTCTCACGGCCGGTGTCGGGTTGCAGAAATTCGGACTCGCGCTCGACTACTCGTACATGCCGCACAAGATCTTCAAGGATATCGAAAGACTTTCGGTCCGGTTCTCGCTCTGATTCCCGCGATGGGGCATGGCGACTGGACTTCATTTCATGGTTCTGTCATGAGAGGAAGACGGATATGAGGACTGTGGCATGCGGTATCATCTTGATCCTTGCGGGGTTCTCCGCGGTGCTGGTGGCCGGGACGCACGGGAAGATTGCAGGACGGGTAACGGATGCCGAAAATGGCCAACCCCTTCCCGGCGTGAACGTCGTGGTGGAAGGGACGTCCCTGGGGGGAGCCACCGGCATGGACGGCACCTACGCGATCCTGAACATCCCTCCGGGCACCTACAGCGTCACATTCAGCATGATCGGGTACGCAAAGACAACGGTCACGAACGTGCGCGTGGAGATTGACCTCACCTCGACCATCAATGCCGAACTGGCCACGACGGCTCTCGTGCTGGGCGAGGTTGTGGTGACTGCGGAGCGGCCTCTGGTCACGAAAGACGTATCGGCGAGCCGGTTCAACATCCAGACCAAGGCGGTGGAGACGATGCCGGTTCAGACCGTGACGGAGGTGCTTACCCTTCAGGCCGGGATCCAAGAGGGAAGCGACGGGATCGTCGTGCGGGGCGGTGGGACGAATCAGACGATCTTCGTCGTCGACGGCTTCGTCCTTAACGACGAGCGTTCCAACATTCCCTACCGGGCGGTGAGTCTGTCGGGCACACAGGAGATTCAGGTGCAAACCGGCGGCTTCAACGCGGAGTACGGCAACGTCCGGTCCGGCGTTGTGAACATCATTACCAAAGAAGGGAAGCAGAACCGCTACAATGGTACCGTCAATGTGCGCTATCGTCCCCCGGCGCCGAAACATTTCGGGATCTCCCTCTACGATCCGAATTCGTACTTCAACCGTCCCTACACCGACCCGGCAGTCTGCTGGACGGGAACGAAGAACGGCGCGTGGGATCTCTACACGCAGAAGCAATACCCGTACTTCCAGGGATGGAACGCCGTCTCGCTGGCGACGCTCCAGGATAAGGATCCGTCGAACGATCTGACGCCTGAAGGAGCGAAGCGGCTCTGGGAGTGGCAACGGCGCCGTGCCGGGGATATCACGAAGCCGGACTACACCATCGATGCCGGAGTCGGGGGACCGATGCCACTGATTGGCGAGGATCTCGGGGATCTCCGTTTCTACCTCTCGCACTTCAGCGAGCGCGATATGTTCATCTATCCCCTTTCCCGCGACGCGTACACGGCTAACCACACTCAACTGAAGCTCACCTCCGATGTCATGAAGGGTATGAAGCTGGTGGTGATCGGCTTGTACGGCGAGGAGCATTCGGTCTCCCCGTACGAATGGACCACGGCGCCCACCGGCTACCTCATGCGAAGTCAGTCGGAGGTCGCTGATCTCCTGAGCAGCACCGACGGGATGAACGCGCTCTACATGCCCGGCCGGTACAGCCCCAGCTCGGTGTATCGGCATACGCTCGGCGGTACCCTCACACACATGCTGGGAGCGACGACATTCTACGAACTCGGCCTCCAGTACAACTCCAGCCACTACAGCACCGTTCAGATGGCGGTACGGGATACCTCGAAGGTGTACGAGCCGGTGCCCGGGTACCGGGTCGACGAAGCCCCCTATGGCTACTGGGGATACAGCATGGGGGCGATCGACGGCGTCATGAGCATGGGGGGATGGATGAACCTGGGCCGGGACGGAAGCGTCATCTCGTCCACGTCGCTTCGTTTCAGCATCACGAGTCAGGTCGATCCTAACAACCAGGTGAAAGCCGGATTTCAATTCACCTATGACGACCTGAACATCAATTCGGGCACCTACAGTCCCTCGATGTCGACCTGGACGCGCAGCATGAAGTACCATGTCTTTCCGTACCGCCTCGGCGTTTATGCGCAGGACAAGCTCGAGTACTTCGGTTTCATTGCGAACGTCGGTCTGCGGCTCGACTACTCGAATCCGAACTGCGACTACTTCGACCTGGGGCCGTATGATCCTCTCTTCAGCCAGGGACTCGGCAATCAGATCGAACAGAAGGCGCCGAGGCAGAGGGCGAATGCAGAGATGTACATCAGTCCACGGCTCGGGATCGCCCATCCGATTACGGAAGATTCCAAGCTTTACTTCAACTACGGTCACTTCCTCTCGGAACCTTCCTCATCCTACCGCTTCCGCCTCCAGCGCGAGTCCAACGGTCTCGTGACGTACCTGGGCAACCCCAACATGAAGCTGGAGAAGACGATCTCCTACGAGCTCGGCTTCGAACAGAATGTCTCGAATATCTTCCTCATCAACCTTGCCGCCTACTACAAGGACGTCACCCAGCAACCCGGATGGATCTACTACCAGAACATCAACACCTCTGTTCACTACTACGAGGCCTCGAGCAACAACTATGCGGACATCCGCGGCTTCGAGGCGACCGTTACCAAGGTCGGCGGCGACTGGATCAGCGGTTTTGTCAACTATACGTACGATGTGGGAACGTCCGGCTACTTCGATCTGACGCAGTACTACCAGGATGTCAGCAAGCAGCGGAGCTACCTTGCGCTCAATCCGTACCAGTCGAAGCCCCACCCGCAGCCGTACGCGCGGGCCAATCTGACGCTCCGCACGCCCGATTCGTTCGGACCGACGTTCCTGGGCATCCAGCCGCTGGCGGGGTGGGTGCTGAACATTCTGGCGGACTGGCGGGCGGGTGCCTACGCGACGTACAATCCGAATTCCATCCCGGGTGTCGTGGACAACGTTCAGTGGAGAGACTGGTACGGGGTGGACATCCGGTTCATGAAGGCCTTCCGCATCGATGACTACGAGCTCCAGCTCTACGTGGATGTGCAGAACGTCTTCAATTTCAAACACCTCAACTACGCGGGCTTCGCGAGCAACTACGACTACCAGGACTACCTTGCGTCGCTCTGCTTCCCGTGGATGGAGGGGGACAAGAAGGGAGATGACCGGATCGGCGACTACATCCCCGCCGGGGTTGCCTACGATCCGCTCGAGCCCAATCCGAACAACGATCCCGCCATCTCGGCGCGCAACAAAGCGCGGAAGGAGAAGAAATCTTACATCGATATGCCGGATATTACCTCGGTCACGTTCCTGAATCCGCGCAACTTCATGTTCGGCCTTCGGGTCAGCTTCTGATCGTGCCATGACGAGAGGGACAACAGCGATGTCTCAGATGCGCACCTCCACCATCATCCTTGCTGCCGCCGTGTGCCTGCAGAGCTTCGGCGCTCGGCTGACGGCCCAGGTACAGGAAACGAAGAAACGGTACGTCCGCATCGGCACGCTCCAGAGCCGGTTCACTGCGTACGGCTCAGAGCGGGCCTGGAACGATGTGTACTATGAAGGGCTCATGTGGCCGGCCGACTACAACTACTCGGATAACGCCGTCATCGAACGGCAGTGGATCGGATGCCAGGACTTCAATGATGCCAGGGGGCAGCACTGGAATCACTACGGCGTCTACTTTGCAGCCGCGTACGCCGGGATATCACTGTTCCCCATGGAGCATAAGCAGACGTCGAAGTTCGAACTTCCCACCGTCTACGTGGACGGCATGGACATCAGTGCGCCCTATGCGGAAGAGATCGATGAGATCGATCGGAATCAGATTCCTGACCGCATCGTCACGAACGTTGTGAACACCTCCATGGGTGTCACGATGACGCGCCGCATCCTGGCCTTCAGCCAGCAGTATCACGACAACTACTTCATCAAAGAATTCACGTTCAAGAATACCGGTTATGTGGATGCAACGACCACCAGAGTGCTGAACGCTCCCATCAAGGGATTCCGATTCGGGTTCGGCATCCGATACAGCGTCAGCCGGGAGGGGGCGTTCAGGATCGCCAACGGACAGGATTGGGGGAAACACACCTGGGTGACACGGCGGGGGGAGAACTACGCCCAGCACGCCAGCGACGTGCTGACGGAGTCCAGTCCGATTCCCCAATGGCTCCGCGCCGGATTCTGCTGGGCCGGGCAGGCGGCGGAAAACGGCTTCGACAACATCGGCGGGCCGTACAGAACGGCGGATGGGAGACTCTGTGCTCCCCAGTTCGCCGGCATTGTCACGTTGCACGTTGACAAGAGCGCTTCCGACAAGAGCGATGACCCGAATCAACCGTCGACGCTGGGCTGGCACGCGGGAGATACGTATCCGAGCCTCGGCGACATGTCGCCCACGACGGCGCCCCTGCACACCGCGCTCTACAACCTGCTGAGCGGGAATCCGTACACCGGCCTCGGGCATCCAACGGAACGGATGGACGAGGTCTACATGGCGGCGCAGGCCGATCCGTGGAAGGTCCACGGCGACGGCGGAGGGACGAATCTCTGGATGAACTTCGGCCCGTACGATTTGAATCCGGGCGACAGTGTTGTCATCGTTGTCGCGGAGGGGGTGTCCGGTCTGAGCCGCTCGATGTGCTATCAGGTTGGGCGCCGGTGGAAGCAGGCGTACGACAATCCGAGCGACACTGGTCCCTTCACCCTGCCCGATGGATCGACGACGACCAACAAGGACGTGTACAAGAACGCGTGGGTTTACACCGGCAAGGACTCGATCATGCTGACCTTCAGCCGGGCGAAGCGGAATTTCGACCTCGGCTACGCGATTCCCCAGCCGCCGCAGCCTCCTCCGCTCTTCAACGTAGCGTCCGGCGGCGACCGGATTAGTCTCTCCTGGGTCGCAAGTCCGTCCGAAGGGAGCCCCGGGTTCGGCGGCTACAAGATCTTC
Organism: uncultured Ignavibacteriaceae bacterium; assembly: GCA_964465905.1. Lineage (GTDB taxonomy): Bacteria > Bacteroidota > Ignavibacteria > UBA10030 > UBA10030 > CAYXMK01. Next base: position 588 of record CAYXMK010000126.1, on the reverse strand, counting down.
CGGGCCGTCGGCAAACCCGATACGACATTCGATGAAATTGCCAGTGTGGGACCGGGCGTGACCCAGTACGATGATATCACACCCCAGCGCGGGTTCTCGTACTACTACTACATTTCAGCATTCACCGACGGAAGCAACAACACGTCGGGCGGACCCAATCCGGCCGGCATCCTGCTTTCCAGCCGTTTCTACACGAAGACGAATCAGCCGGCGTACCTGCGGCGCGCGTCGGGACCGCCGACGCAGGTTGCCTCGGCGTCGCTGGACGTCACAGCAATCCGCAAGGACACGAACACGGTCGAGTTCGTTTTCGCGAGCAACCTTGGCGGGAAAAGCTCCGGCTTCGTCATTACCGACTTCAGCGTGACACTGACGCTGAGATCCGGGGCCAGCAGAGTGATCGCCCCGTTCAGCGGCATGCTTCCGCTCGATTTCCGCGGCACCGCCGTCGGAACGCGGAAGTCATTGAGCCTGCTGCTCGACACCGCAGGCGTTGCCTCGGCGTCGTACACCGTGAAAGCCTCGGACGTGAAGTCTCTCAGCACGATCGAGATGTTCGTGAACGGTCAGAAGCAGGACATCCCTGCG
>CAYXMK010000125.1:0-7521 GCA_964465905.1 uncultured Ignavibacteriaceae bacterium | reverse complement strand
GCCAAGGCCGTCGGGATGTGGCAGTTCGTGAAAGGAACCGGACGTCTCTACGGGCTGGATGTCACGTTCTGGCAGGATGAGCGGCGGGACTTCGAGAAGTCCACCCGCGCCGCCGCGCGTCATCTACGGGACCTTCACGACGAATTCGGCGACTGGTACCTGGCGCTTGCCGCCTACAACTCCGGCGCGGGGCGCGTGTACTCCGCCATCCGGCGGACCGGCTCGACGGATTTCTGGGAGCTCCGGCGTAAGTTGCCACGAGAGACGCGCAACTATGTCCCGCAGTATATCGCCGTCACGTTGATTGCTCTGGATCCCGCGGCGTATGGGTTCGCTGAGATCACTCCCGCACCCCCGCTTCAGTATGATTTCGTCACCATAACGGACTGCATCGACTTCGATATTCTCGCGGAGTTCGCAGGGACCGAGGTCTCCGTCCTGCGCGAACTGAACCCGGAGCTCCTGCAGTGGTGTACGCCGCCGGGCGTGACCGGCTACCGTCTGCGCATCCCGCCCGGTCGGAGCGAGCGCTTCCTGCAGCGGTATGCCGAAATCCCGGAGTCGCAGAAAACTGACTGGGCGATCCATACCGTGAAACGGGGAGAGACCCTTTCGTCCATTGCACGACGGTACGGACTGTCCACCGCCATGGTGAAGGAATTCAACAAGATCAGGAACGAACGACGTCTTTCCGTCGGAACATCGCTGACGATCCCACTGCCGGTGTCTGCTGTTCCCGGGGAAAAGGTGGCGCTGGAGTACGATCGGGAGCACAGGCCGGTGACATTCGGCCGTGCCCGTGCCTTGGCGGACAAGACTGCTCGATCTCCCTTGCTGTCTGCGCCCCGTGTCCCGAAGGGGAAGGAACGCCTGACCTACAGCGTGCGCAGGGGGGATACCATCGGGCATATCGCCGAATGGTATCGAGTGCGCGCCAGCGACATCCGGAACTGGAACAACATTCCCTACGGGAGCCACATCTATCCTGGACAATCCCTGGCCCTGTGGGTCAACCCGGCCGACGCCGATCGGTTGCGCCGCATCAACGAGATGTCCTTTGAAGCGAAGCAAGGGATGCTTGCAGATCGAAGCAGCAGCGCCGCCGACGAGACGCGCACAACCGCCGTGGTTCGCGGCCCGGGGTGGAAGCTCTACACGGTCCGGACCGGAGAGACGCTCGAGAAGATTGCCCGTGACCACGGCGTCAGCGTGAGCGACCTCCGGGGGTGGAACGGTCTGCGCTCAAGCCGGATCATGGCGGGACAAACACTCCATGTGTACGCTGAGCCTGAGGAACGGGTTCGAATCATTCCGAGTCCCGGTCGGCCTTCCGCAACCGATCCCCAGCGCGCACACGCCCGTTCGACTCCTGAGGGAAGAGTGACGCATCGTGTTCGGAAGGGGGAGACCCTCTTTCAGATCAGCCGGCTCTACGGGGTCGAGATCGAGGACCTCATGCGACACAACGGTTTGACCGGCAGCGATTTGGCTATCGGTCAACTCCTGGAGATCCCCGCCGGCGCGCCGACGAGTGAGGAACTGGTCTCCTATGTGGTCCGGCCCGGTGATACACTCTGGAAAATCTCGCGGGATTTCGGAGTCTCGATCGAAACGCTCCGGCAGAACAATCCCGGACTTGCCGATGGGCTTCGTGCGGGTGACCGCATCATCATTCGCAGGAACTAGAGTCACCTCTCAGAATTGATGGTGTCGAGTCTTCCCGCTCCGGTTCGAGAGGGCTTCATGCCTTTGTCTACGCGGAGCGGCTCCCTTCGATACGCAGGTTGAGCCTCCGGAAACGACAGCGGAGGCCCCTGTCGGAAGTCGTCTTGTGCATGAGCGTCTCCTTTCTGAGTTACGGCAGCGGTCATCTCCCGCCCTCCGCGGCCCTTCTCAATGATACGACGAGAGTCGTTGGGTCAGGCGCGCGAGTCGCGATTCTGTCCCTGTTGCCCAGCCCCCTTTGCCTTGCTTCTGACTGGAAAATCAGGCAGATTGCCTGCGGAATTGCCGTTTTCCTCAGATGGTGAGCTTGGTTGAAGGATGGTGGACATACGACGTTTGAAGATCTGCCGGCGGCTGTTTCTCCTCCATCTCCTCTTGGCGATGGCCGCCGCAATTTCACACCCGCAACAGGCGGAGTCACTCCGGAAGACCGCCGACGACAATGACCGGCAATTCACGAACGTCGGCAACATTGCCGTCACCATCTCCAATTTCGGGACGATCGGCACCAGGAATCGTTACTGGCCAAATCAGCCCTCCTGCGAATACCCCAAGGGATCCCGCATCGAACACATCTACCAGGGGGGCTTATGGGTTGGGGCGCGGTCCCGCAGGTCCGGCTTCCGCCTCGTCAGTACCGGCGTAACGGATCGTTCCGGCTCAGCCGGTGAAGGGTACGAGTACACCTCAGAACTCGGATCGACGATTCAGTCCCGCTCCACGATTCCCGAATCCCGCTATTTCAGCCAGGATGCTGTCAGTCATCAGGACTTCGTTGCAGAGTACTCCGACCGCAACACGCGCGTGCCGGCGACCGGGGATTCGATTCTCAATCACGAGCCGCTGGGCATTTCCGTCAGGCAGGAAAGCTATGCGTGGAACTTTCCCTTCGCGGATTTCTTCGTCATTATCCGCTACGTTGTGACGAACAGCGGCACTGACACCCTCGAGAACGTCTATCTTGGAATCTGGAACAACGCTGTTGTCCGGAACACGAATGCCGTTCGTCCGGGCACATCCGGGTACTTCGACCGCGGCGGGAACGGCTATGATTCTCTTGCGCGCGCAATGTACACCTTTGAATTCGACCCGACGCCCGGCGGAGTCCCGGCCGACAGCTATGTGGCCCTCAAGCTTCTCGGAGTGACGCCCTTCCCGTCCTCGGTGGACTCGCTCGGCGACCTCTTTCGGAAAACCTACTACAATGCCTGGCGTTTCCGCGGCAGCTCAGGAGAGATCGAGTACTTCTCGCCCACTGATGACTTCCACGCCAATCAGTACCTGAGCCGGTATACGCGAATGACACAATCCATCCCGCAGAACAGAATCGCCCAGCTTCGGCTCGCCCCCTACAACATGACCACGCTTCTCTCGACGGGCCCCTTCCATCTGCTCCCGCCTGGCGAAACGGTGGAGATGGTCATCGCGGTGGTGTGCGCGAAAAAAACGGGAACGGAACCCGAGCGGTTCGATACACCCGAACAGCGTCGCGGCCTTGTCACGAACATGAGCTGGGCACAGCAGACGTACGACGGTGAGGACCTGAACGGTAATAACCGGCTCGATCCGGAAGAAGATCTGAACGCCAACGGTGTGCTCGACCGGTACCAGCTTCCTTCACCGCCGCGTCAGCCGAAGGTACGTACCGTCGTCGGCAATCAACGGGTCGATGTCTACTGGGACAGTGGGGCTGAGTCGAGCGTCGACCCGATCACGAAACAAACGGATTTCGAGGGGTACCGAATCTATCGCTCCACGCCCGGCGCGGACTTTCTGACATCCGAGAGTCTGCTGCTGAGTCTCGGACTGGTGGGGGAATTTGATCTCCCCGGCAACGGTGTCGGCTACAATACCGGCTTTCAGAGTATCCGGCTGTCGGAGCCCGTGCGCTTTCCGGGGGATGCAACGGACTACTGGTACCGGTTCCCGCCTTCCGGCCTTGAACTGACGCATCTGAACGGCTGGCAGTACGTTTATGGCGTATCGGCCTTCGATCGGGGTGACCCGGTGAACAATCTGCCCATTCTGGAGAGTGCGCCTGTCATTGCACGAGTGGTGCCGGGTACGGCGCCGGAGGGACGGGACGCACAGCCGGTGCGGGTCTATCCCAATCCATACTACGCTCGGGCTTACTGGGACGGGCCCGGCGAACGCACTCGAAAGATCTATTTCTGCAATCTTCCGTCACGGTGCACGATTACGGTCTTCACGATTGCGGGCGATGTTGTTGCTCAGCTCGAACACGACGCGGCAACCTACGACGGCATGGAGATCGAGTGGTTTCGGCGCTACAGCGATACCGAACGTCCGCCGCAGTTTGCCGGAGGGGAACACGCGTGGGACTTGATCTCACGGTATGATCAGGCAATTGCGTCGGGCCTGTACCTGTTCAGCGTGAGAGACCACGAGTCGGGCGACATAACAACAGGCAAGTTCATGATCATCAAATAGACACGCAACCGGTTACGGCACTCGCAGGAGGACGGCATGAAGCACATACTACAGATTGTGACGACTCTGGCGGTTGTTACCTCCGCCATGGCACAGGGTCCATATCGTACGGTGACCATCAGGGACATCCAGCAGAATCCGATCGACTCCCTGCTCCTGGCGGACCAGCTGCAGAATTCGCAGACGTCCCGGTGGACGCTCCAGGCTTCACCGTTCTACCGCGCAACTGCGGCTGAACGGGAGACGGTCGAGGTGGTGGCACAGGTGATCGTGCCTCCCAAAGTCATTACCTTCACCGCCAGCGGCTGGACAATGTTGCTGAGAGATACGGGGGCAATCAGCCCGAATTTCGCCGGTGTGCTCGCGCGAGCGAACGTCGCTGATTCAAATGCCCTCCTGCTGAACCGCTTCCTCAACGTCGAACGGGGCGACGTTATCCGCCTCCGCGGATGGGTGGACGAGTTCCCGTCAAGCCCGCTGACGATGAACAGCGCGACCCAGTTTGTCCCGGTGCCCGGGGTGCAGATCGACATCATCGACAGCCGGCCTCTGCCGGTGCCGCCTCTCAAGACGGCCAGGGATTTCTACGAGGGAATCGCGACGGGGGGAAAGGTGAAGTACTCCACGGGCGAGCCGTTTGAAGGTCAGATGGTGACGTTGACGGGACTGACCGTCGTCTCCTACCTCAATCAAACGAACGGCACGTTCAACATGGTGGACGATGCGGGGAACATGATATCGATGCTCGATGTGTCGAAGTGGTTCACACTGCGGGCTCACCGAGATCTGGCCTCGACGTACGCCCTCCCGCCGATCAACGCTCGCATCGACACGATCCGGGGGTACCTGTCAACCAATTCGGGATCCGAAAACATTCGCGGCTACAGAATCTGTCCTGTCTATCCCGGCGATATTGTAATTGGGATTACGCTGCCGGCCCTCAGTACCCACCGGCGGGAGCCGATCGTTGTGTCACCGACAGATACCGCCCGCATCAGCGTCCGGTCGTATGGCCAGTTCGGGGGGTATCCGCTCAGGAGCGTCTTGCTGAGAAAGAGCATCAACAACGCCCCGTTCATGATCGATACAATGAGGATGGATCCGGGCCTGAACGACTCAACCTACCGCGCAGTGATCGAGCCGCAGGCCGCCGGCACATTCGTCAAGTACTATGTCACGGCCACCGACACGGCAGGCAATACGGTCACGCTGGCAAACTCGGGCTTCAGCGGTGTGGGCGCGGACACCTCGCAGGGCTTCTTCTTCTACACCGTTCTGGATCGTCCGTTGACGATCAGGGATATCCAGTGGACGCCGTTCCGCAACGGCCGGAGTGCGTACATCGGCGCTGCAGTCGCGCTGTCAGGTATTGTGACAGCCGACACTTCCGACCTGAGGACAACTCCCATCAGCACCAGTCAGGCGGGAACGACGGCCTGGTACATCCAGGCGAACAATGAGCCGTGGAACGGCATCTGGGTCGCGGGGCCCGATAGCACCCTCGCCGACCTGCGCAAAGGCGACAGCATCACTGTCGGCGGCACCGTTCAGGAGAGCTTTGACGTCACGCGACTGACCGACATCGAGCACCCGGTGACCGTTCACGCCACCGGGCGCCCCGTACCTGCGCCGGTGTTGCTGACGACGGATCGTTTCGGCGCAAATATTCCTAACGGAGACCCGAGCGCGGAGCAGTGGGAAGGCATGCTCGTGCGCTTCAACGATGTCACGGTCGGCACGACCTATCCGACCTTTGCGGATCCGACGGAATTCGAGCTCACGGACGGTGTGACGCCGGTCCTGGTCCGACGGGACGGCAAACATACGTTCTCGAACCAGGAGGGGGATACGAGCCAGGGCTATACGATCGTCCACACCGGCGATCGATTCAGCCATGTGCAGGGAATCATCTACTTCGGGAACAATCGGTACAAATTCGTCCCGCGGGGCAACGCGGACTTCGGGAACCTGACAAGCACCGATTCCCCTTCGGCTCGGCTTCTCCCCGACGGCCTGGAGCTCTCTCAGAACTATCCCAATCCATTCAATCCGACAACCACCATCGAGTACAGGACTGCCCGGGCAGGATTCGTCAGTCTCAAGGTGTACAACATTCTCGGTCAGGAAGTGGCGACGCTGGTTGAGCAGACGCAGCAGGCCGGTCGCCACGTAATCGCGTTCCACGCCGGACGGCTCCCCAGCGGCGTCTATCTCTATCGGCTGACTGTTGATCAGGAGACTCGGATGGCGAAGATGATGCTCATCCGGTGAACGGTTCCCTTTCAGGATGTGACATAATGCTGTGGGACCGATAAGGCAAACAAGTACAGCGTCGCAGCAGAAACGTCCTCGCACGAGGAGAGGGTTGGGTCTCGCCCTCTCGACGATCCTGCTCTTCGGGCTGACGCTGGAGGCATGTGTCCGGGAGTTTCCCGACCGGCCGGTCGCGAATGTGCCGCCGAGGACGTTCTTCTGGCTCTTCCCGGACTCCACGCTGGCAGAGAGTGCCAGTCGTCAGCACCTTCATTGGTGGGGAGAGGACCCTGACGGTTACGTCGTGGGCTATCTCTTCGCGTTTGCTGCCGGCGTTTCATCCCCCCCGTCGCCCGACACGATGAGCTATGAGTTCGTGACGCGGACGGATTCGGTGGTGCTGTTCCCGCTGCTCACTTCAAGGGAAAACTTCCTGGTCTTGATCCGGGCCGTTGATAACACGGCTCCGCCGTTGACACCAGGGGCGGTGATCCGGCTCTCTCCGCGTCCGTACTGGGACCGCGACGCCGACGGCGTGCTGGGGACCGGCGATGTGGAACTTCCTTCGCTTCTGCCCTCCGTTGATCCCTCGGGGGCTCAGCGGGTGTTCCCCATCCGTAATTCGCCGCCGGCCGTTCAGTTCCTGCCGGATCCCAATGACACGACTCGCCTGATCGAGCAGCCGGAGACAACGTTCACCGTTGCCACCTTCTCCTGGGTCGGGTCGGACCCCGACGGGAACGGGACCCTCGCGTCGTACCGCTTCGCTCTGAACAGCCAGGATACCAGCCGGTGGTTCACCGTTTCGGCGAGCGTCAATCTCGTTACACTCGTGGTGCCTCGGACGGTGAGTGATCAGGCAACAGGAGAAGTCGATGCCGACGTCTATGTGGGTTTGTTTCCGAACATGCGCAAACTCGGGAGTGTCCCGGGCCTCCGTCTGAACGCCGACAATGTTTTCTACCTCCAGGCGCGGGATGTGGCCGGGGATGACAGCCCGGTGATTCAGATGCCGCGTGGGATCAGGAAGTGGCATGTCAAGAAGCCGAGGAGTCGGCTTCTCGTCATTGCGGACTACCAGAATCCGGATTC
>CAYXMK010000124.1:0-7558 GCA_964465905.1 uncultured Ignavibacteriaceae bacterium | reverse complement strand
GCCCGTTCCCGCGAGAAGGCGCTTGATCACTTCATCCGCGGATCGCTCCATGACGCCAAGGGGGAGTACGCGAACGCCATTCTCGAATACCAGGATGCGCTCCGGTACGATCAGGACCCGGCAATTCACTTCGCCCTCGCCAAGGATTACTCCCTCATTGGCAAACATGCCCTGGCCGCCCAGCACGGCCGCGAAGCAGTCCGGCAGGATCCGCGCAACATCGAGTATCGCGAGAACCTCGCCTCCATCTACCTGAACGCTTTTGAGCAGGAAAAGGCCGTTCAGGAATACGAACAGATTCTCCAGATCGATTCCAACTACACGAATGCCTGGTACGCCCTCGCACGCCTGTACCAGCCGACCCGGCCAATGAAGGCACTGGAGCTGTACGATCGTCTCATCGACCGCGAGGGAGAGTCCTGGGATCTCCTGCTGCAGACGGCGGAAATCTCGGCGGCACTGGAACGGTGGGACCAGGCCGCCGACCGGTACCGACGCTTGCTCGCCCTGGACCCCGGCAACCGCCCGCTTCAGCGTCACCTCGCCGAGGTGTACGCCCGTGCCGGACAGGTGGACTCCGCCGTGACCCTTCTGGAACGGATGGTGGAAACCGACGAAAACGATCTGGAGACACAGGCCGTTCTTGCCGACGTCTACCTCGAACGGAGGGAATTCAGCCGTGCTCTGGCTCTCTATGAGCGGATACTCGCCCGCGGGACAGACCATCCCGAGCTCAAGATCCGCGTGGGGATCGCCTACTTCGGACAAATCCCCTCGGACTCGACCTTCATCCCGAAATCTCGAAGCATCTTCGAGGATCTGCTGCAGCAGATTCCCCAGGACTGGCGGCCGTACTGGTACCTGGGTGCTCTCGCCTCCATGAGGGGAGAGGATTCCACAGCAGCGCTCTTCTTCGAGAAGGTCACAGCACTCGAAGAGCGGAATTTCGAGGCGTGGTGGTATCTGGCTACCTTCCGCTTCGACCGGCGCGAGTATGACGAAGCGATCCGCCTCATGGAACGGGCTCAACGCATTTTTCCGAACGAGTCCCGCATACCGTTTCTGATCGGAGCCGCCTACTCCCAGATGGGAAACCGGCCGCAGGCCATCGAGTACCTGGAACGCTCCCTCCGGCTGAAGCCCGACGACATCAACGCACTCAGCTCTCTGGCCCTCACGTACAACGGGATGGAGGAGTTCGCCCGTTCGGATTCTCTCTACGAGGAGGCGCTTCGCATCAATCCCGAGTATCCGCTGGTCCTCAACAACTACAGTTACAGTCTCGCCGAACGGGGCCTCCAGCTGGAACGGGCTCTCCAGATGGCACTGAAGGCCGTCGGCGCGGAGCCGGAGAACGCCGCCTATCTGGATACTCTCGGATGGATCTACTTCAAGCTGGGAAACTACACGGAAGCCGAACGGTTCATTGCCAAGGCGATTGCGGTGGGCGAGGCAAGTGCTGTGGTTCACGAGCACCTGGGAGATGTTTACGCCCGCCTCGGACAGAAGGAGAAGGCGCTGGAGTACTGGCATCAGGCGCTGGAACGGGGCGAAACTTCGGACTCCCTGAAGAAGAAGATCGAAACGGGAGAGCTGCCGTGAGGCGCGCAGCGGCAATACTTCTTGGTATCGGACTCACCGCCGTCAGCTGCACCGGCCCTGGCATACTCCGGACCGCCGCGGGATCCGCCACGTCCGGCTTGATCCACGAGACTGTCGCACAGAACCAGAGCAGGATCGTGACCCTCCGCGGATCCGGACGGCTCTCGATAGAGACTCCCGAACTTGCCCAGTCGGTTTCCTTCGAGCTCGACCTGCACAGGCCGGATTCTGTTCTCGTGCGCCTCGAGGGTCCCTTTGGCATGGAACTCGGCGCTGCGCTGCTGACCCGGAACGAGTTCCTGCTCTACAACGGGCTGGAGAACCAGCTCATCACCGGCCCCGCGACACCGGCCGCCCTTGCGCGCTTCCTGCGTGTCACTCTGACCTTTGACGACCTCCTTTCCCTCTTCACCGGGGGACGGTTCTTCTCCGAAGACCTTCCCGAGAAGGCAGATGTTACCGACGGGGACAAGGACATCCTCCTGCAGTACGACCATGCCGGCGGCATCCGGAGGTACGGGATCGACGCTCAGACTCTTCTGATCCACAGCGTGGAGTATCTCAGGAAGGATGGAAAAGTCGCGGCAGAACAGCGCTTCAGCGACTTCCGCACGGTGAACGGCGTTACTCTTCCCCACCGGGTCAGGGTAACGCTCCCGCTCGAACGCCGCATGATCGCCATTTCCTACTCCACCCTCTCTGTCAACGGCGGAGGAAGCGATCTCCGCCTGCAGGTTCCCGAGAACGCACGCCGGGTTGTCCTCGATTGATGCGCACGCTGGCCGTCATAGGTACCTTGTGCTTGCTGCTCCTGGTGCCGTTAGGCGCTCAAACCTCCAGAGAGCTGTCGCGGCGCCAGCAGCAACTCCAGAAACTCCGCACGGAAATCGACGCCTTCGAAAAGAAGCTGAAGCAGAGCGAGCGACAGGAGCGTGTCACGCTTGAGCGCCTCGACGACCTCGAGAAGCAGGGCACCCTCATCCGTGAGCTGATCCGGAAACTCAAGGAAGAAGAACAACAGCTCACCGAGGATATCCGCAGCGCCCGGAACACGATCAACGGCCTGGAGGAACAGCTCGCCTTCCTGAAGAGCCACTATGCAGGATATGTCCGATCCGTCTACAAAAACGGCAGGGTCTACGACCTGGAACTCCTCTTTTCCTCCAGGTCCATCAACCAGCTCTCCATCCGCATTGAGTATCTCAAGCGTTTTTCCAACCAGCGTGTAGAAGACCTCCGCCGCATCATGGACAAGAAGACCGAGCTGGAGGCCCGAAATGCCGATCTGGAGCAGTCCCTCGAAAAGGAGCGCAAGCTCCTCGCCGACAAGACACGCGAAGAACAAACGCTGAAACAGAAGACGACACAGCGCCAGCAGGCACTCGCCCGCATCCGGAAAGATACCAGGACCTACCGGCAGGAGCTTCGCCGGAAGACCAGCGCCGTGCAGGAAATTGAGAAGATCATTGCGGAGCTGATCGAGAAAGAGCGCATCCGAAAGGAGCGCGAGGAGGCCGAGCGGCGCGAACGCGAACGGCGGGCGAACCTTCCCCCGGCTCCCCCGCGCACAGAGACGGCAAGCCCGTTTGAACACCTCAAGGGAAAACTGCGCTGGCCGGTACGGTCCGGCTCCATCGCCTCACGCTTCGGCAACCAGATCCACCCCGTCCTCAAGACCGTAACGCAGAACACCGGCATCGACATCGCTGTGCCCATCGGCTCGGATGTCATTGCGGTAGCCGACGCGGAAGTCTCGATTCTGAAGTTCATCCCGGGGTACGGGAACGTGCTGATCCTCAACCACTACGGTGGGTATCGGACCGTCTATGCCCATCTGTCCGACATCTTCGTCACGGAGGGAGAACGGGTACGGGAGGGAGAGGCCGTTGGAAGGAGCGGGGATTCCATTGCCGGTTCACTCCTTCATTTCGAGGTATGGAAGGAGCGCGAAAAGCAGAATCCCGAACACTGGCTGACGAAGTGGCGATGACACTCTGACTGGTCACCGGGGTCGTGTCCCCGTCGCGACCTCATGCTCGGCCGTCAAGTCCCCCGGCAGCTTCTGGCGTGCCCGCTTCACCCCGCGACAAGCCTCTCCCCGCCCCAAGATGAGCTTGTAGGAGAACGCCTACGGTGTCTCCAACCGCTGGAGCGCGCGCATCTTCTCTTCAGCCCTTTTCTTGTACTCCAGCGTGTCGCGGTGCGACGGCTCAATCAGCAACACGGTGTTCCACGCATCGAGAGCCGCCTGATACTTGTCGCTCATGTAGTACTGGAGTCCGGCGCGATAGTACAGTTCCACCTGGGGCCGGAGAATCGCGCGGGTGCGCTCGAGGTACTCCCGGGCCCGCCGGTGCTGGTCATCGGCCTCCAGTACTTCCAGGAAGATCGGCAGGGCAGTCAGGTAATCGGCCGCATCAAAGGCAGCCTTCCCGCGCTCAAAGATGTTCTCCGTCCGGCGGGACCGGATCATCTGCAGCCCGACCCGGGCTTCCCGGTTCTGCGGTTCTGCCGCCAGCACACGCTCGAAGTCCCGCTGCGCCTCATCCAGCTGGTTCTTGCTCAAACGGTCGCGCGCACGGTCAAGAATCGGGCGGAAGTTCACTCGCAGAGCGGCCTGGATCTCTGCCATTCGCTGCTGCGGTCGCTGATCCTCCGGGGCGAGTTGCTGCACCAGTTCGTACCGTCGGCGTGCGCGGTCGAATTCCCGGCGTTGCTTCAGACTGTCCCCCTCCGCTATGAGCTCTTCAATGTAGAGTCCGAGTTGTTCCTCGGCCCTCTCGATGCGCTCTTCAGCATCGGGATGATCCGGATAGATGATGAGAAGACGCCGGTAGAATTCTATGGCCTCGGGGTACTTTCGTTCCTTCTCAAGTTCGACCGCGCGCGTGAGCAATCCTTCTCGTGCCGCCAGCAGGCGAGCCATGGAGCTGTCCGCCAGCAATCGCGCACGGAGCGAGTACTCGTCATACACACTGGCAGCAAGTGCGGACGCATACGCCTGCGCGTAGCGCTCCTCCTCAAGCGCTTCTTCTGCCTCCCTGATCTTCGCGGCGTGTCGCTCCGATGCCGTCTCGCCGAGGAGGAAGCGGAACGAGCAGACCACCATGGTGCGTCCGGCCGCAAGATCCACGGCAAAGTGGGAAGCAGCAAGACTGATCCCGGCCGACATGGATTCGAAGCCCCGCGTGCCGACCTGCAGGGCGACCTGAGAAGTCATTCGCAGCTCTGCACCCATCAGGATGCGTTTCTCCGACCCGCGGTACTCCCATGCCCCCTGCAAACGGGCGATATCGGGCAGCAACCAGTAGGCCGCTCCCACCGCGGCAGCCGACGGGATTTCGTCCCACACCGTCGACAGACTCACAACGCTGGCGCCCAGGTGGATCCCGGAGTACTCCCCCGCCCGCCCCGGGAAGTGCAACGCTCCCCCGAAGGAGAGAGTTACCCGTTCAATGGATCCCTCAAGGATGTTGAGCGCCGCTCCCACAGTGTGATGCCGACCCACCAGGCCGCCGTAGCCAACCGTATGCCAGGTTGCACCCCCATGCTGCCCGATCCCCGCCGCTACCGTGCCGACGCGGGGAATGAATGCCACACCGCCCAGAGAGGAGAGCCGCTTCAAACGGTCGGTGCTCAGGAGGAATTCGTTCTGATGGATCCTCGCCAGCTCGCCGAGGTTGGAAAAGAGCGCCCCCGGATGAGGCTGCCACATCACTGATGAACCGCCGAGCGCAAACTCCCGCCCTCCGCTCAGAAGATCCTGCGCCGGAGCGCAGGTGCTCCAGAGCATGAGGCCCCCGACGATGACCGCTCTGCCTGTCATCATTCCTCACCGTACAGGACCCTGAAAACCTTCACCGGCGCCTTCTTTCCCTTGAGCGGCATCTCGCCAGCCGACTGGATCGTGAACCTGTTGTTCAGTCTCTGCGAGACAGACTCTGACAAGAGGATTTCTCCGGGTGCAGCCAGCCCGCACAGCCGCGCGGAGATGTTGACGGTATCGCCGATAGCCGTATAGTCCATCCGATCGTGCGAGCCGATGGTCCCCATCACCGCAGGACCCACAGCGATGCCGATGCCAACCGTGAGAGTGATCTCGTTCTTGTCCCGGAGTAGCTGATTCGTTTTGATGATGGTCTTCTGAATGTCGATCGCCGCTTCCACCGCATGCACAACCATCTCACTGCCGGTGAAGATGGTCATGATGCCGTCGCCGATGAACTTGTCCACGACACCGCCATGGGCATGCAGGATCTTCGTCTGCAGATCAAGGTACTGATTGAGCGTGACCACCACCTCCTCAGGCCACTTATGCTCTGACACCGACGTGAAGTCACGGATGTCCGTAAAGAGAATCGTGACCACCCGCCGTGTCCCTCCCAGGGTCGCCTCTTTCTCCTTTGCAATCATCTGGACAGTCGATCGGGAGACGAATTTCTGCATTTCCGTCTTCTCCCGGATCTGGCTCACCATATTGTTGAACTCCCGCGCCAGCGCCCCCAGCTCGTCCTTCGTGCGAGTGACCACCGTCACTTTGAGATCACCCGATCCGACCCTCCGCGCGGCATCGGAGAGAACAATGATGACGTGAACGGCCTTCTTGGAGATGAAGTACACAACCGTGATCGCAAGGACGGAGACCAGCACGCTGATGAGAGCGATACGCTCACGCATATCCGCGATCGGAGCGAGCAGGGTCGATTTCGTGAAGTGAATGGATGCCCCGCCGAGCAGGAGCTTCCCTTTAGCGCTCGAGAGCGAAATCGCCCGGTCAAAGCGGAAGTGCGTGGGCGTTTCCGTCATGCGGATGGAATCCGCCGACGCGAGCCGGTCGAATTCCTCAGGGCTGACAGGAATGTTGATACTGTCGATGGAGAGATGAGCCACGATGATGCCGTTTCGGTTCATTACAAAGAGGCGGTCCAGACCGGGGATTTCCTGGCGCCCGAAGTTCTTGTTGATGTAGTCCTGGAGGACCGGAATGGAGTTGAGCAGGAGGTTGTCCTCTGCAACAGACGCCAGACTACGGAGCAGGTTGCCTCCCAGCACTTCTGTTTGCTCTCGCAGTTTCCGCTCCTGCATGTTCGCCAGAATGACGCTCATGAGAACGGTGACCACCGCAATGGAAAGAGCCACGAGGAGGCTGAGTTTGAAGCGAATCTTGAGGCGGAGGAATACTTCTGTCACCCACTGCACCGCCAGCAGAATCCATTTCCAGAGATGGTTCCCCGTCCACCGGGCTATTCGACCGAGGATGCGCAGAAGCGCAAGGAATTGTGCCCACCCCCAGAGCATCCATTTCCAGAGAAACTGCCCTGTCCGCTTCAGCGCGCGCCCTGCAATTGGCAGGAAGATGAGGATTTGTGCCCAGACCCAACGCGTCCACTTCCAGAGATACTGTCCGGCCCGTCTCAGGGCGCGCCCGGCAAGCGGCAGAAAGTGCAGAATCTGCGCCCAGAGCCAGCGCGCCCATTTCCAGAGATGCTGGCCCATCTGTCGCACCGCCCGGCCGATGATACGGAGTTGCGAAAGGATCCATGCCCATGCTCGCTCCGCCCACCCGCGAGCTGTACGGAGGCGGGGCTGCATGTTGCGGGCAAACTGACGCGCTGAGTTGAGGGCTCGCTCGATATGTGGCCAACGGCTCGGCACGGTGAGAAAAATCGGAGAATTCGGGGGTGCCAGGGGAAGATTGCAGTGGACTTTACTGCTTAGAAACCAGAAAAGCAATTGCCGGAAACGTCGTGTTGCAGGGCCAGTGAAAAAGCGGTACTTTGAAGCTGTGGCAGAAGAAGACGTTCTCGACAAGAGTGGCTGCCGCCCTGCCCAACAGCGGCGGCCTGCCCGCCTCGATGGGTTCCATGATACAGGCGGGGAATTCGCCTCGACGAGTGGGGAAATTGTAACCGGGGTGTAGCTCAGCCTGGCTAGAGCGCTTGCTTTGGGAGCAAGA
>CAYXMK010000123.1:0-7611 GCA_964465905.1 uncultured Ignavibacteriaceae bacterium | reverse complement strand
TGACGGCACGGGAGGGATTCTTCGGGGAGTTCAGGCGAATTCCCTTGGATCTCTCGGCTCTTGCCGGCAAACAGGTCTATCTCGATGTCGAGATGATCGGCACAGACAAGGACATCGTTCCTCTCATCGTCGACGACTATCTGATCCTCTCCAAGCCGCCGGAGCCTCCATCGGCAAGCAGAAGAGACCCCGAGAGCGAGAATCCGCCTCTCCCAACGTCCTGTCGCCTCCATCAGAACTTCCCGAATCCCTTCAATCCGACAACGACCATTACCTTCGACCTTCCAGAGCCGGCGTATGTATCACTCAAGATCTTCAACGCACTCGGTGAAGAACTAATGGTTCTGACGGAAGGGAGCATGAATCCGGGTCGACATTCCATAGCGGCCGATTTCTCCCGATTCCCCACGGGGGTTTACCTGTATCGGCTTACAGCGGGATCCTATGTCGAAACGAGGAGGCTGATGCTCGTCAAGTGATGGGAATACTGCTTTCGATGCTGATTCTCTCTCAGCCCGGCAGTGACCGGGCTGAGCTATTGCTGAAGCAACATCGGCAGGAGATTCTCCGCGCCGCAGAGGCATTCGGTATCTCTCCGAGGCTTCTGGCAAGCATCATCTATGCAGAACAAATGCTGAATGTCAAGCCAGGGGAAACGATTCTGGAAGAAGTGTTTGCCCAAACCGGCTACAATAGTTCCTTGGGAATTGCGCAGATCAAGGTCAACACTGCCGAATGGATAGAGATTCAGATGCATGATCCAGAAAGCGATTTTCACCTGGAAGGGAAAGAACATCTCCTTCCGCAGAGCGCGGGTCGCCCAGAGCTTCTCAGCCGGCTGACAGATGTGAAACAGAATCTTCTCTATGCGTCGGCGTACGTCAGGATGATTGAAGATCTGTGGGGAGAAACACTTGCGGCACCATGGTTGCAGAGGCAACGAGTGGGAGTAGTTGCCACGCTGTATTCGCTTGGTCTCGTTCGGCCTGACGGCTCCACCCGAAAACCTCACCCAAACCCAGGGATGAATGAACTGGGGAGTGTGGCTCAGGAGTTCTACGATTCGTTTCGCTTGGCTGGGGTATTCGCGGAGTGAGACGGCCTATGAGCTTGGGGAGCATAGAGGGCTGGTTTGAGAAGATTGAGCTGTTACCGTGGAAGAGAGTGGGTGTGGCGAGACGATGAATGAGTTGGCCGGAGTTCGAAAGGGAGGAACACAACAGATATCTGCCGATCCCGCGGATTGAAAAGGCATTGTTAGGTCTGCCAGAAGCCGTCGGGGTGGCCATGATGCACCACCCCGACGCTTCAGCGGCGATCACATCGCCGTTTGCTGGGAATCAGCCTGCAACTGTCGGCGTTTTGAGTCGATGGCCGCAGCGATTCTCCTGCCTTGTTGCTCAACAGGTTCCTCGTACTGATTCCCCTGAGCCTGCTCGAGAGAGTTCAGCCGTTCACAAGGAGCGACCGTGAAAGGCGTGACGACGGCGGATTTCGTTATTGTTCCTGCTGCGCACGGAGCAGTTCCTCGAAGTATTTCTGAATCAGCTCGCGGTAGTCCTTTGTATATCCCCGTTCCAGAGCCCGGAGCAGATCCTGCCGGAGCCGGTCCTGTCTCTGGAGTTTCTCAGGGTCAAGGTCTGCCGGACTGCGTCGGGTGATCGCCGTTCCGGGGCGGGCACGGCGTTGTTTCTCGTAGTCGCGTTCACGCATGGAGCGGGAGGCATCCAGAAGTCGCGAGAGGATTCGTTCCTGGCGCTCAAGCGTCTCTTGGTGGACGGCATTCTGCTGAAGACTGCGCACAACTTCACGCATCTCTTCCGTAATGCGCTCCAGATCGCCGAGAATGCGCCGGCCATCCATGCTCGTGCGTGCCTCCTGCTCGAGCTCCTGGAGAGACTTGCGTACGGCCTCCTGCTCGAGAGCGAGGCGGGCCGCTTCCGCCGCCCGCTCGGCGGCATCCATAGCTGCCAATCGCTCGACCTGAGCGTTGACCGAGAGCTGTTGTCCTGCAAGACGCTGGAGTTGCTGGAAGAGACCTGCTCCGCCGCCCCCCGCCTGCAGGAGAGCCTGAAGCGCACTCTGGAACTGAAGGGCGGCTTCGTTGAGGGCGCTCATGGCGGCGGACTGCTCCTGTGCTGCGGCGGAACCGCTGCGCGTTTCGAGATGGCGCAATGCGTTCTGCATGCGAGCAAGAGCGGTGCCGACTGACTTCCCCATTTCCGGGGTAATGGCAAATGAACGCTGAGAAAACTCTACGAGCTGGTGAATGAGATTCGTGAGTGCCTGAGAGAGGTGGAGCTGCTCCTGGGCATTCTGCCGAAGCTGAGGGGAGTTCTGGGGAGCGGAGCGAGCATCCTCTTTGAGAGCTTCCTGGCGCTTGGAGAGTTCAAGGAGATCATCCGTTGCGTGCCGGAGTTGCGCCAACAACTCATCCATCTGCCGGTCGAGGAGCTGCCGCTGGATGGAATCGAGGCCGCGGGAGAAATCGGCAAGGTTCTTCGCGATCTGTGCCTGGCTCTGCTGTGCCTGATGGGTCTGCCCCAACCGCAGTTCTACCGCAGCACGCTGCATCTTCTCGCCGATCTCCTCCGATCGCATCGCCCGGTTCAAGTCGGCTAATCGATCAGCCGGCATTTCGGTGAAAAACTCCTCCATGCGATGCTGGAGGTCATCGGATTGCCGCAGCAGTTCGTCCGCCATCCTCTGGAGTTGTTCCTGCTGACGGGCGAGTGCATCCCGCCGGGCATCATCGGGCTGCAGACTGTCGGAGGCAGTAGCGAGTTCTTCCTGCCGTTCTCGGAGCTGTTCGGCCCGCTTCCTCACCTCGTCCAGTTTTTGCTCGATCTGCATGCGCTTCAGGAGGTTCAAGGTGCGCTCGATGCTGCCGCGGAAGCGTTCCTCCGAAAATTCCATCTGTTGCAGCGCCTGTTGGAGCTGGTCGCGGTTGACAGTCTGCAGGGCCTGTTGAAAACGGCGCAACGCTTCCTGGAGGTCGGAAGCGTTCAATTCCTGAATCAGCTGCTGGAGTTCGAGGTACTTCTCCAGTGTCTCGGGGGAGAGCACGGGCTGCTGCTGCGTCTGCTGGACGATCTTGTCCAGGCGTTCGGCGGCGCGGTTGAGGTTTTTCTGGATACTCTCGTACTCCCGACGGAGCTCCTCGGTCTTCCGGTCCTGGCGCCAGTCGGGAGCGCGGTTCTTCCGCAAGTCCTCTTGAATGGATTCGAGCTGCTGTTTCAACTCCTCTGCCTGGGCAAGACTCTCCGCGAGATCCTCTGTGAGCTCACGATGGCTGGTATCAAGGTCCGCAAAAACCTCTTCGAGCGAAGGCAGGCGGAGAAGATACAGTGGTGACCGCGCGGCCTTTGGTCCTCCGACAGTGTCGTTGTCGAAGACCTCTATGTAGTACTCAACAACATCCTCGGGAGCGAGAGCCAGCGGCTTGAGATCCCACGGGAAGGATACATCGGCCGCCAGCTGTTGAGCGGGGGGCAGAGGGAGTTGAAGAGTGCGGTACTGCTCCTGGGGAGGCTCGAAGCGGGAATGGATCAGACGATGGTGGAGCAGCAACCGGCTGAACCCGAAATCGTCAGCGATGCGGACGAGAAGCGTAAGCGGATCGTTTCCGGCGACATCGAGATTCTGTCCCGG
Source organism: uncultured Ignavibacteriaceae bacterium (assembly GCA_964465905.1). Taxonomy (GTDB): domain Bacteria; phylum Bacteroidota; class Ignavibacteria; order UBA10030; family UBA10030; genus CAYXMK01. The sequence continues at coordinate 3,960 of CAYXMK010000123.1, read as the reverse complement.
GTAAAGGATCGTGATGGAGGGTGGTTGGTCGGCGAGCGCGTGGACTCGATAGGAAATCGGATCGGGATTCGTGAGTCCCGCCGTGTCTGTAATTTCCACGCGGTAGAAGGCATCCCTCCGGACGGTAAACGAACCGCTGAAAGACATTCCCGCGAGAGTGAGAGGACGGTCGGTTGTGTCGTTGAATCGGAGAAATCCGGATGAAAGCTCCTTGCTTGCCGTTCCCGCGATGGTGACGAGGGTTCCGGGAAGAGCAGTCACGTCGCCGGCGAACGGGTCCAGGGCGCGCACGGGCAGTTTCGTGTACGCCGGCGGGACAAGGCGAACCTCCAGGGCACGGATCAGGGGTTTTTCCAGGACCGTGAGTCGATAGAGGTCGGTTGTCTGTCCGTCGACAGTTGCGGCGTAGTCGATGCTGACGCGGAGCGCCTTGAGGATCGTCCGGTATTCCCCGGCGCCCTCCATCAGGATTCGGCGGGATTCGAACGATGTTTGGCCAAGCGGCCTCCAGCGGATATCCACCCACGATGGCGGAGTCGCAGGAGCCGGTGACGCGGGAGCCCCCTGGACGAGCACGCTGATCTCAACGTCACTGCCGCTGACGATATCTGTGGAGCCCGGGAGAACGACCACGGTGTATCGAACGGGCGGAGCAAATTCCACATCATACTGCCAGAGGCGGCGGAGCGCCTGAGAAACATGGGAGGGAAACACCAGGGTCAGCAGGAGAATGACAGCTGTCGCTGCTGTGGCGCGACGCCGGGCCAAGCGGAGGGATGTGTGATCAACCGCAGAGGTAAGATCCAGGCCGTCCATGTCTGATGACAGCTGCGCCAGGGCAGCTTGGGCAAGGTCACGGGACGAGGGAGCTCCTTGTTCTATAGCAACGGCGACCTGAAGGCAGTTGAGCAGGCGGTCCCGGATGTGCGGGAAGGGAGCACCGACAAGTTCGGCGAGCGCAAAATCATCCGGCCATCGGACCAGCCGGAGGAGGCAGAGCAGCGGCTTTCCGGCAAGCCGGAAGAACGCTCCCGCGGACAGAAGGAGGAAAAGAAGCACAGCAAGGAGTCTCCCGGCGGAAGGCAGCGGGAACACGATTTCAAGGAGGACCAGAGCTGTGAGCAGGACCGCGGAGAATGTCCACCAGCGGAAGAAAGCCCTGAAGAAGTCTACGCGGTTCAGGACGGTTCGGACGCGATCGAGCCGCGTTCGCAGATCAGCCGGAATGTGCAAAGACTCTCCCATTGTCCTCTAGTGAGTCAATGCCCACACGACGATGTTCGTGCCGAAGCGGAGCGCCTCCTGTCGAACGGCATCCGGATCATTGTGCACCTCGGGGTCTGCCCAGCCGTCGCTGGGATTCGATTCGTACGTATAGAGAACGACCATTCGTCCTTCCACAAAGAGACCGAATGCCTGGGGCGGTTTACCGTCGTGCTCGTGCGTCTTCGGAGCGCCGTTGGGAAACGAATAGTGGCAATGGAAGAGTCCGTGGGAGAATGGTAGTTCCATGAGCTCCAGGTCAGGAAAGACCTTTCGGAGTTCGCGGCGGAAGGACACATCCATCCCATAATCGTCGTCAGCGTACAGAAAGCCGCCGCTGAGGAGGTAGGTCCGCAGGCGCTGGACTTCCAGGTCAGAGAAGACGATGTTACCGTGACCGGTGAGGAAGAGAAGGGGATACGAGAAGAGGCGATCGCTGGAGAGTTCGGTGAACTCATAGCGAGGGTCGGCATCGATAAGAGTTGCCGTCCTCACATGGGCCAGGAGATTGACTTCAGCGGATGGATCGTTGTACCAGTCCCCTCCGCCGCTGTACTTGACGCGGCCGATGCGGAACTGGCTGTCGATCCGGCTCTGCCCCGCGGCGACCGCGGCAGAGAACAGAGCAAGAAGAAGGAAAAGGAACGCTCTCATTGATGGTAATGTAGAAAACGGGGGGGCGAGAATCAAAAGAGACAGGAGAAATCACGAGCCGCAGCACGATACAGCCAGCCGTCCACCGCAGGTGTGTGGTGGACGGCTGTGGCGGAAGGAGGGGATCAAGCGCTGTGTGGTTGTAGCCGCTGGAGGGCAAGCCGGAGCGCGGGAAGGCGGAAGCGCTCGAGCTGTGCCGGTGACCACTCGATCCCGTGCTGATGCAGAAGCCGGTCGATCTCCAGATTGACGCCGATGCCGTGATAGAAGAGGTACTGATTATCGGCTTTCAGGGAACGATGAATCTCCTGAAGAAGGGGTCGCCCGGATTCGCTCAGGAGGATGCGCACTGCCCGGTCGAAGTCCTTGGGCAGATTGGGAAGTTGGGAGGTGATCATGGGAGGTCTCCCCTGGTTGTGGCAAAGAGCTTCTCTTGAGAGCCATCCCCCGGGAGCAGTATTCGCAGTTTCTGCGGAATATGCTGTGACGAGGGTCAAGCGGAGAACGTGGCCGGAGAAAAGGGCAAAATCGGGTCAAAAGAGGGGTTCCTGGAAACGCAGGCTCCCCGGGTTCGGAGCCAGTGAACCCGGGGAGCCCAAGGAAGGGGGGAACGCGGAGGGCCGGACTCAGTCCATGATCTTCCGGAGGAAGGCCGGCTTGTCGGGATCGGCCTTGTCGATCTTTTCCTTCTCATCCTGTCCTGTCCGGGCGGAAGAGAAGGGAAGTTCGACGCCGCGACGCAGATACGTCGGCTCATCAAACTTCTGCAGATCGCTCGGTCCGGCAGGGATTCGGTCCACCAGACTTGCGGCCGGCTTCACCGGTTTCTGCGCAGCGGCCTTCTTGTTGAAGCCAGTGGCGATGACGGTGACCATGATTTCGTCCGTCATCTTCTCATCGATGACGGTACCGAGGATCACGTTCGCCTCATCTCCCGCGGCCTCATGAATGATGCCCGTGGCCTCATCGACCTCGACCAGACTGAGTTCTCTGCCTCCGGTGATGTTGATGAGAATTCCCTGGGCGCCGGCGATGGAGACTCCTTCCAGAAGCGGACTGGAGATTGCGGCGTTTGCCGCTTCCACAGCGCGGTTGTCGCCGGTTGCGACGCCGGTTCCCATCAACGCATCTCCCATTTCCCGCATGATGGTGCGCACATCGGCGAAATCAACATTGATCAGACCGGGCACGGTAATCACCTCAGAGATCCCGCGCGTGGCGTTGTAGAGGACGAGGTTGGCGATCTCAAACGCCTCCAGCAGGGGTGTGCGCCGATCGATAATGTCGAGGAGTTTCTGATTGGGGACGACGATGAGCGTGTCCACCTGCTTCTTCAGCTCCTCGATGCCGAGGTCCGCCTGTTTGATCCGCTTCTTTCCCTCACTCAGGAACGGCCGTGTGACGATTCCGACAACGAGTGCGCCGACGCTCTTGGCAATATTGGCCACGAGCGGTGCGCCGCCGGTACCCGTGCCTCCTCCCATACCCGCGGTGATGAAAACCATGTCACTGCCGGAGAGAGAGCGGGCAATCTCGTCGCGGTCTTCTTCGACTGCGCGGTATCCGACTGCAGGGTCCGCGCCGGCACCGAGGCCGCGGGTGAGGTTCTTGCCGATCTGGACTTTGTGGGTTGCTTTGCTGCGCTCCAGGGCCTGGAGGTCGCAGTTGATCGACACAAAATCAACACCGCTCAGCCCTTTGTCGATCATGCTGTTGATGGCATTACCGCCGCCGCCGCCCACGCCGACGACGCGGATTCTGGCTCCACGTTCCCCGATGGTATCGAGTTCAATCACGGTAGGTCCTCCCTTGTTGAATATAGAAAATTGTCTGACAAACTGCACTGTCGGCGGGATCCGAGATGGAGTTCGGAGCCGCGCCCTGTGACACGCTTGCGCATCCCGTCGCGTGGGTGTTCGCGTCGGGATCAAAGTTCATCGAACCAGCGCCGCATTCGCTCGAACACGTTCTTGAAAGATCCCTTCCCGCGGCCGTTGCGGACGACGGCTGCAAGTGCCGAGCGGTCCCGGTTACGCAGCTCGT
>CAYXMK010000122.1:0-7702 GCA_964465905.1 uncultured Ignavibacteriaceae bacterium | reverse complement strand
CGATACCAAAGAGATTGTAGATCGAGTAGGAAGATTGAGCAGGGATGTTCAGCTGCCAGGAGGGGACGACATTCGTCCAGGCTTCACGGGAGGTTTCCATGGCCAAGAAACCTCCGTCCCGCAGGGGTACAGAAACACTGAAGAATTCCGGAAGAACGAACTCGCTGAACGCGAGCACGCAGATGTAGAAGATCGTCATAAAGATGAGGAGCCCTTGAAAGACGTCCGTCCACACCACACCATACAACCCCGAGGCCACCGTGTAGATCATGGCCAGCACGATCATGAGAGTGGCAGCCCAGAACTCCGACGACATGCCCCAGAACGACGGAATGCCGAGGAATTCGCCGATGAACTTTCCCGAGCCGATGGCGAAGTACGTGATCATCGCAATGGTCACGATGATGACGGAGATGGCGCTGATCAGGCGCGCGACATCCCCCTCTCGCGTGTTGCCGAAACGGAAGTGCATCCATTCGGCCAGGGTCATCACCTGTGCCCTGCGGTTCCATTTCCCCATGAAGATCATGAGAAATGCCATGATGAGTGTGACGCCGCCCCGGAATTCAATGAAGAATCCGCTCGCCCCCAGAGCGAAGATGAATGCCGTGTTGATCATCGTTCCGCTGACGTCGAGATTGGAGGCCATGCCGGAGGCGCCCAGCGCCCACCAGGGAAGTCCGCGGCCGCCGAGGAAGTATGCGTTGATGCCTGCAGACGCCTTCCTCTGGAGATAGACACCAATGATGACGATGCCGATGAGATACAGAGCGACGATCCCGTAGTCAATCAGAGTCATGTGCCTTCTCCTGCAGTCGTGCGTTGCACGGGACAGCGCGTGAATGACAGCTCAAAGAGAGCCAAAGGTGTCCAGGAGGATAACGCTCTCCCCTCGTGCTTCGGGAACGACGATCGAACGGTTGATGGACGGAAACTCCTCGCCAGGGTACCAGCCGCCGAGGGGTCCGCTGTTGGTGAATTTGTACTGCAGATTGGTACCCGCAGGGACTTGAAGCTCCAAAGTCCAGATGCCGTCTCCTCCAACGCGGTCACCGTGCGTGCCGTCGTCGAACAGTCGGACCTTGTTCGGAACCCAGTTACCCAGAAGCTCGTGATTCCCCACGATAAAGATCCCTCTGCGGACATAGACATGACGGGCATCGCACTGAAAAACGACCCGTACCAGGTCCGATGCGCTCTGGGCCATCGTTCCTCCCGCCGCTCCGGCCACGGAAGGCTCTGTTCCCACGATGGGATGGAAATCTCTCTTGGGCATCGAGAACCCTGCTTTTTCGGCGAAGCGGTAGACATTCTGGAGCAGGGTGAGGAATGCTACGTCAAAAGGCTTGTCCCCCGCCGGAGCCGTCTGATCCGTCCCGTACCACCAGAACCAATCGGAACCCTCGGCAGCGTAGAGCGCCTGCCACGCCTTCAGGGCAAACCACTCCTTGGTCCCTTCCGGAGGGGGGTCCAGAGCAAGGTCGGGCGGTCTCAGACCCGATCTTGCCAGATCTGTGCGTGCCTGGAGCAAATACTCCCACGCACGGTTCTCTTCTTCCTCCCCGATCCAAGTGTCAAAATTGGCATTGATCCAGGAGCCGGGCCAAAGACGACTGATAACCTGAAGGGACGAAACGGGGTGTGCGGGTATGCCCCGCCGCTGATTCCCATCAAGGTACTCACTTACGGTAACAGTCGTAACTTCTTGATTTTGCTGGAGCTTAGTTAGTTCCTGGTAAAGCTGATTCTGGAATTCCTTTCCATCGTTGTCGAACTGGTACCATTCCCATGCATTCTCACCATCAAGAATAATTGTCAGCAGACGGTCTGCCTCGCCCGCTGGCGGTTTCAGGGCGACAATCCGCTGGAGCAGGTCGTTTGCAGCGTCTCTGCCGTTCCAGTTCTTGTAGACGAAGCCGATCCGGTCCGAGAGCTCGGTATCCCTGAAAACGACCGCCAGAGGGCTTCCTTGCCCCGTCAAAGGCGAGATTGCGTATGGGCTGAACTTCCCCAGTCCGCTGGGCTGCGATCGCGCCAAAATCTTCTCATCGGTCGCGATCCACCGAATTCCCTGCTCACTGAAGGCAGTAACGATTTCGTGAGCAACAGAGCCCTCGGCCGGCCACATCCCCTTTGGCTTGACCCCAAACATGCGTTCGAAAAGGAGTACGGCCATCTGCACCTGGGCATTCCCATCTTCGGGAAAGCAAAACCGTTTCGGCAAGGGATCAGAGGGCTGGCAGATGCGAGCGAGATCGCTGTCGTAGAGAAGGGGAAGAATGGGATGGTAGAACGGAGTGGTAATAACCTCAATCTGACCTTCCCCGGTATCGGGGCGATACATCATCTTTTTGTGGAGGGGAACGATGGCCGACAAGACCTTCCACGTCTCTGCAACGATTCGATTACAGAGTTCCTCCGTCACAGTCACTCTCAGCCGATACGTGCCATCCGTTGTTCGTTCGACAATATCTGTCAGATCGATACGTTCGCCGGTGACCATGGTGACCGGTTGCCCAAGGAAGCCCGGGTCGAAGTGGGCGATGTAGAACCAGAATTTGATTTCCCTTCTGTCCTGCTCCGACAGTCTTCTCTCTCCTTCCCTCCGGTACTTCTCCCTCAGCAATCTGTATTCAGGGAATCTCCCGATCATCACTTCGCTCACCCCAAAGGCATTCCAGGTGTTCCGCAGGAGATGATCCAGCTCGGGTTTACGAAACTGCGACGTCGGCGTGAGGGCAAGATCGATCCACGGGTCGGTTTTTCCTTTCCATCGGCTCAGGAAACCCGTCGCGTCGACCCGATTGGCCCTGACGTCGACAAACGGTCCAAGCCGATCGACGTAGTATGTCTGCAGTTGCGTGAGGAGAGAGGAAGTCAGATTGACCGCCGCATGAATCTCCGGATACCGCTCCAGAATCGACGTCATGTCATAGTAGTCTTTTGTCCCGTGCGTCCGCACCCACGGTCCCTGCAGCTGATCGCTGGCCGGATCGAGATAGAGCGGCTGGTGCTGGTGCCAGATGATGTTCAGGAACAGTCGAGGTTTGCCAGGTTCGTGTTCTTCAGCCATCGTCGTATCATCCGTTTCCAGGAATTGTTGAAAAGGTGAGGACTTCAGGCATGCGCCGCCGAGCAGCAACACTCCCATGCACCACGACACCACTGCCGGCGGAGTCCAGCGCATCTCCCCGATCTTTCTAGCGCACCAAGACCGCTCTCCGCACCGCGGAGAATCCCGGCGTCGTGAGCCGCACGAAGTACACTCCTGAAGCAACCGGTGCCGCCGAGCCCTTCCCATCCCAGCTCACGGTATGTCTTCCCGCTTCCACCACTCCTTCGCGGAGCACAGCGATCTCCTTCCCCAGCAGATCATAAACCGCAAGCCGAACGTATTCAGACCTCGGAAGCGCGAAGCGGATGACCGTCGAAGGGTTAAAGGGATTCGGATAGTTCTGTTCCAAGACATACTCCGACGGAACGGAAGGACCTGCCGCCGCGACAGAGGAAACGATGCCAAGCTCCACATCACTGCGATTGGAGTACATGCGGACAGTGTACGGCGGAATCGTGAAGGTACTGACCACGCTGTCGGAAATGTTCACGATGGACTGATCGAAGACATCGTACCACGTGCCCATTCCAAGCCACGGAACATCTTGAAGCACCGCGTCCGACCAGATGAAGTTTGAAAGGATCATGACCTTCGAGCCGGTTCCAGTGTCTTCAAATCCCCAGACGAGAGACTTGTAGCTCGGGTACGACTTGAGGATCCGCATCGTGCCGCCGAACAGAGCCGGATTCATGCGACGCTGGCGGATCAGCGTGCGGTAGTGCTGAACATGCGACTTCCCCCGATCCTGATTCAAATAGAACGTCTCCAGCGGTCGGTACGACAGACGCTCTCCGCCATCTCTCCATCCCCGCGGGGCGCCAAATTCCACTCCCTGCCAGAGCATCGGAATCCCCAGCGACGTGAACATCAGCGCGCCGTACACCTTGTCCCGCAGAAGGGCCACGGAATCCGTCGAAGGAGGAAAGCCGTACTGCGTCATCTGGTAGAGCAAGGATTGCTCGTCATGATTGACCGTCGCATTGACCGGCTCGGTGCGGCCAGCATACGAAGAGGGAACGGCGGGCGTATCGTTGCTCCCGTAGGCGCCAAGGCCCAGCACCAACCCCGCAATGTTCGAAAGCGTCGAGGAGTAGTTATAGGCCTCTTTGTCGAGCAGCTCATCGTGGAAGCTGTCATGCCAACCGCTCGTGATGCCGCTGTAGAACAGCAACGCAGGACTTTCGGGCAGGTGCTCGACAATCTGATAGACGGATCCGCCGTACTCCTGGGCGATCCGATTTGACCAGCCGAGGATGCCAAAGCGAGTTGAATCCGGGTGCCAGCCAATTCCCTGCGTGTAGTCGTAGCGGAATCCGTCGATCCGGTACTCGTCGATCCACATCTTCAGCGCTTCATAGACCAGCTCCTGCGTTTCGACCGTCCAGTGGTCGAGATCCCGGAAAAACAGCAAGTCGTCCTCGTTCGGCCTGAGATCCGTTCCTGCCTTGAAGTACGGATTCGCGCTTTCGTCCGGCAGCATGCGCCAGAGCGGTCCCGTGTCGTTCAGATGGTTGAAGACGACATCCAGAAGAACGGCAATCCCCAGCGCGTGAGCAGAATCCACCAGTTCCTTCAGGTCGTAGGGAGTCCCATACGACGGTTCAAGAGCGAAGGAAGAATTAACATCATACCCCCACGAGAATCCGGAACGCCCCACCTCTCCGAAATCCGTCACGGGCATCAGCTCAATGGCATTCACACCGAGTGAATCGAAGTACGGGAGGAGGGATCGGAGGTGATCGAACGTCCCCTGCCCTGCGGCCAGGCCGAGGAACCCGCCCGTGAACTCGCCGATGTGGAGTTCATAGATGACGAGCTTGTTCAGCGGCGGGCGCTGGTAGGCGGTGGTGCGCCACGCATAGTCGTCGCCCGTCAGGCCGGCAGGTCCGACCGTGAAGCGGCTTCCCTTCGTCCCGTTCCATCGCCCCCACGGGTCCGTGATGCGCGTTCCGTCGGCGAATTCATAGATGTACTCGTACGTCCCTGCACTCAGCTTCACATTCGTCCACCAGTTTCCTCCTCCTCCGTTCCGCATGGTGATGGGCGTCGCCGCGGCCGGGTCCTGACCCACAGGTGCGATTCTCACTAGCACGTACGGTTGCTCAGGAACCCGCAGTCGGAAGGTCGTCGAATCTCCAGACGCTGTCGAGGGCAGGGTCACGCCGTGACGCGCGTAGGACGGGAGAGGAAGCGAGGGGACAAGGACGCCTCCTGTCGCGAAGAGGACCGAGTCGCCCCGCTGATTCCGCGCCAGAAGCCGCACGTAGTGGAGTCGGTTGATCGCCGGATCAAGAGCGACGTCCACGATGCGCAGGTTTCGATCGAAGGCCTGCGTGATCTCTCTGGTGACGAGTGTATCGGAGGCCGAAATCCCCGTGCTCAGCTGCACTGTCACAATCGAATCTCCGTCGGCGTGGACGAGACCGACGGTGATGCGTGTCAGCTCCTCACCGACGACTGTTCCATAGTACTGAAACCAGAACAACCGCGTGAGCCGGAGAACAGAATTGTTGTTATCGGCCGGATTCGTTTCGCGGTTCAACGGGTCGCCGTACCAGCACGAACTGCAGCCGCCATTGTTGAACTTGTACTGGTACACGGAGTCCCCGAGCGTCCGGTTCGGGTCTGCCGGATCGTGGATCTTGAAGCGGTAGGTCTTCAGGTAGGCGGTGTACGACGGGTTGTAGGTCATCTGCGAGGGGGCGCCGGGGGAAATCACCCCGCTGGTGTTGGGGCCCCAGCCGTTGAACTGGCCAGGCACAAACACGTTCAATCCCGGAGCCTGGTAGGTCCGGAACGTTATCGTAACGCTGTCTGCCGCCGTCTGAGCAGCGGCCGAGCCTGCCAGAAGCGCGAGAGATGCCGAGACGATACCGATCGTCCACGCAGCGCTTCCATGCCATCGGTGTCTGCGGCGCATGCTGTCCTAGAAGAGTGTGTAGATGAACGGTGCCAGTGCCGACCCCTGCGTCAGCACAATGAAGAGACCCAGAAGAATCATGACGGCGATGATCGGGCCGATCCACCACTTCTTCCGGATCCGCATGAAGGCCCAGAGCTCGCTGAAGATCGTGACCCGCTCTTTCACCTTCTTGTGGAATCTCTGCTTCTTCTTCGCCGGTTCCATCGCCTAGTCCAGTTCAATGGCCTCAAGTTCGACGCTCTTCACACCTTGCTCCTTGACCTCGCGCTTGGTGACGACGAAGCTTCCCATCACCAGCGCGTCCATCTCGGTCCTCATGAAGCACTTCCACGCGTCCTCAGGGCTGCAGACGATCGGTTCCCCACGCACGTTGAACGACGTATTGATGATCACCGGGCAGCCGGTTTGCGACTCGAACTCCTTCAGGAGGTCGTAGTACAGAGTGTTCTGATCCCGACGGATGGTCTGAAGCCGCGCCGAGCCGTCGACATGCGTCACGGCCGGGATGTGCCGGCGGTCTTCTCGCACAGTTGCCACGAAGAGCATAAACGGACTGGGCTGGTCGAAGTCAAAGTAATCTGTCATCCGCTCTTCGAGTACCGTCGGAGCAAACGGCCGGAACGATTCACGAAATTTGATCTTCAAGTTCACGACCGATTGGTTCTTCGGGTTGCGCGCATCGGCCAGAATGCTCCGATTACCGAGGGCGCGCGGCCCGAATTCCATCCGCCCCTGGAACCAGCCGACCACTTGCTGGTCCGCGATCAGGCGCGCCGTCTCGCTCAGGAGCTCCTTGCGCCCGAGCTTCCGGTACGGGGCGCCCTGGAGCTTCAACACGCGCTCGATCTCGCCGTCCGGGTACTCCGGACCCAGGAACGCGTCCTTCATAACGTAGGTCCTGGGATTGCCGAGCACGGTGTTGTATAAATAGAACGCTGCCCCCACGGCTCCGCCCGCATCCCCTGCAGCCGGCTGGACGAAAACATTCTCGAACGGGGTCTCGGATAGAATCTTGCTGTTGGAGACGCAGTTGAGTGCCACTCCCCCCGCCATGCACAGGTTTTTCGAGCCCGTCTCGCGCGCCGCCTGCCGGGCCATGGCAACCACCACGGTGTCGGTCACCTTCTGGAGTGACGCGGCCACGTCCTTGTGGAACTGCGTCAGCTCGGTCTCCGGTTCCCGCCTCGGATGTCCAAAGAACTCCTCAAACCGTCGGTCGGTCATCGTCAGCGCCGCATCGTAGCAGAAGTACTTCATATTCAGACGGAAGCTCCCATCTTCCCTGACGTGAATCATGTCGCGCAGAATACGATCAGCGAAGCGCGGCTCACCATACGGGGCAAGGCCCATCACCTTGTACTCAGCGCTGTTCACCTTGAACCCGAGGTAGTAGGTGAACGCGGAGTAGAACAGGCCCAGGGAATGCGGAAAGTGCAGCGACCTCGTGAGCCGGATGTCGTTGCCGCGACCTCGCCCGAGCGTCGTTGTTTCCCACTCCCCCACACCGTCGGTGGTCAGGATCGCCGATTCATCGAACGGACTCACCAGGAAAGCGCTCGCGGCGTGCGACATGTGGTGCTCGGTGAAATGAATCTCCCCTTCGTAGCCGAGTTCCGAACGAATGGTTTGCGGAATCCACATCTTGTCTCTCAGCCAGACGGGAA
>CAYXMK010000121.1:0-7706 GCA_964465905.1 uncultured Ignavibacteriaceae bacterium | reverse complement strand
CAGGCAGGAGCGCTGGGCCGCAGCGCGGGCTGGTCGAACAACATCTCTCTCTCCGCGGACTTCAACATCAAGGCGCTCGGCAATGAGATCTGGTCCTCGCAGCCCGCAAAGCCGCAGGCAGCCTTGGCGGACAGCGCGGCGGCCGAAGGAGGAGGGAAGAGCATCCTGGATCAGATCGACGCGGTCAGCCGGGTGCTGATCAAAGCACCGTTCTTTGACTTCGATCGCCTGAGCGTCACCTACACACAGACGAACAATGCGCGACACTCCGGCGTCCTCGGCCGGCCCGGCTTCCTGAACCTTTTCGGAACGATTCCGTTCCTGCAGGAATCGGATATCCAGAACGGACCGTCAGCCCTCTATCAGCTCGGCTTCGCCTCCGATCCTCATGGACGCGTGATCGTCGGGACCAAGGGCTCCTTCCCCTTCATCAGAGGAACCACGATTCCCGGACTCCGGGCGCCGCTGGGCAATCTGACTGACGTCTTCTCGCAGTCGAATCGCATCACCATGCGCACCTCGCGACCTCTCTGGGAGGGGGTACGGATTGACCTGACGTGGAACTATGCCTGGTCGTACAACGTCAATCGGTCGCTGGTGACCGACTCGCTTGGCGTCCCCAGCGAGCGGAACCGCATCGTCAACGGCGATGTGGACCGGACGTTCCTCGTATTCCCGGATGTCCTCTTCTTCAAGATCTTCAAGACCAATGTCGAGGAGGTCAACAAGAGGTACGAGGAGTTGAAGCGAGACAGGAGCGACGTCCGTTCCAACGACGCGAAGCTCACGCAGGCCTTTCAGGAAGGGCTCGAGGCGATTCCGTTCGGATCGGGACTCCTGGGTATGGCAATCCCGCGGCCGAACTGGACCATCAGCTGGGAGGGGCTCGAAAAGCTCTCGTTCCTGAGCGGTTTCGCGCCGCGGGTCCGGCTGGATCACAGCTACACGTCCGGGTACAAACGGCGCTGGAAGCTCACACCGACCGGCGGTGAAGTGACGGAGAGCCAGCAGGTAACGTACGGTTTCTCGCCGCTCATCAGCGTCAGCGTGACGTTCAAACCGCTCGGGAAAGGGAATTTCGGCGCGAACTTTCGGTACTCGAGCACAACCTCCCTTGATCTCTCACCGGCGGCGCAGAACATTGTGGAGGGGGGAAACGATGATTTCTCGCTCACCGCCAACTACAGTCGCCAAGGATTCGAGATCCCCTTCTTCGGCCTCTCCCTCTCGAATGATCTGGACGTCAGTTTCTCGTACAGCGTCTCGATGACGAGGCGGCGGATCTATGACATGAAGGGGAACTTCAGGAAGGAAGGGGAACCGCTGGAAGGATTCAGCCGTACCACCATGGAACCGCGCATCCGGTATATCCTCAGCTCTCGCGTAACTGCATCGATCTACTACAAGTACACGCGGTTCAAGCCGGATGAGGGCGGGTCGAAGATCCCCGGATCGACCATCAATGAAGGGGGTCTGGATGTGCGGGTGGCAATTCAGTAGGGTGAACCAGTGAACGGAGGGAACGATCTTCAGGGACCTGGTCGACCTCGGAGCATCATCTCGTCCTGCATGATTGATCCGGGAGCAGAGCCATGAGACGCACCTCCGCGATAGACGCGCTGCTCGTTTGCACGGCCACCCTCGCTCTGTCGCGGCAGGAGGTGCTGACACGCCGCGGCGCCGAACAGCGGAAGGGGACTCGCCCGCTGCAGGTGAATCTCCGTGTCAAGAGTGGGTACGACGGGATGTTGAGACCTGCAAACGCCGTCCGTGACGTAGCCGGTGTCGGAGTCGCCGAAGACCCCGAGAAGGAATTCTCCGGGGCATTCATTGAAACTCGTGCAGCCGTTGCGTACCTTGAAATGATGTGAGGAGGGACCTCTGGCGATGGGCGGCGAAGCGACGGTGAGAAGAATCCTGTGGGTGGACGATGAGATCGACCTGCTGCGGGCCCACGTCCTCCTGCTTGAGCAGCGTGGCTACCGCGTGGAAACTGCCGCCAACGGGGAAGACGCCGTTGAAATGGTCCGGAGACAGGTCTTCGATCTTGTCCTGCTTGATGAGATGATGCCGGGGATGGGAGGGCTTCGCACGCTGTCGGCGATCAAGGATGTGGCGCCGTCTCTTCCGGTTGTGATGATCACGAAGAACGAGGCAGAAAGTCTGATGGAGGAGGCAGTCGGGAGCAAGATCACCGATTACCTCCTGAAGCCGATCAATCCGAATCAGGTGCTCGTGACGTGCCGGAAGATCCTCGACGCCCGAAAGATCACGGGCGATGTTCTGTCGAGAGACTACGCGCAGGAATTCCAGCAGATTTCGCGCGATCTGGCTCAGGGGCTGTCGATCCGGCAGTGGATTGACCTTCACGGGAAGCTCACGAGCTGGGAGATGGAGTTCGAAGCGCGGCCCGAACTGGGTCTGCAGCAGACATTGTCCGACCAGCGCCGGGAGGCGAATGCTGAATTCTCGAAGTACGTCGAACGGTCCTACCGCAACTGGCTGGAGCTCGAGGAACGGGATGTCCTGCTCTCGACGGATATCGTACCGCAGATTGTTCTCCCCCGACTGGAGGACAGCCGATCGGTCTTCCTGATCGTGGTCGATTGCCTTCGGCTCGATCAGTGGCTGGTCATGGAACAGCTGCTGGCGGATTGGTACCACGTTGAGCGGGACTATTACCTCAGTATTCTTCCGAGCGCAACCCCCTATGCGCGCAACGCGATCTTCAGCGGCCTGTTCCCGCGCGACCTGGAGCAACGGTTCCCGGAAGTGTGGCAGGCGGGCGATGACGATGAAAACAGCCGCAACCGGCACGAGCACCAGCTGCTGGAGAAACTGCTTGAGCGGAAGAGGGTCGTCCTCAAACCCGAGGCGAAGTACGTCAAGATCCTCGACCCGGAGTTCGGCAAGCAGGTGGAGTCGAATATCCTCTCGTTTGCGCAGGGTCGATTGACGGCGATCGTGGTGAACTTCGTGGACATGCTGGCCCACGGACGCTCCGATTCACAGCTCCTGAAGGAAATCGCCCCCGACGAATCGGCCTATCGCTCGCTGACGCGCTCGTGGTTCCAGCATTCCTCACTGCTCGGCATGCTCCGGACGCTCTCGCGGCAGAGGCACGTCCGGATCATCCTGACGACTGACCACGGGAGCATTCGGTGCCTGCGCGGAGCCAAGATCATCGGCGACCGCGAGGCGTCGACGAACCTGCGCTACAAGTTCGGGCGCAATCTGCGCGTCGAGTCGCGCTATGCCGTGCTGGTCAAGGACCCGGCGGACTATCGGCTGCCGCGCCAGAGCGTCACGACGAACTACGCGTTCGCCAAGGAGGACTACTATTTCGTCTATCCGACGGACTACCACCGGTACCTCAATCAGTACCGGGACAGCTTCCAGCATGGAGGGATTTCAATGGAAGAGATGATCCTCCCGCTGGTGACGCTGACGCCGCGATGAGCGTTCCGATCGTTCATACCACCTCCTCCGAAGCGGAGACGCGGGCAGTTGCGAGGCGCTTGGCTGCAGAACTTCGGCGCGGAGATGTCGTTGCCTTGGTGGGAGAACTGGGGTCCGGCAAGACGCAGTTTGTCAAAGGGGTGTGCGAGGGGTTCGGCATTTCGATGCCGGTGTCGAGTCCGACCTTCATTCTCCTCAACCGGTACGAAGGACGGGCACCGGACGGAGGGGAGTTGCTGGTGTACCATTTCGACCTCTACCGGGTGGAAGCGCCGGAGCAGGTATTTGATCTCGGCTATGAGGAATTCTTCGGAGGGGATGGGATCTGCCTCGTGGAGTGGGCGGATCGGATCACGCCGTTGCTGCCGCCGCGGCGCTTCGATGTCCGGCTGCGCCATGGCGCCGGCGCCGATGAGCGGGTGATCGAGATTCTTCGATGCCCGGCGCACGCGGAGGCGGTGTGATCGTTCTGGGACTCGAGACATCTTCGCCCGTCTGCTCGGTCGGCCTGGCAAGTGACGACGGAGCTCTGCTGGAACGTTCGGTGGTGGAGCGCCATATTCATTCGGAACAGCTCCTGATGCTCCTCCGGCAAGTCCTCGACGATGCCGGCAGATCACTCCGGCAGGTCGAAGCTGTTGCCGTTTCTGCGGGTCCGGGATCGTTCACCGGGTTGAGGATTGGAATGAGCACGGCGAAAGGGCTCTGCCTTGCCCTCGACAAGCCGCTGGTCCCCGTTTCCTCCATGGATGTCCTCGCTTCCGCGCTTGCGCGGGAACGACCTGACGCTGGAAGCGTTCTCGTGGTGCTGAACGCGCGGCAGGGGGACTTCTACGTTTCGGGATTTGTCATTCAGGGTGGTCTGGTGCAGCGGGTACTTGACCCTCTGGTGCTGGCGTCGGCGGAGCTGGCGCGGACCATTCGGGAGCACGGTCCCACGGCCGTCGTCACGGACGACCCGCGTCTGCTGCAGACGGGGGCAGCAGAGTGCCTGCCGGCATCCCCGCGGTACCGGGGAGACGTGGTGGCGGTCCTGGGTCGGGACAGCGTGCGTGCGGGTCGGGTCGCCGACGTGCGGGAAGCCGAGCCGGTGTATCTCAAGGATTTCGTCGTCAAGCTGCAGTCCCGAACGTAGTCGCTTCACCTCGCGGGAGGTGCCCGGAGGTGCCAGAAAGCTGTACGGTTCACGGAGGATGTCATGACGTGGTTTCGCCGTTCGAAGGAAAACATCACCACCGACAGCCAGAGGAAGGATCTGCCCGACGGCCTGTGGACGAAGTGCCAGGGCTGCAACGAGATCGTTCACCGCAAGCAGTTGGAGCAGAACTACTTCATCTGTCCGAAGTGTTCGGCACACTTTCGCATCGGGAGCCAGGAGTACTTCGACATCCTCCTGGACAAGGGAAGCTTCAAAGAGATGGACAAGAAGATGCGATCCGCCGACCCCCTGGGGTTCGTCGACAGCAAGCCGTACGCCGAGCGAATCAAGGAATCCATCAAGAAAACGGGCCTCTATGATGCTGTCCGCACAGGGACAGGTTCGATCCAGAAGATTCCGGTCGTGGTGGCCTGCATGGACTTCGCCTTCATCGGCGGGAGCATGGGATCGGTCGTTGGCGAAAAAGTGGCCCGCGCCATTGACAGAGCGATCAAGACGAAGCGGCCGCTCATCATCGTATCGTCGAGCGGCGGTGCGCGCATGATGGAGGGAGCTCTTTCCCTGATGCAGCTGGCGAAGACGAGTGCGAAGCTTGCTCTGCTTTCCGAGGCACGAGTCCCCTTCATCTCCATTCTGACGGATCCGACGACGGGCGGCGTGACGGCCAGCTATGGAATGCTGGGCGACATCAACATCGCCGAGCCCGGAGCGCTGATCGGCTTCGCGGGTCCGAGAGTGATCCGGCAGACAATCGGCAAAGATCTCCCCAAGGGATTCCAGCGAGCGGAGTTCCTCCTGGACAAAGGGTTCGTGGATATGGTCGTTTCCCGCAGGGATATGAAGGAGACCGTTGCCAAACTCCTTTCGCTGCTGCGGCACTGAGCTTGGTAGAATTCGTCGTGCGCGGCGTTGTATCCATAACCGAGATGCAGGAGCTTGCGGAAGGCGAACGTCGCCGGGGACGCCGGATCGCGGTGGTTCCGACGATGGGATACCTGCACGAAGGGCATGTGTCCCTGATCCGACGCGCGAGGGCGCTGGCAGATACCGTTGTAACCACAATCTTTGTGAATCCCTTGCAGTTCGGGCCGGGGGAAGATTTTGAACGGTACCCGCGGGACCTGGAGCGGGATCGAACGGTGGCAGCAGCGGCGGGGACGGACGTCTTGTTCGCTCCTGCGGCTCAGGAAATGGTGCCGCCCGGATTCAGAACATCTGTGGACGTCGAGGGGGTGTCCACGGTTCTCGAGGGGGCCTTCCGCCCGGGTCATTTCCGGGGAGTCGCGACGATCGTGATGAAGCTCCTGCACCTCACGAAGCCGCACGCAGCGGTCTTCGGTCAGAAGGACGCACAACAGGTCTTCATCGTCCAGACGATGGTGAAGGACCTGAATCTGGATGTAGAAATCATCACGGTTCCGACTGTTCGCGAACGGGACGGTCTGGCAATGAGCTCCCGGAATGTCTATCTGACGCCGGATGAGCGTGAACGCGCCGTTACGATCTGGAGGACGCTGCGACATGCAGAGCAACGCGTCCGCGAAGGCGTGCGTTCGGCCGACATTCTCCGGAGCGAACTGGAGGCCGTGCTGGTTCAGGGCCGCCCGACGCGCATCGATTACATCGCGCTTGTGCATCCCGACACGTTTCAGGAGTGTCTTGAGGAAATCCGTCGGCCCCTGCTGGTGGCCATCGCAGCACGGTTCGGCACAACGCGCTTGATCGACAACATTCTGATACCATAGACGAAACGACAGGGAGCTTGAACCGTGACCGAGTCTGAACAAGCCCGGAGTGGCAGGAATTTTGCGGCTGTCATCATGGCGGCGGGGAAGGGGACCCGCATGAAGGATCCCGAGCGGGCAAAGGTGATGTACGAGCTGAACGGCAAGCCCATGATCCATTACGTCGTGGATCTGGCCTACGGACTCCGGGCTTCCCGCGTGATTGTGGTGGTGGGTCACCAGGGCGATGTGGTTGCCGGATACGTGCGCACATCCCATCCCGACGCCGTCTGTGTTCTCCAACGGCAGCAGCTGGGTACGGGGCACGCGGTCATGCAGGCCGAGGGTCCGCTGCGGGATTTCGACGGCGACGTGCTGGTGCTGTCGGGCGACGTTCCGCTGCTGACGCTGGCTTCCATGCAGGAGTTCATCCGGCATCACCGTGACGCGGGTGCTGCGGCGACGATCCTGACGGCAACGTTGCCGGACCCTGCAGGGTACGGTCGCATCGTTCGGAATCCGGACGGATCAGTCCAGAAGATCGTAGAGCATCGCGATGCGAGTGAGGCGGAACTGGCCATTCAGGAGATCAACTCCGGCATCTACGTCTTCGACCGCGCGAAACTCTTCGACGGGCTTCAACACATCTCTGCCCACAATGTGCAGAATGAGTACTATCTGACCGACGTCTTCGAGTACTTCTGGCGTCATGCATGGCGGGTCTGTGCGGTGCGGGCATCGCATCCGGATGAAATCCGCGGCGTGAATACTCCCGAACAGCTGGAGGAAGCGCGTCGCGTTGCCCTTGTCCGTGCTTGAATCTTGATTCTGTTCGGAAATTTGTCTACTATCGATACAGGAGCACTTCGGGAGGGACTGAAATGAAGCGTGTGATGGCCGTCCTGGTTCTTGGATGTCTGCTTCCCCTGATGGCCTACGGTCAGTTCAAATCCTCGGGAGAGCAGCGCCCGAGCGTGGTCGAGTCGCTGGTGCGGACCGATGGCGGGGGGTGGCTCTTCGGGCTGTTTAATCCGAACAACCTGTCGATGCGGCACACGTTTTCTCTCTCCTATTCGTCGTTCGGCGGGCAGGGTCTTTCGCTGGGTGTTTATACCAACAGTCTGCTCTACAGGCTCTCGGCACCACTGGATCTTCAGATGGACGTGAGCGTCGTCCACTCTCCGTTCAACAGCTTCGGCAGTGCGCTGCAGAGAGACCTCAACGGCATCTACATCACCCGGGCTGAACTGAACTATCGGCCGACGGACAACCTCTGGCTGCAGTTGCAGTTCCGACAGCTTCCGACGCTCTACTGGTTCGCCGATCCGTACGGCTCCTCCCGGTTCTTCGGCGGTTCCCATCGT
>CAYXMK010000120.1:0-7764 GCA_964465905.1 uncultured Ignavibacteriaceae bacterium | reverse complement strand
TCCGCGTGCCGACCTGATCCTCATCACTCACGGCCACAGTGACCATTGTTCTCCCGACGATGTCAGGAAGATCGCCGGGACGGAGACGGTTGTCGCGGCCACGGCGGAGGCCGCGGCGAAGCTGAAACGAAAGGCGGAAGTGGTGGTGGCAGGCCGGACCTACACCTTGGCCGGACACGCCGTTGAGGTTGTTCCCGCCTACAACATCGGGAAGAGCTACCACCCCAGAGAGAGCGGAGGCGTGGGATACATCATCACCCTCTCTGGCGGACAGCGCATCTACCATGCGGGTGACACCGATTTCATTCCGGAAATGCGGCAGATCAAAGCCGACATTGCGCTCCTCCCCTGCGGGGGCACGTACACCATGACGGCAGCAGAGGCGGCGCAAGCTGCATCGTCCTTCCGTCCGACCATCGTCATCCCGATGCACTGGGGCGACATCATCGGGTCCAAGAAGGACGCCGAGACGTTGAAGCAGCTCTTCGGCGGCGCTGTGGAGATCAAGAACGCGGAGCGGTAGGAGATGCGGTTCGTTGTCGACCGGCACCTTGGGCGGATCGCGAAGTGGCTGCGGACGATGGGGTTTGATGCGTTCTACGACGTGAACTGCCCCGATGAGAGACTGCGGGAGGAATGCCGAAGAGAAGGGTCCGTCCTGGTGACGACCGCGGAATCCATCGGCTCAAACCTCCAGGCACCGCGGACAGTTCTCGTCCCGAAGGAGGAGACTGGAGATCAGATCCGCACGCTCGTGCAGGAACTGCACCTGGACCCGCGTGCAGGGCTGTTCACACGCTGCGTTATCTGCAACCTCCCTGTCCACCCTGTCCGTCCTGAGGTGTGCGCTGACTTGATCCCGCCTCACGTGCGTGCATCCACATCGCGCTTCACCAGATGTACCCAATGCGGACGCGTCTACTGGGAAGGATCTCATACCAAGAGACTGCGGGATGCCTTGGAAAACATCCTGAGAGAGCAGGAACGCTGAGGGGAGCGGCGGAGGGACGGCTGTTCAAGGCGTACCGGCCTTCTCTTCAGTCTCCCGCCGGGGATCGTGCTCTTCCTGTTGCCCGCGCAGGATCTGAAGGAAGCGGTTCCGTTCTTTCCGGTGGATGCGCATGCGGAGAATCACGAACGGTTCTTCGTAAATCTTCTCCTTGATTTCTCCGATGGAGTGAAGGGCCGAGAGCAGGCGCTGTTGGTCCTGCGGAATCCGCACCTCCTCTTCCTGAACTTCGCGCTCCAGCAGGCGGTGAATCCCCTCCTTGAGTCCCAGAATATTGATGCCCCGCGCCGCCGAAATGAAGACCGACGGATGGTGCTGTGCCGCGACGGCATGCATCAGCGTCCGCTCCGCCAGCAAATCGATCTTGTTGAAGACCAGCAGTCTGGGACGGTCCGCCGTTCCGAGGTCGTCCAGCGTTTCCTGCACCACCCGCAGGTGCTCTTCGTAGGCCGGGTCAGAGATATCCACCATGTGGAGCAGGAGGTCCGCTTCGGTGATTTCCTCGAGGGTGCTCTTGAAGGATGCCACGAGCGTTGGTGGGAGTTTCTTGATGAACCCTACGGTGTCGGTGACGAGGATGTCGATGCCCGGACCGAGCGGGACGATCCTTGTGGTGGGATCCAGTGTGGCGAAGAGACGGTTTTCAACGAAGACCTCGGAGCCCGAGAGGAGGTTCAGGAGGGTTGACTTGCCGGCGTTCGTGTAGCCGACAAGTGCCGCGCGCGTATAGCGTGAACGAGCCTTGCGCTGGGTGATCCTCTGCCGGCCGATCCGGTCCAGCTTCTCCCGCAGATGGCTGATCCGCGTGCGGATCATCCGTCGGTCGGTCTCAATCTGCGTCTCGCCGGGGCCCTTTGTGCCGATGCCGCCGTACTGCTTCGAGAGGTGTGTCCACTGGCGTGTCAGCCGGGGGAGCAGGTACTCCAGTTGGGCAAGCTCGACCTGGGTCTTGGCTTCCATGCTGCGTGCACGCGAGGCAAAGATGTCCAGGATGAGTCCACTCCGATCCAGCACTTTGCACTCGAGGACGCGCTCGAGGTTCCGCACCTGAGTCGCCGTCAGATCGTCATCGAAGATCACAAGCGGGACGGACTGCTGTTTGACCATTGCTGCAAGTTCATCCGTCTTTCCCTTCCCGATGAAGGTGGCGACGTCGACTCTGTCCCGATCCTGCGTCAGCCGTCCCACGACGGTTGCCCCGGCCGTATCGGCCAACAGCGCGAGTTCGTTGAGCGACTGTTCCATCGCGCTGCGCGGATTCTGGCGCGTGGAGACGCCCACGAGGATACATCGTTCA
Source organism: uncultured Ignavibacteriaceae bacterium (assembly GCA_964465905.1). GTDB lineage: Bacteria > Bacteroidota > Ignavibacteria > UBA10030 > UBA10030 > CAYXMK01. The sequence goes on along the minus strand of CAYXMK010000120.1, from coordinate 5,458 downwards.
CGTTCGTTTGTGGCAAGCTCGATCATGGTCCATGCTCAGAGGAGCCAAAGTCGTCAAGCCTCTGGCAGACGTTCGTCAGGTGTGCAGAGGCGCGGTTGGCTCTTCTGCGCCCTTCGGGTCACGCGCGACCAGCAGTTCGATCAGGGCGACCACCAGTGCCGCTGCGAGGAGGAATTTCCAGAGCTCCCCGCCGTACCGCAGGCGGGAGAGGACAGATGCCACCTCTTCCTCCTGTTCGATGATTCTGATGCTTTCCTGCGGGATTCCGCGGTCCCTCAGCGCGGCAACCAGAACTGCCGATTCCGCGCGGCGCAATTGAGATTCCCTCCGGTCGATGTTGGCCGAAAAACCGCCGACGATGGTTGTCCCCGACTTCACTAGGAACGTTCCCGGCCTCGGCTCGGGGCGGAAGACGAGAGGCACAGTACGGTCCGTGGGTCGCGGGATCACGACCTCTCTTCCTTCCGGACCGGCCACAGTCAGCGGCCCCGCGCCCCGTTCCGGAACGGGAAGGACGACGTCATTGCCTGTGACGATCATCGGCTGCAGCATCTGGCGGCGTGTGGCATGCCAGACGGCTTGCCGGAGGAGGGGGACGAAGAGACCGGTGTGCGGGAAATCCGACCACGCCATCGTAGCGCTGGTTGTGAAGACGAGTGCTTGTCCTGCTCCCGCTTCGACGAGGAACGGAGCTCCGGCAGAAAGATCCATAAGTCCGAGGTCGGTGGGACGAAGCTTCAATCGGAGAACCCTCATGATCTGCGGAGATTCCACGCCGGCGGTGGGTGCGGCGCGGCGAGGAACGGAAGGAATTGCCGACGCATCTGCCTCCTCGAGCATTCCCTGGAACAGGGGATGACGCCATTGAGTCTCTTCGATTCGAAATCCCTCGACCTGCCGGAGATCTCCGGACGATGCCCACGGCAGGATGGAATCAGCCGGCGGGAGATCAAGTGCCGGTGCAAGCCGTGTGTTCCAGAACGAAACGGCCGTGCCCGGCCCCGGGAACAGGATGATGCCCCGGCCGGAAGTCTGAACATCCCTGAGGGTGTTCAGCAGCTCGGGGGGCAGCGCGGCGGCATGGGCCAGGATCACAGCGTCGGCGTTGTGAAGCTGGGAGGGAAGCACGGACTCGGCCCGGACGCTCGAAACGCTCAGAGGAGAACTGCCCCCGAGATTCGTCTCCAGCGCCAGCCGCAGGTAGGATGTCTCCTCGGGTGTCCCGATGAGAAGGACCGTCGTGCGTGCAGGGACCCGAAAGGAAAAGAACCAACGATTGTCTTCGAGCAGAGCGTCATCCTCAAGCTCGATGAAACCCGCCGCGAGACCGCTCGTTGCCGGTGTGACGGAGAAGGACACCGTCACCCTCCCTTCCGCAGGGAGATCCACCGCGCGTTGGGCCACCCGGCGCCCATCGAGGAAGACACTGATGAGACGGTCGGAGACCGCCCGGTCAGAACGGTTCTGAAGCACCGAGACAAGTTCCACAGGACGACCGGGCTGGAAAATCGAACTTCGGATGAAGGCGGTATCGAGAGACACATTCTCCGCGGCTTCTGCGCCCAGCGGGTGGAGGAAGAACGTTACGCGGTCTGGTCGTAGTTGAGGTGCAGGAAAGGAGCTCCGAAGAGCGGAAGGAACAATACCGGCCTGGAAGTCGGAGAAGAGGTGGACTTCCGTTTGCAGGTGGGTGGACGACCGGGCAAGCTGTACAGCCCTGTCGGCAACCCGCTCCAGCTCCACGGTGACCGCGGAGCCCGAGACGTCCTCGATGAGTCTGCCGGCGGCTGCGCGGGAGCGAACAGGGGTCATCAGCGAATCGGCACGGGGATCGGCGCAATCACTGAACGAAGCCACGAAGATGTTGTCGCCGTCCTGCAGGAGTTCCAGCACTGCCAGAGCCCTTGATTTCGACTGGCGGAGCAATGTGCCGGCGGCGTCTGCCCTCTCCATGCTGGCCGAATTGTCGATGAGGATCGCGGCGGTGGTCTGTCCCTCATGCGCGGGCACCCACGCGCGGTCGCCGCGGACAGCGGGTCGAGAGAACGCCAGCACGACGAGCAGCACGAGCGCCGTCCGCAGGAAAAGGAGAAGCAACTGGCGGAGTTTGAGACGACGGATGCGGGTGCGCTGGAGTTCCCGGATGAACCGAACGGTGCTGAACTCAATCGTCCGGAGTCTTCTGCGCTGGAGAAGATGCAGCAGCAGGGGAATTGCCGCTGCAGCGAGTCCCAGGAGTGCCAGTGGATTGAGGAACGTCATACGATCAGGAATGTGCATCAACGTACGGTGATAATGACGGAAAATCAAGAAAACGGCGATAGCGGCGGTGATCCATGGCGCGCACACGACCGCAATCCGTTGTGCTGAGGACGACGCTGGAAGCACTTGCTCCCCTCCTCGTATGCCATCCGGCAGGATGACCGTGGCGTGCAGCAGCTGACCGCGTGCGGTGCAATTCTTCCTCCTCTGTCACCGCGTTGCAATTCGATGCACATTTCGGTACTTTCGTGCCATCCAATGCTTGTGGCGCGCGCCGTGTCGCACTCTCCTCGATGCTGTCTGCTTCTCGGGCTTGCCCTCCTCTGGCTGCACCCTCTCTCTCTGCGCGGCCAGGGTATCGGCGCGTCTGCCGATGTCATTGAGCCCCGGCTCGGAGTTGAGCGGGATCCGAATCCGGCGATCATTCCGTATCGTCCTCTGGACCGCCCGAAGATCGGTCTCGTCCTGAGCGGAGGCGGAGCGAGGGGGATCGCTGCGATCGGTGTTCTGCAGGTCCTTGAGGAGGAAGGGATCCCCGTTGATCTGATCGTTGGAACGAGCATGGGGAGCATTGTGGGGGGACTCTATGCGGCCGGCTATTCGGCGCGGGATCTGGCTGTCATGGCGGACTCGACGCGCTGGGAAGAACTGCTGAGCTTCACGGAGGAAGCGCGCCGCCGTGACCTCTTTCTTGATCAGAAAATGGCGGAGGACCGGAGCCTGGTTGTGCTCCGGTTCGACCGATTTCAGCCCGTGCTCCCTGAGGCCATTTCCACCGGACAACGGCTCACCGACTACCTCAATCTCCTCTCCCTGCAGGGGATCTATCACCCTAACCCGACGTTTGACCAGCTGCGGATTCCCTTCCGGGCCATTGCCACCGATCTTGTATCCGGCCGCAGGATCGTCATCGACAGGGGAAATCTGGCTGAGGCCATGCGGGCCAGCATGACGGTGCCGCTCCTCTTCAACTCGGTGAAGCGGGACACGCTCCAGCTCACGGATGGCGGATTGATTTCCAACATCCCTGTGGATGTCGCTCTTGACATGGGGATGGACATGACGGTTGTCGTGGACGTGACAAGTCCTCTCCGGCCCGTGGGACAGCTGAGCGCGCCGTGGGAAATCGCCGACCAGATCATCGGCATCATGACACAGTTTCCGAACCAGGCCCAGCGCCAGTTAGCCGATGTGGTGATCCGGCCCGACATCGGCGATCATCTCTCAACGGACTTCAGCGGTCTGGATTCGCTCATCTGGCAGGGGGAAGTTTCGGCCCGTGCGGCGATTGGGAAGATCCGTCGGATCTTCGCGGACAAGATGGATCGGCGGAACCGTCAGTACCGCGGGCACCGCGTGTTCCTCCGGCCGATCCTTCGCTATCGGGAAGAGGATCTTCCGGAAGAGCGGAGACAACCTCTGGCGGCGTGGATGCAGCGGGACAGCGTGAGCGAAGCCGATCTGTATTCCGTAGCAGCGGATCTGTACCAGACAGGAGACTTCCGCCGCGTCTGCTGGCGGGTTGGTGAAGAGGAGGGGCGGGTCTCTCTGCTCCTGGAAGCGGAGCGCAATCCCGTTCTGCGTGACGTTATCTTTGAAGGGAATCATGAAGTCAGCAATGACACGCTGCAGCAGATTGTTCGTCCCGTTGTGGGGAAGGCGATCAATCATCGAGAGTGTCGCCGCGTGGTCAACAACATCCTCGGTGTGTATCGGGGACGCGGCCTGTCCCTGGCAAGAATCCGGCGGATCGAGTTCAGCGCCGATGATGGAGTGGCGCGGGTGTTCCTTGACGAAGGGATGATCAACCGCCGCGTCATCAGCGGCACCACGAAGACCAAAGATTATGTCATCTGGCGGGAATTGCCGTTCCAGGAACAGTCGGTCTTTCGCGTGGCCGATGTGGCGGAAGGACAGCGGAATCTCTACAGCACGAATCTCTTCGAGCAGATCGCCATCTCGATCGAACAGGCGGGGGATAGCGCGGCCCAGCAGATCGTTCGCATCCAGGCGCGGGAACGACCCACGCAGCTCATGCGCCTCGGCCTTCGCATCGACAACGAACGGAATCTCCAGCCGTCCGTGGACGTGCGCGATGAAAACTTCCTCGGCATCGGTTCGGAACTGGGAGTGCGGTTCTTCGGCGGGCTGCGCAATCGGTACTATGGTGCGGACTTCAAGGCGTCCCGCATTTTCAATACCTATCTGACCTTCCAGGTGGAAGGATACTATGCCCTGAGGGACGTGAATGTCTTCGGGAATGAACCGACGGGGCGTGTGACGCGATGGAAGCGCGTGCGGACGGGGGAATACAGAGAGGTGCGGGAAGGGGGCGCGGCGTCGTTCGGCACTCAGCTTCAGCGCGTCGGCGCGGTGACGGTGACGGGCCGGCTGGAGAATCAGCGGGTTTGGAGCATCTTCGGCACCCCGGTGGCGAGTGAACGGTACAGGGTCGCATCCCTGAAGTTTATGACTGTCATCGACACGAAAGACCAGGCGTGGTTTCCCCGGGACGGCGTTTCCATGCGGTTTGCCTATGAGTCGGCCGTGCTTCCTCTGCACGAAGGCGCCGGATTCACGAAGCTCCTCTTTGACTATGAGACGTTCACCACCATCGGCGGCCGTCACACCTTGCACCCGCGCCTAACGGTCGGCTTCGCGGACCAGACGCTTCCGATCACCGAGCAGTTTTCGCTGGGTGGACAGACCAGTTTCTTCGGCCTGCGGGAAGACGACGGCCGCGGACGGCAGCTCCTGCTGGCCAACCTCGAGTACCGATTTGCCCTTCCGCTCAAAATCTTCTTCGATACGTATCTGAAGGTTCGGTACGACGTTGGCTCCATCTGGGCGACGCCGGAACAGGTTCGGCTGAAGGACTTCCGGCACGGCGTGGGCCTGGCACTTGTGCTGGATACGCCGATTGGCCCCGCCGAAGCAGCTGTAGGAATAAGCTTCTACATCCGCAAGGATCTGCTCGACAATCCGGTCAGCTATGGCCCGGCGGTCAGCTACTTCAGCATCGGAATCCCGCTCGATCGCTGAAACGAATTCTCTGTTGTGCCGTAGACCCAGAGGTGCCACAGAGCTTCCGCATATCCCCCATGAGATCCCTCTTCCATCGCCTCTCTCCGCGCACCGTGCAGATCGTGTACTCCGTCGTTACAGCCGGAGCGCTGGCCATCGGGCTTGTGAACTT
>CAYXMK010000119.1:0-7828 GCA_964465905.1 uncultured Ignavibacteriaceae bacterium | reverse complement strand
GCCCGGTAGCGCACTTGCTTGGGGTGCAAGGGGTCGCGGGTTCAAATCCCGCCGTTCCGACTCCCAAAACGACTGGAGTTAGCGAGTCCCAAAGGGACGAAGCTAACTCCATCGTCGTTTTGAGGACCCCGCCGTTGTTTGGCGGGGTCTGCTATTGGTGGGTGTCTCGTAGGGGCGCGCCGGTGCTACCTCTTCAATGCCGCCTTTGAGAAGATGTGGGGATGGATCGGAATGTCGAACTCAATGGACTCTATGATAAACTCCGTTCCGGCTCCCGATTTCAGCACGTCCTTGAAGATCATCCGCCTCGGATACCAGCGATCCTGAATCCGTTGAAAGTCTGAGAGTTCTGTCTGCTTCAGCAGCTTTCCGCTCTTCGCGTAGAGCTCTTCTTTCCTCGGGACGTACTTTTCCTTGTCCACCCAGACCTTGCGCACATGGTACGCCACATCCGTTGCCCTGGCCGTCAAGTTCAAAACCCAGCACTCGCTTCCGTCGATGGTATCGGTGGATACGATCTCCGCATCGTAGTGATCGGCAAGGCGGGGGTCCTCCATCATATCCTCATACGACAGATCTGATCCCATCACAGATTGCCGCAGCAGGTGACCGGCAATTTGGATCGTCCTGTCCGTCGACGGCGAGTACATCCAGAGGACATCTTCCAGCTTCAGCATCTTCGTTCCCTTCTCCCGCGCCGGCGCTGTGAACTCCGTGAACGACTTCCTTTCACCCTCCGCCCACGTCGTGGCTTCAATCGTCCGGCTCCCTCGTTCCCCGTGGATCACCATCTTCGACGTAACAACTCTGGTGCGTGCCGACATGTTGCGGTCAATCCGGTCGAGAATCTCGCGGGCGGTGGGCTGTTGGGCCAGGCACACCGACAGAGAGAGGGCAAAGGTACGTAGGAGCGTGCTCATACCTCCAGCTCCTTGAACAGTGATGCCGTCTGTCTCCGGTAGATGCCGATGCCGGATAAGGCCGTGCCCAGAAGGGTCGAGAGGACCCCCGGAATGAATCCGATGTAGTATGCTGTCTCCGTGACGCGTGCCCGGAAGACCGCCGGCATCACCATGGAGGCACTCTTCATCATGTCGCTGAAGTCGAATCCCACCGTCTCCAGCAGGTAGGCGATTCCCAGTCCGACCACAGTCCCCGCGATAGAACCAGCGACGCCGACGGCCGCGGACTCGACCAACATCGAGCGGTACAGGTGGTTCTTGTCTTCCCCGATGGCCAGCCGGAGGCCCACTTCCCCGTATCGCCGCAGCCCGCCGATGAGACCTGCATTCCAGAGAATGATGGAGAGAACGCCCATGAAGATGACCACGATCAGGCTTGCGAAGATGTCGATGTAATCGATCATGGCGGCCATATCGTTCTGTTCCCGCAGGGTGAACATGACGGGCGCAAAGCGGTCCGGAGAACCGCCGTATCGCTGCCGAAAATCGCTGGTGACGGCATTCGCGTGTTCGATGTTATAGAAACCTGACGGATCGTATCCCAGGATCTCTCCGGCGGCGTCGTGCATGTCGAGCAGCTCTTTCGCATCCAGAAGATCCAGCAGCATCGCGCCGCGATCCATGGCAGCGGCGCCGAACCGAACGGTACCGGCAATACGAAAATTCTGCAGAGCCATGCTTCCGGACATCGTCGAGCTGATCAGCGTCACCACGTCCCCGGGTGCCACGCCGAGCTTCCGGGCGAACTCGTCGCTCAGGAGAACCTCGCCGCGCTGCTCGGGAAGGCGGCCCTGCCTGAGTCCTGTCAGAAGATTCAGCCGGCCGATCTCGCTGCTGCCGGGGGAGAGAAGATCGACGGCCAATCCCGCGGCGGGGCCCTGTGCCCGGGATTCCCGGTTCTCATCCGGCACGTCGATCAACCCGCCGAACCGGATACGCTCGACCCACTCCCAGGAGGGATAATGACGCTGGAGTGCAGCCATCAGCGTGTCGACGCCAAGGAGGGCAAGATCGTTCGGGATCTGCTCCTGGTGTTCCGCGTACGCGCGCGACATGATCTTCACATGGCCGGTCAGGAACCGCGCGTTGGAATCCACGATATCGCCCATAACTCCCGTGAGCCAGCAGTACATCGTCACCGTCAGCATGACGCCGAGTGTTACGACGAGAAACGGCATGAGACTCCGCTGCCGGTCCCGCAGCAGTCCCCTGAGGAGGAAGAGAATCATGATGCCTTTCCTTTCAGGGCCTCGGTTGCTTTCATCTTGGCAATGGTCCGGGCGGGCAGGAAGCTCACGATCGTGGTGGTGATGAAGACGATGACAAGGGTGCTGATGATCAAGCCCGCGCTGTACGTCGGAAAGATCTTCTCAGCGATGGTCAATCCATAACCCTCGGAAGAAAAGGGAATGCTGAGTCCCGTCACGGCCTGCGTGGCCAGAAGCGGTACGCCGTACGCTGCACCGACCAGCGCAGCGAGGACCGCGTGCATCGCCCCCTCGAGCGTGAACAATCCCACGACCCTGGTGCGGGTCATCCCGAGCGCCATGTACGTCCCGATCTCTTTCCGCCGCCGGAAGATAGAGAGCACCTGCGTGTCGAAAATCGCCAGCATCGCCAGGAGAAGAAGGATGACATACAGCACGGATCCGCCGATGGACTTCTGGCGGATAATCTCATCCACCTCGGCCAGGAGATAGCCGTGATCGCGGTACACCCACCCGGGCACACCACCTGGCATCGTCAAACCCGCCTTCATGACGAGGATCGTCGCTTCTCCGGGAATCTGCATCATCGACTGCAGCCGGTCCAGTGGTATCCACAGCTGGCCGCCGTCCACCGTGGGGACGTTCGTCTTGAAGATCCCGACAATCTTCACCTCCGCGGCGTCGAACACTCCTTGAGCGTCGCGCCAGCGCACCGTGAGAAAATCACCGACGCTCAGGCCGGCGCTGCGGGCCATGCCGGTTCCGATGACGGCAGGAATCTCGTCACTCGCCGGCGGGAACAGATGCGAGGGGAGGGATAGAACCCGCTGATCTCGTTCGATCCCTTTCAGGAGAACATTCTGCATCCGGCCGCCCGGGAAGATCGTCCCCTGCACGATGAGGATCGGCGCTATCGTTCCCGCGGCCATGTGGTCGTTGAGCAGTGGCGGAATCGGTGCGTGGCTCTCCGACAGCATCAGGGGATCGTACGGATCGTACTTCTCGTGCCAGTACTGACCGCCGCCGATCTCCCAGTCGATCATGTCGCGGCGTGCTTGCTCGTGCCATCCCTGCAGGATCCCCCAATGCCAGATGATGACGACGTAGGAGAGGGAGAGGACGATCACATTCAGCCAGGTCCTCAATCCCGCACCGATCAGGTTGCGGTAGGCCAGTCTGAGGGTCGTCATGGCAGGCCTCCGGACAGTGCTGAGGCCCCGGGCTCATCCGCGGCAACCCTGCCGTCAGCGAGGGAAATCTTCCGACGGAGATAGCCGATCACCTTGTCGTCATGGGTAGCGAAGACAAAGGTGGTCTTCAATTCCCGGTTCAAGGTCGCCATCGTCTGAAGGATGTGGTGGGAATTGGCGCTGTCGAGGTTTGCCGTAGGCTCGTCCGCCAGGACGATTTCCGGCTTCTTGACCATCGCGCGGGCGATCGCTACCCGCTGGCACTCTCCTCCGGACAGCTGGGCGGGTTTCGAAGAGATCTTGTCGGACAATCCCACCCACTCCAGGGCTTCGAGGACGGCCTTTCGGCGCGCTTCGGCGGACATCTTCAGGAGCAACAGAGGGAACTCCACATTTTCGAAAACGGTGTAGACGGGAAACAGGTTGTAGGTCTGAAATATGAATCCCAGGTGTCTGTTGCGAAAGGCGGCCGCTTCTTTGTGGGAGAGGGAACCGATGGAGCGACCCAGAACGACGGCCTCACCGTCCGACGGAGTATCGAGGGAACCGACGATATTGAGAAGCGTCGTTTTTCCCGAGCCGCTCGGGCCCACGACGCCGGTGAACTCGCCTCGGACAACCACCAGATCGATTCCCTTGAGAGCGGTGAACTCACCGCTCCCCATCGGGAATCTCTTGGTCATGTTCTTCAGGACGATGATCTCGGTGTCCTGCATCGACGAACTCCGTTGTGGGCTTGCCGCATCAGTCGATTGCCCGATGTCCGACTCGATTGATTCCTTTGACGTCTTCGATCGTGCGATCACGCACATCCTCATGAGTCTCTCTGAAGCATCCCGACGAGGCTATGCGCATCCTGAACATCCGAGCTCACCGTCAATAGTTGAACACGATCATGAGCTGGAGTCCCTTTCCTCCGAACATTCCCTGCTCTTGCTGTGCGGCAAGGAGAGCCAGATGTTCGGGATTCCAGAATGCCATCAGATTGACCGTCCAGTCATCGGTGCGCCGCTGCCAGAAGGCGAAGCGGTACCACGCGACGTTCCAGCTATCACGATAGAGCATGACGACGACATTGTCAAGGATACCGATCGGGTAGCTGAAGGAACAGACGCCGACAGAGGTTGTTGCGCCTGACCCGTAGGCGCGTTCTCCCACAACGCCGTACAGATACTCTCCGACAGCGTGCAGTCCGTTTCCAATGTTGAACGTGTAGTCCGCGCCAACGGTGGTCAGGGTCGTTGATTGCTGAGCACGCATCGGTGTCTGCGTACGCTGGCAGGAGGTCTCGAACCAGATCCCGGTGCCGACATCCCATTTGCCATCGAGGGCAATCCTCTGCTCGGCGATGCGGTCTGACAGCAGGGTCTCACTGCTGGGCACGAGCCTGCTCCAATCCGATGAGCGCTGGTGGTAGGTCAAGGCCAGTTCTCCTGCTGCAAGCGGTACTTGCATCCGGCCTCCGAGCTCCGGCGTTCCGACGGTGGTCGGTGTGGACTCCAGACCCTTCCGCTGCGTGTTCCCGTACAGGCCCCACAACCAGAGAGTGGTGTTTCCGAGAAAATAGTAGCGCCCAAGCAAGCCCCAGACACCTGCCGTGTTCTGCGTGGGATCCCGCGGGTCAATCCGGTCGAACCACATCAGAGGTCTCAACAGGGTTGCCGATCCGAAGCTGATGTGCTGGAGACCGAGGCGCAGTTCCCATTGTGGAGATGAGACTCGCGCCCAGACACGGTACGGTTTCAGGGCGGCACGGGAATTCGGGTCGCGCGTCCATTGCACTGCATGCCGGACCGTGGCCTGCACGGAGAGCTCCCCGTCGAGCAGGAACTGCCGGCCGGCATCGACGGAGACTCCTATTGCGGGAATGGCACGAAGGCCCGCCTGCGATGATCCCTCCGTGTGAGTTGTCAGCCACCCCGAAATCTCTCCCTGAACCTCCATTGATTGTGCAATGGCACTCCCTCTCATGAAGAGAATGAAAGGAAGGAGGACTATCGAGAAGAAGACGATCCTCACGGTGTCATGCCGAATTGTCGTATGCTGGATCCGGGAATGAGGGATGCAGGGCTGTGGACAACAGACACAACAGGGGAAGAACTCTCTCTGAGAGCAAAGTAGCGAGGATGTCGATCATTGGCAAGCAGGCGCGAACCTGGAGAGCCATAGTCACGAAACACACCGGCAGGCGGCCCCTGAGTGCAGGAAGGGGCTCTCGGCGGGCAGACCAGTGCCCCATCAACGGGATCAGAGGCCACCGGGGACTACCCAAGACCTTCCTGTGCCAGTCTGCCGCTCAGGCGATTCTCTTCAAGTGACGGAAGCGTCTTGTGGAGATGGAGTTAGTACGTTTCCAGCGTTCCCTGTCGCTGGCGCGCTGCTTCTTCCCATTGGGGCACAACGTTCTTCAGGAACTCTTGCTTTGCGGCTTCAGCGCTCTTCATGTCCAGCCCGATGTACTTCTGCGCCTTTGCCTTTGTCGAAATATCCGGCAGCGGGATAACGTCGGTGTATCCTCGCTTCGCCAGGATTCGCACGATCTCCGCGTGGGCTTCCTGGGACTTCTGGATCGAGGTGCCGAGCGTTCGGAGAGCGACGTTGGGCGAGTGAAATCCGACGCCGTTCGCGGCGGAGACCCAATCCCAGCGCCACTGAGCGTGACGAATCAGCCGAAGAACCGGTTTCATCTCCCGTTCGGCGGCTCCCTTCTCCCATGCAAACTTCGCCTCGATGTGCGCGCGCACCAGGGCTTCCTCTGCAAGCAAGAGCAGCTCCTTCACCCTGTCCTGACGGTCGTTGACGTTTCTGATCAGCGTGGCCTCGCTCTCGCGGTGACAGACCTGGCACGAACCGGCGACGTTCTGTAACGGACTGGCGATCTTGTGGTTGGTGAACTTGACGCCCCCCTCGCTTCGGTACGGCATGTGGCAGTCGGCGCAGGAGATGCCTCGCTCAGCATGCACGCCGGTGCGGTACAACTCGTAGTCGGGATGCTGGGCCTTGAGGATCGGGGCTTTGCTCAGAGCATGCAGGAAGTCAACGTGCTGCACGGAGTCATAGTATGCCTCCATGTCGTCTGCCGAGAATCCCTTATCCCAGGGGAACGTGAGATACTTGCCCGGGCCCTTGAAGTAGTACTCCACATGGCACTGGGCACAGACGTAGGAGCGCATCTCCTGGTGCGTGGCTTGTGTGATATCCTTTCCCTGGCGCTGCAACGCTTCGGCCAGCGCCGGCCGCGTGATGCGGAGGTTCATTGTCTTCGGATCGTGGCAGTCCTGACAGCCGATCGGGTTGACAATTTCCTTTCCCAGACCAGTCCAGGTCTTCTTGTAGAATTCCTCTGTCCCCAGTTCGTTCATCATGCGCGGCACGTCTGTGCTCTTGCAGCTCCAGCAGGTGGCTGGCTGAGGAAGCGCTGTGCGGAGAGTGCTGCGGATGTCGCGAATGGCATGGTAGTGTCCGCGGGCCTGGTTGTAGTCATATGCGAAGGCGTAGCCGGCCCAGAGGATGATGTTCCGGGGATCGTCCGCGAGGATGTCGCGCCACGCGCTCCCTGCGTACTTGCTCCGGAACATTGTGTCGAGCGTCGCTCTGTAGGTTTCGTATTCTCGGGGGAAGTTCTCTCCCCATACTTCATTGCGAGGCTCCCAGTCGGGGAGGGGCTTCGTCATCTGGTAAGCGATTCGGGCTTCACCGCGGCGCTCCATAATCGAGCTGCCGAAGAGTCCCAGGAGAATTACCAGAAGAACCGTGGCGAAAAAGAGAATCCAGCCGACGAACGGCCGTTCGCGGACAAGATCAACAATGCTCTTCATACTATCTCTCCATTACTCTTTGTGTCGGTGGATGGTTGCGGATCAGGAGGCTGTCGATCCACGGCGGGAGCACGGACGACAGCAGGGGTATGCGTGCGTACGGAGCCGACGCGAGACTGTGCACCCGGCCATGGGGCGTTTCGCGGTGACAGTCCCAGCAGAGTTTCTCCGCACCGTGCCGGGCCGCAGCCGCCGTGGCGTCGACAATCGCTGCGCCCCCCACCAGGTGTTCATGACAGCGAATGCAGTTTTCCTGCACCACACTCCTGCCCGCTTCGTGCATCGTAATCACCTGCGGCTCGAGTCGAAACGTGAAGATGTAAGCATGCCGCATGCCGTCCTGTGCCTTGAACGCGTAGGAGCGGATCGGATTGTCGTGGGGCACATGGCAGTCATTGCAGGTGATGTTGCGCCCGTGCGACCCCCGTTGCCACGTTGCATATTGCGGAGTCATCACATGACAGTTGATGCACGCTCGCGGGTCATCGGACAGATACGAGGACGCATTGGAGACGTGGAAGATGACAACTGCCAATCCCGTCAGGATGCCGAGCAGCAGGATCACGGGGACTTTCCACTGCGCAGGCGGCAGGACAAATGCCACCAGGCGCGAGCATACGGACCGAAAGCTATCGAGACGGGTCGAAAAC
>CAYXMK010000118.1:0-7848 GCA_964465905.1 uncultured Ignavibacteriaceae bacterium | reverse complement strand
ACCGGAGCCGGTGAGTGTATCGGTTACCGCGGCACCGGTCTGGTCCAAGCCGCTAAGGATTCTGATGGGGGAGAATGACGCCGGTGTCCCGTTGGGTTCGAACACGTAGAGAGGCCTGGTCTTCACGTACGTGCCAGCAGGCGTCAGGATCGAGTCGCCGGCGGCGGTCGTGGCACCGTAGGCCTGAATCCACACCTTCCCGGCGTTGTCCACTGCCAGGCCCACGTTGATCACACCGAACGGGAGCTTGATGACGGACGTATCCGGGAACGGGGTGTACTGAGCGTACTTCACGACGGTCGTCTGTGCGAGTGCGACGCTCGCCGCCATGCCGAGCACAAACAACACAAAAAGCAACTTTCTCATCATGGTGCTCCTTTGGTTAGATGAACAGATCTGTGGATTACGGTAGAGCTGCTGCAGGGTTCGTTAGACACTCCTCCCCCAAGTCTCACCCCCTTCCGGAGAGCATGGTACAGGATTTCAAGGAAGAATGCAACCTCATCATGGGATTCTCCTAGAGGCCGTAGTACGGAGCGCTGGTCTTCCTCGTAGAAATCTTCAATAGTTTTGCGGCGTCTGTGGTGGCATAGAGAGCATCTCCGCTTCCCCAGGCAAAGATCCGCACAGCCGGGCTGAACAGACTTGTGTACGCAACGAAGGGTACTGAGGACGACGAGCCGCCGGGGGCCACAACGACCAGTCCGTTCGGCGATACCGTGCCGATATACAGATATCCATCCGAAGAGAACGTGAGCGCGTTCGGGGTGACGGTCGATCCCGGGTAGACGGCCGAGAAATCGAAGTACACTGACAGCGCGCCGAGACTGTCCCCAATGATGGGAGCGACATAGATCTTGTTCAGCGTGTCCACCTGCGCCGCAACGTAGAGACTGCCGTTGTAGACCCTCACCGAACGGACATTGCCGACGAACGGGAAAGTCTTGATCGTCTTGTCCTGCTTGACTCGATAGAGGTTGCTGTTGTTGCCGCCCACCCACAGGTTCTGGTTCTGGTCGAAATCCATATCGGCGGCAAAGACACCCACCGGGAACGTCACCCAGACCGCCGCCGCCGTCCCGCCGCCTGCAGCATACTTGTACAGAGCTCTGAAGTTGCGCGCAGCGTAGATCTCTCCGCCCGGACCCATCTTGAGCGACGACCATTTCAGCACGCCCGACGTCGGAGGGGCGTAGCGTGTTCGGGAACCGTCCGCAATGTACTTGAAGATGCCCAGATCGGCAGCCCCTTCCTGAATGGAGACATACAGGTTCCCCGAGGCATCGGCGGTGATCCCGGAAGCCCCCTCCGTCGGAGCCAGGGAGCCCGCCGCGAGCACGGCCGCGTCCAGCTTGTAGAGAGTGATCTCACTCATCAACTCCGCGCCGCGCACAGCCACCCGCAACTTGATGCTGTCGCCGATGACGAGGGGCGCCTTCACCCGGAGCTGGGTCGCTCCTGCCTGCACGATCGTGCCCGGCGTCGCGTCGAAGTAGACGATATTGTAGTCCGCCGTGGCGCTGAAGTTGGAGCCCGTGATCGTGAGCGTGTCCACGCCGGCCTGCGCGCTACCGGCCGGCGAGACCGCGGTAATCACCGGCTGCGGGAGAGTGGTGTAGCTGGGATTGAAGAGACTCCCCTGCTCTTCGACTTCACACGCGGCAAAGAGCAGTGCCGCTGTCCCGGCGAGGGTCAGCGCATATCGGAACCGCAAGAGGTTCATCATCATGGTTGTGTCGCTTCTCGTTGGTGTTCGCGTCCGTTATCACGTTGGGAGGAGCCGTTGAGCGGTGATCACCGCCTCGGCGCCCTATGCCGCTACATACCGAACCGGAACGACAGCCGCTGGACGGCGTCGAAGATGCCGAACGGCGTGTAGGCATAATCCAGAGCCACATGGGTGCCGGCGATTTGCTGCTGCAATCCGACCCCGTACGAAATATCGTGTTCATCCGCCGGCGAAACATAGCCGACGCGCAGGGCCAGGGTGTTGGCAAAGACGTACTCCACTCCGACCTTCAACTGCTCCGGGAAATCCCGGGGATGCTCGGCATCAACGCTCAGCAGAAGCCGCTGCGATTCTCTGTCGATATTGAAGAGATCCATCACGTTCATCGAGAGTCCGATCCGGAACGTCAGCGGGAGCTGGAACTTCTCGCTGATGTACGCCACTTCCCGCGCGAAATTCCGGATGGTCATCCCAAACGCCAGGCTCTTGAAACCGGTCTTGTAGAGAACGCCCAAGTCGAAGGCCGGGACGTCGATCATGTTATCCTTGACTTCCCGATCAGCCGTGTACGCTGAATCGAGGCCTCCGGAATCCTTGACGTAGCTCGCATCGAGGATGCTGGGGCCCAGATTCTGATTGACGAACTTGATGTTCCCCCCCACGGAGAAGCGCTCCGTCAGCGCTTTGGCATAGCCGATGCCGATCGCATAGGCGCTCGGTTTGAACGTCCCCACGTCCAGATACCCCTTCGCGTTGCGGGCGAGAATCGTGCTCTGCACCTCCCCGTAGTCAACGAACTGTATCGTGACTCCCAGGACGCCGTAGTCGCCGTTCCACGGGCTCAGGGCGATGGCTCCGTGGATGTGCTTGATATCGGCGAGCCATTCCGTGCGTCCGATATACGCGTCGGCAAAGGAATTCAGGTACGCCATCCCCGCCGTATTGAAGAACATTGCCGTCACAGAGCCGTCGACGGAGGTGAAGGCATCGGCCATCGCCGCCTCCCGGGCCGCCGCCCCGACCGACAGGAACTTCATCCCGGTCTGGGCCAGCTTGCGGTATTCTTTCTGCGCCATGGCCTGCCGCGGAGCGACGAGCAGGGCCGCCGCAACCAGCAGCAGAATTGCTGAACGGTATGAGATCTTCATGGGTGTTCCCATTCGAAAGGTGTTAGCGAATAATCACCAGTTTCTTGATGATCGAATCACCGGCACGGAACTGCACGTCGCCGGTCACTTCATCCTTCTGATCAACGCGCGGTGTAATCACCACAATGTAGACCCCGCTTACGACAACCTGCGTGGACGAGGTGATGGAATTCCAGTAGTCATCCCCGGTACCGTTCCGGTGATCGATCTCGTAGATGAGCTCGCCCAATTCCGTGTAGATCTTGATACTGCAGTCCCCGGGGATATTGTAGAAGGCAATCCGGTCGGGAGCATCCGTGCTCAGTCGACTCACCCCTGCCGAGCCGGAAATGACGTACGGGTTGGGGACGATGCGCACCTCGTCCCTCGATGTCCCGGCAGGGCGCTTCAGGTTGGCCGGATCCCACGTCTGCGTGTAGAACCTGCTGCTCTCCAGAATACCCGCCGGTGTTTGCGTTGCGGGATCTGCGGGAAGCGATGCGGTGAAAGAGACGACGTAGTAGAAATAGTCCCGTCCGCGAATGGCCGTGACGTCGTCGAACGAATAGACCACGCTGGCAGAGTACGACACTGCCGGGTCAGCGGGCTGGGACCCGCCGCACTGGAAGATCATGTGGTAGTCACTGTCTGCCCTGCTCTCCGCGCGGTAGACCCGGTATCCGGCAAAATTGTTCTGCGTTTCGTTGGGACTCGGATCCCACGAGAGGGAGATCCGGTTGCCGCCGGAATTGACCTGGAACGAGACCGGGGCATTCGGCGGCTTCGGGATGTTGAAATTGGCATCAAAGTTCGCCTTGGCGCGCCGAAACGTGTTCAGCAGCCGCCCGCGGCCGAGCATCACCGAATCATTCTTCGCCGCCGTGTTGATCTGTCCATTCTTGTACTTGAGACCGATCCGCCGGCACTCCTCGCGGGTCAGGCCGTCAGCCCCTTCAGCAAAGACGATCCTGACGCTCTGGCCTGGACCGATGGTGTACGGCCCGTATCCCCACGCGAGCGACCACCCGCCGGGAGCCCCGTCACCAATGTTTGCCATGGCCGTCTGCCGCGCGAAATTGCCGTCGGGCTGCACCTGCCACGCGTGCCGGACAACGTGTCCCTGGCTCATCCGCGTGTACTCCGTCTGCATCTTGCTCGAGTTGAACTGGCTGTTGTTGCGTGTGATGTCCTCGTCCGAGGCGACATAGTTCGTCGTGGAGGGCTGATTCGGATCATCGACTTTGTTGGTGGGGGACTGGTCGGCATAGAGGTGCACCATCCCGACGAACTGCGCAGCACCCAGCCGCCAGTTCGTGTCCGCCCGATCGATGTAGCCCGCGGAAAGCCCGGGATTCCAGATAGGAGCCCCGATGTTGTCGAAATCGCCGGGGGAGCTGGGCTTGTTGGCCTCCTTGTGGAAACCGTGCCACGCGAACACCGCCTTCACGTTGTTCTCCGCCGACGGAATCGCCGAGTTGGCGATGTCCGGCGGGAAGCCCCGCGCATCGTTCATCGTGTTGATGCCCCAGCCGGCGGAATTGTTCACCATGTATCGGACTTCCCGCCCGATCGAATACCGGCACTGCCAGTAGAAGTACACGCCCGTCAGCGTCTGCGAAGGGAACTCGATGTCCGCGTCCGCGTCCGTATTCCCGGTATTCGTGAGGATGAACTCGAGAATGTGGTAGTTGTCATGGTGCTGCTGGCTGAAGGCGTACACCTTCCGCTCCACCGTGAGCCCGATCGCGGAGTTCATCTTGGTGTAGAGCATCCGGTCGGCCACCATGTTGGGATCGATGTTCTCCACCTCCTCTACCACCTGGAACGTGGGGACGCCATCCGCGAAGACTTTCGTCCGCTCCGACTTGGCGTTCAGGGTGAAATCGACCGCCGTGAAATCGCCCTCGAAGAATCCGTCCACGCGCGGACCGACGTGCACAACCTTGATCGGCCAGGTGCGGGTGCCGTCGTTCCAGTCGGTCGTCCCGATCCAGAAGCCCTTCGCCGCCTGGTGGTCCTGATAGTTGTACTGGGCGGGCCAACGCAAGCCGTACTGCTGCGAAGGAAAGTTCCCGTGCTCGATTTCACAACCGTACTGCGAGTACCAGTTGTGCATGGAGCCGACCGCAACCCACTTGGTCGCACCCTGACCGAGCAGCTCCGAACCCCACAGCGTCAGAGCCGCGAGCAGCAGCCCTGCCAACCGTTGCGAATGCCTGTGTGTGACTTCCATATCCGTCTTCTCTCTGCAAACTGTGAGATGCATGGTGGAATTAGGACCCCTTCCTACAGCTCAATCGAAAACCTCACGCCGAAGTAGAAGGCGCGCGGGTTCAGGAAATTGAACCAGTCCTGATTGGGCATATCGATGTACGCCTTCGTTTCCAGCGTCTTGTCGACCAGCGCCTGATCGGCCAGCTGCCACGCGCCGCTCACCCACTGGTAGTACTGGCCGTCCAACGCCTGGTAGTAGAGAGGCCGTGCATGCCGGTCCGCGGACGATATCTTGGTGAGATCATCAGCATACACCATCGGCTGGAAGGCGACTCCCGTCTTCCGAACATCGCCCGGCTGGTCGTCTCCCGGAATATTCCCGTAGAACTGGTTGAAGTACTCCGGCAGGTGGAGCGACTTCATGTAATCCTCATAGTCCGTACCGATCGTGAAGCCGTACGTCGTGAGCTGCTTCAGGTTCAGGACGTTCGTGATGTCCATGAACAACAGCAGATTCACACCGCCGAACGCTATGCTCTTGCTCACGCGCAGGTCGAAGCCCCACGTGTCCTTCCACTTGATGTTGTCCACCACACCCGGGCGCGAGCCGCCGCCGACCCACGTGTCATAGGCTCCATCCGACCATGTCCCGAGCAGGTTCACGCGGAAGTCACCGAGGGGATAGATCTCGCCGAAACGGGGACCGAAGTCTTGCGGCGTGAAGAGGTCGATGTTGGCGCGGGCATAGGGCTGGGGGCGAGGACGGAATTCCTGCGGATTGGTCCGTTCGTAGTCGCGCTGCTCAACCGGATTTTGATACTGGAGCGCGTAGCCGAACGCACCACTCGTCTGGACCATGTACGTATAGTTGATGAAACCCTGAATCCAGTCGCCGCGATTCTTCGTCAGTGTCGCCTCGAAACCCCTCGTGTCGGCATACGACGTGTTCGTCGTTACCGAATAGTTCGGCTTGTTGTCGTACCCGCGGTAGGTGACAAGACGGGACTGATCCGAGATGTCCCGGTAGTACCCCGCCAGACGCATCAGGAACATATCCGCAATGTTGTATTCGAATCCCAGCTCGTAGGCCACGGTTCTCGGCAGCGGCAGGTTGGGATTGGCGAGCCGCAGAACGCTCTTGCTCTGCGTGTCGCGCCGGACCAGGAAGAGGTTCTCGGGGGCCGGCATCGAGCGGAAGTGACCGTAGTTGAAGAACAGCTTGGCATTCTCCGAGATCGGGAACGCAACACCGAGTCGCGGACTGAGGGAGGTGATCTTTTCCACCGGCTTCTTCGCCAGCAGGGTGTCCATGCCCAGCGACGTTGTGCCGAAGAGCACGCGGGAGTACGGATCGTAGTCGTACCACTCTCCGCCTCCGCTCGACAGCTCGTAGCGCAAGCCGAGGTTGGCAATCATCCCCTCGAACTCGAGCTTGTCCTGGATGTACGCGGCAAAGCGGATGGGCTTCGTCTGCCATACCGAGACGGAGCGCCCGGACTGGAGCACGATGTCCACCGAAGCATAGTTCGTGCGGTTGTCGGTGTAGACGAACTCGAGTCCGCCTTTGATCTGGTTATACTTATCAACCTGGCTCACGAGATCGACATTGGCCTGGTAGCGCGCAACAAAACTGCTGTCCCTCGCGTTGCTCATCCCGATCGCCATCCGCATCCCCTCGATGCTGTTGGTGGAGTACTCGAGGGGGGAGGCAAAGAATCCGAAGGGGGCCTCGTCGAGGTAGTAGTTGTTGCCGAACTTGAAGACACGGGAAGTGTCGCGCGTGCGGCCGGGATTCGTGCTGTAGTTCGATTCGAACCGCTGCGCTCTCACTTCGTAGAACGTCTCCGGGCTGAGCACGTGCGTGAACTTGATACCTACCATGTTGCGCTCTACCTGGTTCGGAGCCCAGTAGTCGTTCGTAAAGAGGCGCGTATCGATGTAGCTCACCCGGTTCATCGCAGCGCCGATCGAGGCCACCGAGCTGAAACTGCCGTAGACGCCGGTCTGCTGGTTGTCAACGGCGAGGTTCCTGCCGAACAGCCCTTCGACCATCAGCTTCATGCCCTGACCGATATCGGAGGTCAGCTTCAGGGAGGTGCTGAAGTCAGAGGTGAACTCCCTCGAAAGCGGAATCGCGTACATCGTCTTGGTGAAGCGGCCGGAGGCAAAGAAACGGAGCTTTCCGAGCATCTCGCTCACACCTGGAACGGGACCCCCAAAACCGAAATCGACGTCGTAGTCGGGGTCCTTGATATCAAACGTCTTCCGGTGCTGCCACAGGAAGACCTGTTGAGCTGCCTGGGGACTCAGGTCGTTGTTCGGATCGTTGTCCGAGAGGAGTTTCTGGGAGATGTAATTCCATCCGTCGAAATCGGCGTACTGGCGCCGCGTCCACGGATCCCATGGGCTCTGATAGACTAGGTTGCCGCTGGCATCTTTACGGTCCTTCGTGCCGGTCCAGCACACCTCGTCGTCCAGGTAGGGTCGGATCCAGTACGAGAGGGGATGATTCGGCGCCATGCCGAAGTACTTCTTTCCGGCGGGTCGGTACCGCACCTGGGCGGCGGCATGGTACCGGTTGGCGCTTCCCTCCCTCGTGACCACGTTGATGAGCCCCGACCGGATGTTGCCGTACTCGGCGTTGAAGCCGCCGGTCTGAATCTGGATCTCCTGAACGGCCAGAAGGCTCACACCGCCCGTATAGGGAACGTTGCTCCGCTCATCTCTCAGCGAGAGACCGTTGAGCACAAAGTCCGCCTGGTCGGATCCACTGCCGCG
>CAYXMK010000117.1:0-7881 GCA_964465905.1 uncultured Ignavibacteriaceae bacterium | reverse complement strand
GACTGACGGCGCTCGATTTCTCGCTCGCCGCGGAAATCGATGGACTCTGAACGACAAGAGGCCCAGGACGCTGGACGACTCCCCCGGCAGTCAGCTCCACAACAAGGTTGCTGAGAAACCCTGTTCATTGTCACTCCCGCGAAACTTGTCCCGGCAAGCTGTTGGCAGGGTGCGCGAGGGAATGCCGAACGCATCCGATGAAGGGTAGGTCGATGGAACACCGCACGCTCGTCACCATCGTCACGGAATCCGTTCTTGAAAAGAAGCTGGCGGATGACCTGGTGCGCCTGGGCGCTCACGGCTACACCGTGGTGGAAGCGTCAGGAGCCGGCGAGCGCGGCATCCGCGGTGCCGACTGGGAGCAAACCCGCAACATTCGTGCGGAGGTCGTGCGTGATGCGACCGTCGCCCGGTCGATTGTTGACCATCTCCGGACGACCTATCTGGATCGTTATGCGATGATTGTCTATACGACCGACGTGCAGGTCCTCCGTTCGGAAAAGTTCTGAGCCGTTCCCGTTCCGTCCCGCCCTTGTCTTTCGTTGCGACTCAGTGGAGTTCTTGGTATTATGGGGCATTCAGAACAATCACCAGGGACTCCGTTCATGCCCGGGCAGCTTTCTGCCGACCAGATCCTCCAGGTATTCCGCCAAACTCACGCCCTCCTCGAAGGGCATTTCCTGCTGACCTCTGGACTCCACAGTCCGCAGTACTTTCAGTGTGCGAAAGTTCTGCAGTACCCCGAACACCTCGAACAACTCTCCGCCGAAATCGCTCGTGCGTTTGCGGAGGATCGCATCGACGTCGTGATCTCTCCGGCCATCGGAGGCGTTGTGGTGGGGACGGAGGTGGGTCGTGTGCTCCGCGCGCGCACGCTGTTTGCGGAGCGCAAGGAAGGGAAGATGGAGCTGCGCCGCGGGTTCGAGCTGTCTGCCGGCGAGAGGGTTCTGGTGGTGGAAGATGTTACGACCACGGGTGGTTCGGTCAGGGAAGTGATCGCGCTCGCGAAGCAGGCAGGGGCAACGGTGGTCGGCGTGGGGTGTATTGTTGACCGGAGCAACGGCAGGGTCACGTTCGACACCAAGCAGGTTGCGGTGCTCCGAATGGACGTGGTGACCTATGAACCCGCTGAGTGTCCGATGTGCCGGCAGGGGATGCCGGTGACGAAGCCCGGAAGCCGGGGCAACTACTGAGGAATCTCCCGATGGACAAGCTGAAGGTTCTCAACAGCGAACGCCGCTATGCGGGCAGAGTGTTCAATCTGGTGCTGGATGAAGTGGAACTCCCCTCGGGGCGCCGGACCGTCAAGGAGATCGCCGAGCATGCCGGGGGCGCAGTGATCGTTCCGCTGATGGAGGATCGGACGCTGCTGCTTGTCCGCCAGTACCGGCACGCGGTCCGTCAGCACGTTGTTGAACTCCCGGCTGGAAAACTGGGGGAGGGAGAAGATCCCGCCGTCTGTGCTGCGCGCGAGCTGGAGGAAGAAACAGGATATGTGGCGGCGAGGCTGGAAAAGCTGACGGCCATCTTCACGACCCCCGGTTTCTGCAGTGAGCAACTGCACATCTATCTCGCAACGGGATTGCAGAAGGCCGCAGGGGGACAGAAACTGGAGGATGGAGAGTTCTCTCTGACCGTCGAGCGTATCCCTCTGGGAGATGCCGTGGCCATGATCCGGCGCCGGGAGATTGTCGACGGGAAAACGATTGCCGGCATTCTCCTCACCTGGCTTCGGTTGAGCGGAGGCTGAGGGAGCACATGCAGGTTGCCGAGCTCATACGGAAGAAGCGGGACGGCGGTTTCCTGACGAAGGAGGAGCTGCACTTTCTGATTTCGGGCTATGTGGGAGGGACTGTCCCCGACTATCAGATGTCCGCCTTTCTCATGGCCTGCTACTTTCGCGGAATGGACGAGGCGGAAGCACTTACGTTCACCGAGCTGATGCTCCACTCCGGGACAGTGATCGACCTCTCGGATATTCCGGGTGTCAAGGTGGACAAACATTCCACCGGCGGCGTGGGAGACAAAGTCTCGCTCATCCTTGCTCCCATTGTGGCGGCCTGCGGCGTGACGGTGCCGATGATCTCGGGGAGGGGACTCGGCCATACCGGCGGCACCCTCGACAAACTGGAATCCATCCCCGGCTTCCGAACGGATCTCTCGGTGGAGGAGTACAAGCGCGTCATCCGGGAGGTGGGGGCTGTGCTCATCGGCCAGACAGAGCAGATCGCTCCGGCCGACCGAAAGATGTACGCCCTGCGCGATGTGACGGCAACCATCGAGTGCATTCCCCTCATCGCGGGCAGCATCATGAGCAAGAAGCTGGCCGAGGGGATCGACGCGCTCGTGCTCGACGTCAAAACCGGATCGGGAGCTTTTATGCGGACGCGGGATCAGGCGCTCGCTCTGGCACGGGCGCTGGTGGATATCGGCCACCGATTCCACAAGGAGACGATCGCCTTTGTGACGGATATGAACCAGCCGCTGGGGAGAGCCGTGGGAAACTGGCTGGAAGTTGCGGAAGCGGTGGAATGCCTGCGCGGCGAGCGCGGCGACGGCGACAGTTCATCGGACCTGATGGAGCTGACCCATCTGCTGGCCGGCGCGATGCTGAAACTGGGGAAGAAGGTTCCGGGGATCGCAGAGGGAATTGCGATGAGCCGCAGGACCGTCCGGTCGGGCGCGGCGTTCGAAAAGTTCCTTCAAATCGTCGCTGCGCAGGGTGGAAACCCGGATCAGGTCAGGGATTGCTCAACCTATCCGGCCTCCCGGCATGTTGCTGAAGTGAAGGCCGCGCAATCGGGATTCGTGCAGGAAATCCAGGTGCGTGAACTGGGGATGATCAGCGTTGCGCTGGGAGCGGGGCGGGAACAGGTGAGCGATCGGATCGACCATAAGGCCGGAATGCTGATCCGAAAGAAGGTCGGCGACCGCGTGGAGAAGGGGGATGTACTCGTTGATCTCTTCACCGACCGGGGCGACAGAATGGAGAGCGCTGTGGAACGCGTGGCTCGGGCCTACAGCATCGGGCCCGAGCGAGTCGCCAAGCCCGACCTCGTCTACGATATTGTGGAAGCGTCAGGTGTCCGGGCCTGGCGGTGAATCCCGAACCGTTGTCTGAAGTCTTTCCGATGCGGCCGTCACTCCGGCCAATCACCTAACGCGTCCAGACTCAGTCACCGCAGGTCCGGCGAGAGTGTCAGGAGTCGGACCTCACTTCTGCCCCGTCCTCCGCCACTGTACTTTGTCTCCCGGCATGATGCCGTGTCGCTCCGCGAATCCCGCGTTTACCTCCACCACGTACTGTGTCGGCCGAAACGAGGAGTAGCTCTGCTCCGTTCTGGGAGCGGTGTGCTGGTGGATCGTGACGATCTCCCGCCGGCTGTTGATGAACATGATGTCGAGAGAGAGGAGCGTGTTCTTCATCCAGAACGACTGGACCTCTTCATACGGGAAGAGAAAGAGCATCCCCTGCAGCGGCCCCAGCTCCTGCCGGTACATCAATCCCAGCATCCGTTCATCCTCATTGTCCGCAATCTCGACATCAATCGCCACGACATAGCGGTCGTCCTTGGAGATGAAGGTCAGCTCTCCCTCTTTGGTGAACGGGGGGATGCTGGAGGTTGAGGAGACGGCGGTCGACATGGGCGGCGTCTGCTGTGTGCGGGTGAGTACCAGGACGGCAGCGGCGGCCACGACGATGGCAGCGGTCCAGAGAAGCCATGGACGGCGGCGGGGAGGTGTTGATGATGCGTGTCGGGGTCGGCGCGGCATGGTTCCGTCTACGACAAGGAGCGCAACAGATCCGCAACCGCGGTGTGTCCCTTATCGGTTGCCATGTCTGCCGGCAGCTTTCCATCGAGCGCCGCAACGGATGGGTCCGCTCCGGCATCCAGCAGTTTCCTGACGGCTTCCTCCGATCCAACCGCGGCTGCGTAGTGAAGAGGAGTGTACCCGTGCGTCAACTGCGGCGCGGTGACGTCTGCTCCCCGGTCAATGAGGAGAAGCGCAAGCTCGATCCGTCCGCGGGCGAGAGCGGAGTGCAGCGGCATCACCGTGCTGCTGTTCTGAGATACGGCATGCAGGTCGGCACCGAGGTCCAGCAGCTCCTCCGCCGTGTCACGATGGCCGAAGTAGACGGCGAGGTGCAGGGGTGTCCATCCATCGTGGGAAAAGAAGTTCAGGAGCCGAGGATCGTCCTGGAGCAGTTCCCGGACTCTGGTAGTGTTCCCCAGGGCGGCGGCTTCGAAAACGCTCAGCTCCGGCTTTGCGGCGAGGAGTTCATCGCAGATGTCCGTGAAGTCGGAATAGAGGGCCAGCAGAAGCGGAGAATCCCCCTGCTCATTGCGGGCATTGACAAGCTCCGGTTGCCCAGCCAGGAGGTCGCGGACCTTCTGCGTGTCGTGTGCCGCGATGGCTTCAAAGATGTTGACCTGGGCGGTCACGTGTGTTTCTCCTCCTCCGGAACCACAGTGTCTCCGATCCGGATTGATCCTAGTGTCTCTGCGATGACATTCTGACCGAAGAGGACCTTCCCATCCTTCCGTCGGTACTGCTCGAGAGTCTTCAGCGGCTCAGTTTCTCTTTCTCCTGTCTCCGGATTGACGGTTGTGACAACGCAGCGTGCACATGGTTTGACGATCCGGAACACGCAGGACCCGATCCGGAACGACCGCCATGTATCCTCTGCGTATGGCACACATCCCCGGACCACAAGATTGGCGCGAAAGCGGTTCGGGGAGACCGGCTGGCGGAGGCGGCTGTTCAGATCCTCCAGAGAGGCCTCAGAGATCAGCAGAATCGGATACCCATCGGAAAAGCCGGTGTGATACCCGGCGGGTGCATGCCGGGGATCCACCGGCCGTCGGATTTCTTCCGGCAGGAACACCAGCCGGACCGGGACGCCAAGAAATGCACTGAACCACTCCGCAGTGCCGTGGCCGACAAGTGCCGCCTGAACCGTATCATTCCAAATCCTGACGTTCACCCGCTCACCCCTGTCGTCGAACGGTATCCGCAAGTCCTCCCTTCCGGGTGCCTTGACGACAAGTCCCCCGTCATGGAGGTCGACGCCCAGCAGGGCCATCGTGGGATGCTGGCGCTGCGTCAGGAACACGCCTTCGCCGTCCACCAGCATCCAGCGCCGGTCAAGCTCAAGTCCTCGCTCCTCGACGCGTGCCTCATGGAGCGCAATGCCGCGGCAGGATTTGATGGGATATGAGGTGAGAGCTGAAAGCGTGATGGACGTCATCACGAAAGGTAGAGAGATGGATCCTTGAATGCAACACGGCGTATTCTCGTGCGGAGAGCCGTGCCGGCTGTCGCGCAGAGAAGCACCGCGTCAGATTTCGAGCGCCCGCGCAGCCGCCTCGAACTCCTCCGGACGAATGTAGAGGATGTAGCCGTAGCTTCCCCGCACATCGGCAATACAGCTCGACGCGTAGACGTTGACATTGGCACGGAAGAGCTTCTCGTGAATCCCTGCCAGAGCGCCCAGCTCGTCGTCGCCGAGGACAAGGAGCGCGCGCTGAGGACCGTCAAGCCGGATCCCCGCCTTCCGCGCGGCGTCGGTCAGCTTCGCGGAGTCTTCAGGAAAAAGCGTCAGCTGGGTCCGCATCGGGCCAACGGGAATTCCGGTGAAGCCGAGGAGATTCACGCCTTGGCTGGCCAGCTGGCTGAGGAGTTTGTAGGCCTCTCCTGGCCGATCCTCAGCGGTTGTGTAGAAGTACTCAACACGACGGATCTGGGTTGCCATAGGATATCCCTCCGAAGGAACTATCAGAGCGAAGCCACGATCAGTTCATCCAGTGACCGCTTCGGAACGTGGTGGATCCCGCGGGCATCGCGCCAGTAGCGGATGTTTCCGTCCTCCTTCATCTCTTCCAGAACCACGGTTTCCTTCGGAGTGCCGAGAGCAAGGACAAGGAGAATCTCATACTCCGCTGCGATATGAAGCGTCGACCGCAGTCGTTCCCGATCGATCGAGTGAATCATGCAGCCGCCGAGACCGCTCTCGACGGCTCCGAGCATGATCGTCTGCGCTGCAATGCCGAGATCGGTCTCAAACTTTTTCGTGATCCGTGTATCACCCAGCACGATGATGTACGCGGCAGGGCGTTCACCCTCGCCGGGGCCTCCCCAGTCCTGCAGGTACTTTGCCCAGCCCAGGGTCGGGAAGATGCGGGCATTGGAATCCGGCGTGGAGGAAAGGATGTACCGGAGCGGCTGGCGATTGGCGGCTGAAGGACAGAACCGGGCGAGGTCGACAAGATCGCGCAGTGTCTGCGGCGGAACAGGGATGTGCTGGTGGAAGCGGCGGTAACTGCGGCTGCGCTGTACAAGGTCTCGAATCATGGATCACCGGATGGGTTGTCCGCGCCAAACTGGGAGACATCATGCTGTTGTGCAAAAATCTCTCTTTCTTCTGACTTTGTCAAATCTGATGACGGCGTTGGCGATCATGCATTGCTGGGCTCAGGGGGATGGAGGTCATCAGGTTTTTGATGTTCCTGAAATTCTTGCTACTTTCTGGCGGATGCGGGGCGCGTGGTGTGCTCTGCCGTTCATTGCTATTGCCGAAGCCGCTCATGACTGCCAAATCGCTGTCGGGAACCTTGCTTGCTGTTGCAGGGTTCATCATTCCTTTTCTCATCCACATTGACGGCCTCTCGTATGCGGGCCACATCGCCCTCAGCTTGTTCCTCATGGCTGCTGCGCTCTGGATGTTCGAGCCCATCCCGATCTATGCTACCTCGCTGCTGGTGATTCTGCTTGGCATCCTTTTACTGAGCTCCCAGGGGTTCATCTACTCGGGTGCGGAGCTTCCGACGGTCCCCCCTGCGGACATGGGGGAAGGGCGTTGGAAGGTGCCGCTCTCTGCGTTGGATGGGGACCGCGTCGTTGTGGTGCTGGCCGGCGAGCCCGGTTCCGTGCCGGTTCACGTGACGGTCGTGGACATCCAGGGAGAGGAGGCCGTCGTGCGGTCGGAGGCACTTCAGGGAGCATCTGTCGCCGTGAACGCCCGGCATCCGCTGGCGGGATACAAACCCTCCTCCGCAGCAGACTACCTGAACACTCTTGCCAACTCCGTTATCATCCTCTTCCTCGGCGGACTCCTGCTGGCGGAAGCGGCCGTCAAATACAACCTGGACCGTAACTTGAGCAGGATCATTCTGAGGCCCTTCGGCACAAAACCCTCGTCGATTCTCTTTGGTCTGCTGGTGGTCACCGGCTCGGTCTCCGCCTTCATGAGCAACACCGCGGCGACGGCCATGATGATGGCGGTGATCCTGCCGATCCTTGCAACCCTGCCGTCCGGTGACAGGTTCAAAATCGCAGTTGTGCTGTCGGTTCCGATCGGGGCGAATGTCGGAGGCATCGCCACGCCCGTGGGAACGCCACCCAATGCAGTGGCACTCGCCGGCCTCGCCAAGCAGGGAATCGCTCTCGCGTTTGGTTCCTGGGTTGTTCTCGCTCTCCCCGTTGTCGTGCTCACGCTGTTGTTCGTCTGGCGGCTTCTGCTGAAGCTCTATCCCCCCTCGGTGCAGCGGCTGGAGTTGACGCTCACAGGTACGTTCGACCGGTCCGGAAAGGCGATTGCCCTCTACGTGATCGCCGGTGCGACCGTGCTGCTCTGGATCACGGAAGCCCTGCACGGCATCTCGAGCAGCATCGTCTCCTTTGGAGCGGTCGCGGCATTGGCCATGGCCGGTGTTGTCGGCGAAAAGGAGATACGACGGGTGCCCTGGGAGGTGCTCTGGCTGGTGGCGGGAGGGATTGCTCTGGATGTGGCCCTGCGCACCACAGGACTCGCCGCGTGGTTCGTAGAGAGTATTCACTGGGATGCGCTCGGAAGTCTCGGCGTTGTGCTCATCTTCGGTG
>CAYXMK010000116.1:0-7942 GCA_964465905.1 uncultured Ignavibacteriaceae bacterium | reverse complement strand
ACTCCACCCCGCGATATAGAACCTACTATGCCAAACAGCCATCACCAATTGTCGAGAGCCGCCGTTCTTTGGCGGCTCGAGATCCCGTCCGTTGTTTGGACGGGACTCCACCCCGCGATATAGAACCTACTATGCCAAACAGCCATCACCAATTGTCGAAAGCCGCCGTTCTTTGGCGGCTCGAGATCCCGTCCGTTGTCTGGACGGGACCCTACCCCGCGGTGGTTTGGCTTAGTAATATACACATTAGGACGTTGCTTGTCAAGCTTGCCGCGTGAGTTTCAACTCAGTTCAGCTTTGGCTATCTTCCTACGTTTTCCACCATTGCAATCAGGCAAATGCCATGAGACTCGCCCCTGTTGCTTTCTGCTCACTCCTTCTCTCCTGCTCACCCCACCCATCAATAGATGAACTCCTTGCTCCCTATCAGACTGCAAACGCCCCCGGCGGCGCAATAGTTATCGTCAAGAACGACAGGATCGCATACAAACGTGCCTTCGGACTCGCCGATGCGGAAGCACAAATCCCCAACACCACGTCCACCAACTTCCGACTCGCCTCCGTGACCAAACAGTTCACCGCCATGTGCGTTGTGATGCTCAAGCACAGGGGCCAGCTCGACTACGACCAGACGCTCGCCGACTTCTTCCCCGAGTTCGCTCCCGTTGGACGGAAGATCACGATCCGCCACCTCCTCACCCACACCTCGGGCCTTCTCGACTACGAAGACCTCATGCCAGATACAACGACTGTTCCGATACTCGATCAAGGCGTGCTGGCACTCCTCGCCCCGATCGACAGCACCTACTTCGAGCCCGGAACACAATACAGGTACAGCAACTCCGGCTATGCTCTTCTTGCTCTCATCGTGGAGCGGGCGTCCGAAAGTGACTTCGCCACATTCCTGAAGGACAACATCTTCCTCCCACTCGGAATGACCTCAACGGTTGCATACGAAAAGGGAATCTCGGAAGTGCCGCAACGCGCGTACGGATATTCACCGCAGGATTCGACCGCACAGGCGTTCGATCAGACCGACCAGAGCATGACCAGCTCCGTGCTGGGAGACGGCGGCATGTACTCTTCCGTAGACGACCTTTGCAGGTGGGACCGGGCGCTCTCCACCGAACGCCTCGTGCCACGGCAGTTCCTCGACGAGGCCTTCACCCCTCATGCAACATCAGACGACGGAACGGTCCGCTACGGGTACGGCTGGATGGTGGGTGAATGGAAGGGTTCAACAATGCTGTATCACTCCGGCAGCACCGTCGGATTCCGGACCTTCATCGCCCGCGTGCCGGAGAGGAAGACAACCGTGATCGTGTTGATGAACAGGGCCGACGGAAACGCAGAGAAGCTCGGACGCGGACTCCTCGACTTGACAGACCGGCTCTAAACCCTCGACTCAGCCCGCAGTGTTGAGAACCGGGACAGACTTTCCTTCCAGACTCCACGTCTGCCCGATCGACTCTAGCGCGAGCCGGTGCGGCTCTCCCGCCATCGCCGTCTTCAGCCTCTGAATCGGCTCCATTGTTGGCTCTTCGCTCTGAATGAACGTTCCCCAGTGCATCGGCAGAATGCGCTTGGCTCCGACGTGATCCGCCATCATGAGAGCCTGCTCCGGATTCGCGTGGTTGAAGATCCATGGATCATACGCGCCGATAGGCATGATCGCCAGCTCGATCTCGATCCCCCTTTCGCCAATCGGGCGAAAGTACTCCTGATACGCCGTGTCGCCGCCAAAGAAGATGTGTTTTCCGTTCTTCGAGAGAAGGTAGGCATTGAAGCTTCGACCGTTCCAGTTGCCTCTGGACCGATCTTCTTCCCACGGATACCGCCATCCGAAGTGTTTGACCTCGACGGCCTCAATCTCCACTCCTGCCGCGGTCGTCTTCTCACCCCAGTCCAGTTCCTGCACGGAACGGAACGACAGTCCGTCGATGATATCTGCGGTGTGCCGAGCCATGACCAGAGGAATCCTTCGGTCGAATCTCGACAACGTCGGAACATCGAGGTGATCCATGTGACCGTGAGAAAGCAGAATGAGATCAATCGGCGGAAGTTCTTCAAAGCGAAGTGCCGGCTCCACAAGACGCTTCGGGCCGACGGTGAAGAGCCCCATCACATTGACTCCAACTCTGTTCGCCAGTACCGGATCGGTGATGATCCGGGTCCCGTAGAAATTGATCAGGACGGTGGCATGACCAATCCACGCGGCGGTAATAGTACCGTCGTCCCAGGTGGCGGGATTCGGTTTCTGCAGGGCGGCAACGGTCTCATGACTGCTGAGGACGGCGCTCCACATCGATCGCCGGGAGTTCTCGCTCCGGGCAAGAACGGCTTGAGGGGCAACCATCCCGATACCCAGGGACGCCAGGAATTTTCGTCGAGTCGGCATTGAAGAGTTTTTCCGGAAAAGGAGAAGGATACAGAGGAGAAAACAAGCATCACTGCGGAATGATTCCCGTAGGTACGGCAGGCGAAGGATGCAGCCAGAGGAGTTGACTTTTACGTCGGCAGAGGGTATATTTGTTATGGGCATATGCTCATAACTCTGAAGCTCATCAATGCCGCGACCTAAACGCTTGCGCCTGCTGGAAGCTGCACCCGCAGCTACGCGCTTCGTTCCTGAGGGAACGGCAAAGCCCGTCACTCGTACTCTTCTCCTCCGGCTGGATGAGTTCGAGGCGATGCGCCTTGCCGACTTCGCAGGGTTATCGCATGCCAAAGCGGCCCGGAGAATGAGAATCTCAAGGGCGACCTTCGGCCGGATCGTCGAGTCCGGGCGCCGCACCCTCACCCAGGCCCTCCTGCAGGGCTGCAACGTCGAGATCACTGGCGGGGCCTTCCGGTACGCACGCAAGGGACAGCTTCAATGTCCACGTTGCAAACATCGACAGCCCCTGGTCCGCTCGATTCGCGGAGCCGTGAATTGCCGCCGCTGCATCCACCTGTTGCAGAACATCGAAGACTCTCCCCATCCATCATCCCGGAAGGTCCAACCCATGGATATCCAGAACACCAGAATCGCCATCGTCACCGAGGAGGGCACCTCCATCTCGTCTCACTTCGGACGCGCGCCCTTCTACGAGGTCCTGAGCTTCGAAAACGGCAACCTCGTCCACCGCGAACGCCGAGAAAAATTCGCTCCGCACCGTCAGTCCGCAGAGCACGGACAGCATCACGACGGCGGACATGACCATCATCACGACGGCGGACATCATCACAGCCAGCGGCACGATGCCATGCTGGAGGCGATCCGCGATTGTCAGGTTGTGATCGCCCGAGGCATGGGCAATGGTGCGTACGAGCATCTGACGCGCGCCGGATTCACCACGCTGCTCACAAGCCTCCAGACGATTCAACAAGTCATTGATGCTGTCAAGACGGGGACACTCGATCATCAGCCGCTCCGCATCCACCATAAGGACCATGGACACGCTTGACCGACCCAAGGCACAACCATGAACGCCACACTTCGTGAGATTCTCGGGGAAACACTGCAGGTCACGGGCCTTGTGTTCCTCATGATGGTGATCGTGGACCTCATCAACGTCTGGACCCGCGGGAAGGTGACAGTCCTGCTCAGGGGGAGCCACCGCTGGCGCCAGTACGTCGTGGCGTCGGTCATCGGCGGCGCCCCCGGCTGCGTGGGCGCGTTCACCAACGTCTCTCTCTACGTTCACGGAATGATCAGTTTTGGCGCTCTCGCCGGGTCGCTGGCAGCTACCTCCGGCGACGAAGCTTTCATCATGCTCGCCATGTTCCCCAGAACCGCTGTTCTCCTCATCATCCTCCTGATGCTTCTGGGGATCGCGTCCGGACCCCTCATTGACTGGGCCGTGCGCCGGTGGAAGATCGGCACGTGCGGGGAATGCCCGGAAGTCCTCGTGCACCTGGATCAGGGCGGACTCGTGCACTACGTCAGGCACCACGTGTGGGGACACATCCTGAAGCAGCATCTCTGGAAGGTATTCCTGTGGACGCTGGGAGCGCTGGTTGCCGTCAAAGTTGGCATGAGTGAACTCCACCTCGATCAGCTCGCCAGCCAGTATTCGCTGATTCTCCTGTTCCTCGCCGCTGTCATCGGTCTCATTCCCGAATCGGGTCCGCACCTGATCTTCGTCACGCTCTTCGCCAACCACCTCATCCCTTTCTCCATTCTCCTCACGAGTTCCATCGTCCAGGACGGCCACGGGATGCTGCCGATGCTGTCGTACTCGACGAAGGATTCACTGGTCATCAAGGCATTCAACTTCGGCATCGGGCTTGGCTTGGGCCTGATGCTGTATGCCCTCGGACTCTAAGAAGCCCCGCCGCCAGAAGGAAATACCTCGATCCGCCTTGCTCAGAGGCTGGACCAGCGCAGGAACTCTTCTCGTGAAACGCATGCCGTGCTTGCGATTGCGGCCATTTCGAGGCTGACGTCCGCCGGCATTTCTGTTGAAAAGGTTAGCATCGATGCAACGCCGATCTCTGAAGAGCAGACGTTACGAATGCTTGAGGAGGTAGATGAAGAGGGGTGCTCCGATCATCGCCGTAACCGCTCCTACCGGCAACTCTGCCGGCGAGAGTACAACTCTGGCGACGATGTCGCAGAGGATCAGGAAGATGCCACCGGCGAGGAAGGATGCGGGAAGCAGGAGCCGGTGATCGGGACCGAGCACCAGCCGGCAGACATGAGGTACGAGGAGGCCGACGAACCCGATAACGCCGCTGACCGAGACGGCAAGTCCCGTAACCAACGACGCCAGCAGATATGACCGCTTCTGCACCCGTGCTACGTCCACGCCGAGGTGCAGAGCGGTTTCTTCGCCGCTGGCGACGAGATTGAACGCCCGCGCCTCGAACATGAGGGCTACGGAGGCCGCGATGATCAGGGGTCCGACCAGCGCGAGCGAACGGAGGTCGGCGCTGCTAAGGTTCCCCAGCAGCCAGAGATACGCCGTCCGCATCTCCTGCTGGAACAGGGAAACCACAATGAGAATCATCGCATTGAAGAACGCCCCGATCATCACTCCCGACAGCAGGAGCGCGTTCGGATCCATCAGTCCCCGGCGCCGACCCAGGGCAAAGACCAGCAACATCACCAGCGCGGAGCCGATGAAAGAAACCATGGGCGTGACAAGCAGTGCTGAGCCGATTCCCAGACTCATCGCCAGCACAGCTCCCATCGTCCCGCCGCTCGAGATGCCGAGGATGTACGGCTCCGCCAGCGAGTTGCGGAGGAGCGCCTGGAATGTCGCCCCCGCGATCGAAAGCCCCGATCCCACCACCAGCGCCAGCAGCACGCGTGGCAGGCGGATGTCGAACAGGATCAGGCGCACCGTTGCGACCTCCGGAGTGTCAGGACCGCGGAGGGCTTTCCAGAGATCTGCCAGACCAATCCCGGCACTGCCAATCCCCATGGAGACGATGGCGGCGGCGAGCAACGTTCCGAGGAGAACGAGCAGAACACCAACAGTTCTGCGAAGCGTCAGCGGCGAACGGGTCATGCTCGGTCGGGAGTGCTCCTCGTCCTTGGGCGCTTTCGGTGCAGAAGATTCCACATTGCATCCACCAGCGGGCCGATCCCCGTGCCGGCGACGGCGGAGATAGGCACGACCGAAACACCTCGGCCGAAGGCAAGCTTCGCGCGCACCTTGAGTTCCTTCTGATCAATCAGGTCCGTCTTCGTCAATGCGACGACCTTCGGCTTCCGTGCGAGATCTGCATCATACTTCGTCAGTTCGTTCAGCAGGACCTTGAAGTCCGCTTTCGGATTGGCCGACGTGACTTCGATGAGGAAGACCAGCGCACGGGTCCGTTCGATGTGCCGCAGGAACTGGATGCCGAGCCCTTTCCCCTGATGAGCCCCTTCGATCAGTCCAGGGATATCGGCGACGGTAAAACTCTTCCCTTCGGCGTAGCGCACGATGCCGAGGTTGGGCACGAGCGTCGTGAAGGGATAGTCGGCGATCTTCGGCTTGGCGGCGGAGATGACGGAGATGAGCGTGGATTTCCCCGCGTTGGGGAATCCGACCAGACCCACATCGGCCAGCAGCTTGAGTTCCAGGAGAAGCTCCCGCTCTTCTCCGATTCCTCCTGGCTCGGCAATACGGGGCGCCTGATTCGTCGAGGTCGCAAACTCCGCGTTTCCCCGTCCGCCGCGCCCCCCTTTGGCAATCAGAAGCTCGTCGTGATGGTTGACGAGATCGGCCAACACTTCCTCGTCTGCGGCATCCTTGATGATAGTACCGCAGGGGACCCGGATCACGATATCTTCTCCCCACTTCCCGTCCTGCTTCTTGCCGCGTCCATGCTCGCCCGACCCGGCGCGGTAGTGACGCTGGTACTTGAAATCGAGGAGGGTACCGAGTTGCCGGTCGGCCCGGATGATGACGTTCCCGCCCCGTCCGCCGTTCCCCCCATCAGGTCCCCCTTTCGGCACATACTTCTCCCTGCGGAAACTGATGCACCCGTTCCCGCCGTTACCGGCCTTCACGGTGATGCGCGCCTGGTCGACAAATTGCATGCTCGTTGCGGGATGTGACGCTCTCGTGAGCTCCCCTGCGTTCGCCGGGGGGATGCCCGGGGAGGCAATGATATGGTGCTACTCCCGGGACTCAGGATGGAAATGACTGTAGACGAGATCCGTAAACCAGACGGCTTCCCTGGAAAACGGATCGACGCCGTTTTGCTGAAAGACGTCGTCCAGGACGAGCGACGCGTCTTCCCACGTGGCCGCCTTCGTCAGGCGGTCGAGGGTCTTGCGGAACTCCACCTCGTCCTTCCGGAAGACCTTCCGCACGAGCAATTTCTGCACAGCCGGCGTGAAGGAAGCGTAGAGATCGTCCAGCGGAGGGCCGACAACCGCGCGAGGCGGTGGAGCTGTCTGTTCAGAGACTGCCGTTGCCGGCATCCCGCGGGGCTCCCCCTCCGACGCGTGCCGCTCGTTCTGAATCACATCCTCCGCCGATGCTTCCGGCTGCTCTTGCGTTTCTCGGGCTTCCGTTTGCAGGGTGGTTTCGCCTCGCACCTCCCGGATCAGGTCTGCCAGCTCGTCAATTGTCAGCGCTTCTGCGCCCTCCCGATCCCGCTTCTCTTCGAGCGCCTGCTGGATCGGCGTCAGGTGCTTGTCTTCGAAGAACACCAACGCCGCATGGAGCGGGAGGTGCGACTGCGCCCCGGCCTCGCTCGTCTCGCGAAGTCCGGCCTCGACGAACTCGAGCATCGGTCTCATCAGATGGGCAAGCTCTTCGCTGGAATGGCGCGCGACGACCTCGTCATCGATCGTATTGACCACACGCTGGAACTCTTCGTAGGAAACCTCTGCCAGCCCCTTCTCGCTGATATAGCGCTTCAGGATGCGCGGGAAGTAGGCATAGTCGAAGCAGTAGCGGAGTTTCCGGTAAATCTCGCTGGCCGGGACCGTACGCCGCTGTTCGAAGAGGAAATTGAGCAGTGTCCACCGGGGGCGGCACAGGTAGTTGAATTCGAAGTGCACGGCCTGGTCGAGGAGGTTGTCGAATTCCGCCTGCGTGAACTGGTAACGCTGGACAAGGATCAGGTCGATCTGCTGCTGGAGACTCACCACTTCCCGGAGTCCGTACGGGAACCGGCTGGAGCGGACCTCCTTCCTTCGTTCCTGCTGGAGAAGGCGTTCCACCTCGTTGCGGAAGTAGGCCTTGAGGGCCGGGTGGATGGTCGCCCGCAGGATTTCCTCCAGCTGGATGCTCTCCGCCTCGCCGATCGTGCGGGCGCGGACAGCATTCATGATCGCATCGATTTCCCGTTCGAAGATGTAGCCCATGGCTTCCTGGTCTCCGCGTCAGCGGGACTTGAGCAGAGCAGTCACGCGGTCAATTTCCTTCTGGGCAGCGGCCTTGAAGGTCGGGTCGATTCCGGGACGGTCGATGATCTGCTGGTACATGTTGACTGCCTGATCAAACTTCGACATCTT
>CAYXMK010000115.1:0-7998 GCA_964465905.1 uncultured Ignavibacteriaceae bacterium | reverse complement strand
GATGGAGGCATTGTCATGGAACGCGGAAGGTTCTCGGGAATGAGGCGCCTCTCTGCCTCTGACGGCAGGCAAGAGGAAAGGCGTCAAGCACGCCGTGCAGCGGAGCGCGGAGGGTGTCGGTGCTTGACGCCTGCCCGTCAGCGAACGATCACTCCTCAGGCGATCGTTACCTCTTTGGAAAGGTAGACGTCCTGAATGGCATTGAGAAGAGCCACCCCTTCCTTGAGGGGCTTCTGGAATGCTTTGCGTCCGGAGATCAGGCCCATCCCTCCTGCCCGCTTGTTGATGACAGCGGTGCGGACCGCCTCGGCGATGTCGTTCTGACCCGAAGGCCCGCCCGAATTGATGAGTCCAGCCCTCCCCATGTAGGAGTTCACGACCTGGTACCGCGTCAGGTCGATGGGATGATCCGTCGTCAGTTCTTCGTACACCTTCTTGTGCGTCTTGCCGAAGTTGAGCGCAGTGTACCCGCCGTTGTTCTCCGGGAGTTTCTGCTTCACGATATCCGCCTCGATGGTCACGCCGAGGTGATTGGCCTGACTGCTGAGGTCCGCGGCAACGTGGTAATCTTTCTCCTTGGTCTTGAAGGCGGGATTCCTCGTGTAGCACCAGAGAATCGTGGCCATTCCCAGCTTGTGGGCATGGTGGAAGGCCTGACTCACCTCCCAGATCTGGCGCCGGGACTCCGGGGAACCGAAGTAGACGGTCGCTCCGACCGCCGCTGCTCCCATGTCGAACGCCTGCTCGACATCGGCGAAGAGCGTCTGGTCCCACGTATTCGGGTAGGAAAGAAACTCGTTGTGATTGATCTTCAGGACAAAGGGGATCTTGTGCGCGTACTTCCGTGCAACCGCCCCGAGCACACCGAGCGTGGAGGCAACGGCGTTGCAGCCTCCCTCAAGGGCGAGCTTCACGATGTTTTCCGGATCGAAGTACATGGGGTTCGGCGCGAAGGATGCACCCGCCGAGTGTTCAATCCCCTGATCCACCGGAAGAATCGAAAGGTAACCCGTTCCAGCCAATCGTCCCGTGCCGAACAACGCCTGGAGATTCCGAAGCACCGGCGTCGACCGGTCGGAGAGGGCGAAGACCCGATCGACGAAATCGGGACCGGGCAGATGGAGCGATTCCTTCGGCACCGTCCTGCAGACGTGGCCGAGCAGGTCCTGTGCATCCGCACCGAGGTACTGTGGGATATTGATCATGGAAATTCTCTCCTTCAGCAATCAATCGGGTTGCGCGTCCGTTCGCCACCGGCCATCTCCGCGATGGAGAATATACCAAAGCTTCGCTACGGATTCAACCGGCTCCGTCGGATTGCTTCTCGGTGCAAAACTCTCTACTTTGAGTGCGTGAGCAAGCAGGTCATTCTCAGGAAGAACGAGGACCGGCGTCTGCTGGCGGGCCATCTGTGGGCCTTCAGCAACGAGATCAAGAGCATCGTGGGAGACCCGGCGGCAGGGGATGTCGTCGAGCTGCTTCGACACGACGGAAAGTTCATCGGTCTCGGCATGTACCATCCCCACTCCCTCATCGCAGTCCGACTCCTGAGCCGGCAGCAGGAGGAGATCAGTTTCTCCTTTTTCGAACGGAGGATTCGCGAAGCCCACGCCCTGCGGCAACGCATCTACCCGTCGGCCGAAACATTCCGCCTGGTGCACGGCGAGAGCGACTTCCTGCCGGGACTGGTGATCGACAAGTACAACGAGCTTATGGTTGTGGAGACCTTCTCAGCGGGAATGGACCGCCGCCTGACGCTCATCTGTGACGTCCTGGAATCCCTGTTCCATCCAAAGGCCATCGTCGAACGGAACGAATCCCCTTTGCGGGCCCTGGAAGAGCTTCCGCCGCGGAGGCAGGTGGTGCGGGGAAATCCCGATGCCACCATCATTTCGGAATATGGGGTGAAGTACAAAGTGGATGTGCTGAACGGGCAGAAGACGGGGGCGTTCCTCGATCAACGGGAGAACCGGAGACGCCTGCAGACCTACGCTCGCGGAGCGCGGGTGCTCGACTGCTTCTGCAATGAAGGGGGATTTGCGCTCCATGCAGCGGCAGGGGGAGCGACGGAGGTGGTGGGATACGATGCTTCGGAGTCGGCGGTGGCCCGCGCGCGCACCAACAGTACGCTCAATCAGCTCACGGCCGTTACCTTCGAGGCACGGGAGGCCTTTGAGGCCCTGAAGGAGCTTGTTCGGGACCGCCAGGAGTTCGACATCGTCGTGCTCGATCCTCCGTCTTTTGCGCGGAGTCGGAAGACTGTTGCAACCGCCCTCAGGGGCTACCGGGAACTCCACGAGCTGGCACTGCGTCTCCTTCGACCGGAGGGGATTCTGGTAACCTCCTCATGCTCGCACCACATCACAACGGACGCCTTCTACGCCATGGTGGAGGAGGCCGGTCGCAGAGCGGGACGACACCTCCGCCTGCTGGAATCGGCGGGAGCAGCCCCCGATCACCCTGTCCTGGTCTCCATGCCGGAAACCGCGTACCTGAAATTCGCCATTTTCGCCGTTGCATCATAAGAGACGATCCGACCTCGCGGAACTTCTCAGATCGTTCCTCCGTTCGGACTGGAGAGTCCGGGAGATGACCATCATGACCACTTCACTCCGTCCATCGTTCATCCTGGCGGCAATGCTGATCCCGATCCTCGCGGGGATGGTGCCGGCGCAGGAGCTCTTCCCTTCCGACACGACGATCGTCTTCCAGCCCGCGCGGCCTGATCTGTTCGAGACAGCGGGCTACGAGCCGACGTACTCGTCCTGGGGCATTGATCTGCTGATCTCCAACAACGGGTTCGGAGCCGGTTTCTTCTACCGGTCCGAGCTCTCGGATGAGCTCTCCCTGCTCGCAACGCTGGCTGTGTCCGACGTGAAGGACGACGCAGAAGTCGAGTACTTCGACTACTTCGGGCAGTCTTACATCCCGCGCAAGAAGAATCGCCTGCTCCTCCTTCCGCTGATGGCGGGAGTGCAGTACCGGCTCTTCAAGGACGACATCATGGACAACTTCCGCCCGTTCGTCGGCGCGGGAGTGGGTCCGGCCATGATCTACGTCTCCCCCTACGCCCGGCCGGTGGTGTATGAGTTTCCTGGAGGGCAGACGTACACGGAGTACGAGCAGGTGGATTTCTTCACGGCTCTTGGGCAGGGGAGTCCACGCTACACGCTCGGCGGCTATATCTCCGCCGGGGCTTACTTCGGGCTCGACCGCGGGACCATTTCGGGACTCAGTCTCCGGTACTACTACTTTCCGTTTCCGAAAGGGATCGAGATCCTGGACGGCGTGTCCGTGAAGCAGTTCGGCGGATTCTACATCTCGCTGAACTTCGGCACGGTGCTCTGAGGACCCACAAACAAAAAAAGCACGTTTGAGATTTGAGAGCTTCCCCTCTGCTCTCGGTGCTCGAACGTGCTTTCTCTTGTACCCTTCTCAATATAGAGTCCGGAGACCCGTCCCTGCGTGACCCGCGTCACAGATCGGGCTGCCTCCCGAAGACGCACAGAGCGACCGGAACTGCCTGCCACACGCTGACCCGGGGGGGTTCAGGAAGAAAGGAGCGGACGCAGGAACCGTCCTGTGTGGGAACGGGGTGAGCGGGCGATTTCTTCCGGCGGTCCGGTGGCAACGATCGTACCTCCTGCCTCTCCCCCCTCCGGACCAAGATCGATGACGAAGTCGGCCGACTTCACGACGTGCATGTTGTGCTCGATAACCAGGACGGAATGTCCCGCTTCGAGCAGTGAGTGGAAACACGACAGCAATTTCGCCACGTCGTCGAAGTGCAGTCCCGTCGTCGGTTCGTCGAAGAGGAACAGCAGCCGGCCCTCCCGCTCGGAAGCCGCAAGGTGGAAAGCAAGTTTCATCCGCTGTGCTTCACCTCCGGACAACGTCGTGGCGCTCTGACCGAGCCGGAGATATCCCAGACCGACGTCATCCAGCACCTTCAGACGCCGCGCAACCCGTTCTCCCTCTCTGGCCTGAGGGAAGAACGCCATGGCTTCGGTCACGGTCATGTTGAGGATGTCATCCACGTTCTTGCCGCGGTAGCGAACCTCCAGGATTTCCTGTTTGAAGCGCTTTCCCTTGCACGACTCGCAGGGCAGGTACACGTCGGCCAGGAATTGCATTTCGATCTTCTGCACACCGTCCCCTTCGCAGGTCTCACACCGCCCTCCCGGCACGTTGAAGGAGAAATGTCCCGCCTTGTATCCTCGCAAACGGGCCGCCGGCGTATGGGCGAGCAGATCCCGAATGAGGTCGAAGATTTTCAGATAGGTGAGGGGATTCGAGCGGGGCGAGCGACCGATGGGCGACTGGTCCACGAGTTCAACGCCGTCGATGAACTCCGCGCCGGCGATCCCCTCGCAGGCGCCGGGCGTCCCGTCGTATCCTCCTTTCAGCTTCCGGAGGTTCGCGTAGAGGACGTCATGAACCAGCGTGCTTTTGCCCGATCCGCTGACGCCGGTGACGCAGACGAACATGCCGAGCGGAATGCGAACATCCACCTCCCGGAGATTGTGCGCCGTTGCTCCCCGGATGAAAATGGACCGGTCTGTGTCCTGCCGGCGGATGCGGGGAGTCGGGATCACCTTCTCCCTTCGAAGGTACTCCCCCGTCAGCGACCGCCCGTCACGCTCCAGCGCATCCGGGGGTCCGACAAACATCACTTCTCCTCCCTGTTCACCCGCCCGCGGCCCGAGATCCACGACCACATCCGCCGAACGGATCATCTCCTCATCATGCTCGACAACCAGGACGGTGTTTCCAACATCGCGGAGCGATCGCAGAATGCCGATCAGCTTCTGGTTATCCCGCGGATGGAGTCCGATGCTCGGTTCGTCGAGCACGTAGAGCGCGCCGACCAACGATGAACCGAGCGAGGTCGCAAGGTTGATGCGCTGCGATTCTCCCCCCGAGAGCGTCATGGAGAGCCGATCGAGCGTGAGGTAGCCGATGCCGACCTGGTCCAGAAACGCAAGCCGTTTCCGGATTTCCTCCAGAATCCGCGCCCCGATCTCCTGTTCCGAGCGGGTCAGAGGCACGGCTTCGAAGAAGCGACGCGCCTCCGTGATCGTCATGCGGACGACATCATGAATCGTCTTGCCGCCCACACGGATGTACAGCGCATCTTTCCGCAACCGGGATCCGCCGCACTCTGAGCATACCGTGTATCCCCGGTACCGGCTGAGCAGCACACGGTAGTGGATCTTGTAGAGCTTCTTCTCGATGTACCTGAAGAAGCCGTAGATGCCGTCGAATCCGTCGTACCCGTGGAGGACAACGTTGAGCTGCTCGGGAGTGAGAGCGCTGAACGGAACATTCACCGGCACGCCGGCACGGGGCGCGATCCGCAGAAGATCCTGCAGATACTCCCGCCATCGAGGGAAGGTCCACGGCTGAATCGCCCCCTGGCGGATGGTTTTCCGCGGATCGGGAACGACGAGGTTCAGATCGATGCCGATGGACCGGCCGAACCCCTGACACGCGGGACAGGCACCGACAGGATTGTTGAAGGAGAAGAGGCGCGGGTCCGGATCCTCGAACATGATCCCGTCATCGGCGCACTCGAGATGCCGCGTGAAGCGGCGCAGTTCGTGCGAGTCGGGAAATTGAACAATGGCGTGTCCTTCCCCCTCTTCGAAGGCAATCTCCAGAGAGTCGGCGATCCGGCTCAGCGAGTCACGGTCCCCTGCACGGTGGACAAGCCGGTCCACGAGCACGAGGACTTCTTCCTTCTTCCTCCCTGCGTACGTCCGCTCATGGAGATCGATGAGATCTCTTCCGGCCAGAATCCTGAAGAAACCCCGCTTCTTGAGGGCCTCCAGCTCTTCGGAAACGGACCGGCCGGGGTGATCGTGCATCGGGAAGGCGATGTACACCTTGGTGCCGTCGGGCCGCCGGGCGATTTCGTCCGTCACCGTGGACACCGTGTCCCGCGTGACCTCCTTGCCGCACTTCCAGCAGGTGGTGCGCCCCAAGCGTCCGAACAGCAGGCGAAGGTAGTCGTACACTTCCGTCGTGGTCGCCACCGTCGATCGGGGATTCCGGCTTGTGGTCTTCTGCTCGATGGCAATGGCCGGACTGATCCCCTGCATCAGATCGACGTCCGGCTTGTCCATTCTCTCGAGGAACTGCCGCGCGTAGGCAGAGAGACTCTCCACGTACCGTCGCTGTCCTTCCGCGTATATTGTGTCGAAAGCGAGGCTCGACTTCCCGGAGCCGCTGACGCCGGTCAGGACGATGAGCTTGTTCCGAGGGAGCGTGAGCTCGATATTCTTCAGATTGTGTACGCGGGCGCCACGGATGACGATATCTCTTCCTTCGGAGGGAAGCGGCGGGATCCGATGCCTCGCCGCCGCTGAACTTCCCGCATTCGGTGTCCGTGGTCGTGTCGTTCGCATGTGCAGCCGGAGAGTCCTGTGAGTCCGCGGATGTGCCCGTTAGAACCGCAGTGCAACCGTGCCCGTCGGGACGAACTCGATGAAGCCGGCAGAGCGATGCACAGGGACGATATGCATTTCCAGGGCCACACTCCGGTTGTACCGCGACGCGCTCCACGCGGCCTGGAGGGCACTGACGACGTGGTTGGCTACCAACACGAGCGTCGCCGTGCTAGCAATGTTGTAGAAGCTGTTGGCGCGACCGCGCATGTCACGGTACTGCAGAAAACGCGGAGAGATGTTCGTCAGATAATCCGAGGCCGTGACGAACGCGTCGTCCCAGCCGGGGTTGTACTGTTCGTACTTCCCGATGAGCTCGTAGTACTGCTGTTCCGGTCTTCTCGGGAGGCGGTGGCTGAACCCCGTGCTCGCTTTCGTGCCGATCTCCTCCTCACAGCGATTCAGGGCATCCCAGTCCACCCGCTCCCAGGGAGGCACCTGCGCGCTAGGATTCGTCACGATGCCGCTGCAGTTCTGCGCTTCCGGATTCAGGACCGGACCGTAGAGCGCCATCCATTCCGCGTACCGGACAACCGACCAGTGCGCGTCGGCAAATTGCTGGAACTCATCTGTCTGCCGGTCCCCTTTCCGCTCGTAGGCCGCGTAGAGGATCCAGAGCGCCACTTCGCCAGCCAGAAACCCCGCCGCCGGAACATACGCTTCCGCATATGCCTGGCCAAGGCCGGGGACCGCCAGCGAATACAGCGCCGCCCGAAGCGGAGACTTCCGCTCGAGGGCACGGTTCTCCCCCGCCGGACCGTCACCCACCGCGATTGCCATCCGTCCTGCACCAAGGAGATCTGTTCTCAGATTACCGCTCAGGGAGACGTGCTCTTGCGAAACAAGAGGGACGGCCGAGCCCAG
Source organism: uncultured Ignavibacteriaceae bacterium (assembly GCA_964465905.1). Lineage (GTDB taxonomy): Bacteria > Bacteroidota > Ignavibacteria > UBA10030 > UBA10030 > CAYXMK01. Next base: position 688 of record CAYXMK010000115.1, on the reverse strand, counting down.
GAGCAGCGCTCCGGCGAATCCCGCCATTATCACGCCGGTGAGTCGTTTCATCGTATATCCTCGTGATGTCAGGTTCTCATACTCCCGAGGGCGGACTACCGCAGTCGGGTCAGATCATTCAGCTCAAAGCCGAACAGCACACCAAGATGAAACTGCCATTCCCGCCCGTACTGGATCGGTACCCCATTGACGTCGCGTGCAAACCGATCGAATCCGTAGGCCCCGCTGACGAAGATCCTCGTCGGGTACGCGTAGAAGGAAAACGCCTCGAGCCGAAGTTCCAGTCCGGCATCTCGCTTCCATGTCCTGAGCGGCGGCGCGCTGCCCGTCCACGCAGTGCCCAGATCCCCGAACACGGAAGCGTAGAGCTTTGTGAAGTAGAACTGCAATAAACGGAAGTCGATGGAACGGTGGAGCGGGAACCGATAGGCGAGGTGGAGAGCGGCAATGCTGTTGCCGCCCAGCGCATAGAAGGGATACCCCTTCATGCCGACAAACCCCCCGGCATAGAAATCGAAGAAGGAATCGACGGTTCGCCCGAGCACGCCGCCGCCGCGCAATCCCACGGTCAGGGTGTGGTGCGCGACCGGCATTGCCAGATATTCATTCCACTGGACTTCCGCCCGATGGAAGTGGAAGCGCGTGTAGACCGGCACAAGCATCCCGTTCACAACCTCGAATGTCCCCT
>CAYXMK010000114.1:1014-8029 GCA_964465905.1 uncultured Ignavibacteriaceae bacterium | reverse complement strand
CAAGATCACGGACGGCTCCCTGGAGTCCGCCATTCGGGAGTTGGAGAACAATGTGTCTTTCGACGTCCAGGCGGAAGAGCATATTACGGTCGAGGTGTACGATCGTGATCCGCAGCGCGCGGCGGCTATGGCTAACGCCTTCGTGCAGATTCTCAATTCGATCAGCATTCGTCTGGCGACGCAGGAGGCGAAGAACAACCGGATCTTCATCGAGCAACGCCTCCAGAAGACGTACGAAGATCTTCGTGCGGCGGAGGAGGCTGTTCGATCATATCAGGAACGAACTGGCCTGCTCATTGTGCCGGATGCACAGTCGCCGGCAATCTCGGCGGCGGCGGAGCTTGTTGCGTTGAAGGTGCAAAGGGAACTTGAAGTGAGCATTTTGGAGAAGTCGGTGACGCCGGACAATGCGATGCTTCGCCAGCGCAGAGCGGAGCTGACAGAGATCACCCGCAGAGTCGACGAGATGCCGGCTGCCGGCATCGAAGCTCTACGTCTCTATCGTGAACTGGCGATTCAGCAGAAGATCCTGGAATTCATCGTGCCGGTCTATGAGCAGGCGCGGGTCGAAGAGCAGAAGACGATTCCGGTGATCCTCATTCTCGATGAAGCCGTAGCGCCTGAGCGTCATGACCGACCTCGCGGGAGCATCGTCGTTCTTGTCTTCTTGATCCTCGGCTTCCTCTTGAGTGTCTTCTCAGTATTTCTGATGGAATCGATGCGATCGTCTCCGTCGGGTAAGGACGATCGGGGGGCGTGGATTTCTCGGCGCATTGATTGGCTTGCATCCCAGTGGGGAGGGGAGCGCCCACGTTCGTGAGCCTGCGGGAAGCCAAGGTGATTTCCAACGTTCGCCAGGTCGAGCATCGGCCACCGATCGGCGACAACCTGACCGTCGGTCTCCTCAGAGACTCGCTGCTCAACTTGTCGGGACATGCACTGCCGATGCTGGTGGCAGTCGTGGCGATGCCGTTCACGATGCGCTTGCTTGGCCTGGAGCGATTTGCGCTGCTGAGCCTCTCCTGGTCCTTGCTGGGCTACTTCGCCTTCTTCGACTTGGGGATCGGCCGGGCCACAACGAACGCTGTAGCCCATGCCGTGAACCCCTCGGCAGGACGATCGGCCCACGTGATCATCGTCACAGCATCGGCGGCAGACCTCCTCGTCGGCGCGGCGCTCTCGTTGGCACTCCTGCCGATAGTTCCCGCGATTCCGCTGGTACTCGATGTGCCTGCCGGTCTGCGAGCGGAGGCGCAAGCGATGTTCACGGTGCTCGTGATGGCGGTTCCCGTCATGACGATCGGCGGGACGTTTCGTTCGGCGCTCGAGGGGATCCGAAGGTTCGCATACGTCAATGTCGTCAAGGGCACCTCCAACGCCCTCCTCTTCGTGCTCCCGATCGCGGGCGCTCTTGCGGGATTCGGACTTCCTGCCATCGTTGTCTTGTTGATCTTGTCGAGAGTTGCGGCGGCGGTGTTGTACGGTGCCGCTCTCGTTCGGCTCTTCCCTGGCTTGATGAGAGCTCGTGCTTCTTCCGGCGAATTTCGGCGTCTCATGAAGTACGGTGGGTGGGTGACCTTGACGAATTTCCTGACGCCCATTGTTACATTCGGTGAGCGTCTTCTGATCCCGGCGATACTGACCATGGGTGTGCTGTCGTTCTATGTCCCACCGTTCGAGATGGTCTCTCGAGTGGCTGTTATCCCGGCGAGCATTGCGATGACGCTCTTTCCCCGCGTCAGCGGCTGTGCGGGAATCTCAGGCGAGTACCTCTGGCGCAATCTCGTGATCGATCCCGCCATCTTTCTGTTCGGTGTGTTGACGCCGTTGACGGGCTTGTTTCTTGGATATGCTCCGGAAATCCTCGACCTCTGGATGGGAACGGAATTTCGTGAGATCGCAACGCCGGTTCTCCAACTTCTGGCCGTGGCCTTCTACTTCAATGGATTTGCGTATTTGGCGCTTGCAGCTGTGCATGGATTGGGAAAACCCGATTTCAAGGCTAAGCTCGATATGGTGCAGGCGGTTGCGTTTGTCGTTTTGTGCTGGTTCTGCATCAGCTCCTTTGGCATCGTGGGTGCTGCCGTCGCGAAGCTGCTCATCTTTGTGATGGACGCTTGCATGTTGTTCCTCTTCGTCTTCATACTCGCCCGTCCGTCGAGCTCAGCGGAGTCCCTGCGACTCATGGCAAAGCTGTTCGTGCTTGGATTGTGCTTCCTTGGTGTGTCGTTCGGCATGGCCTCGCTTCCAAGTCCGGGTGGACTGAAGGCACTGTATCTCCTCGGTGCGCTCGCGGCTTTTGGAATCGGCTACGTGCGGTTGATCGGCCCGGCACGGGTATCCCAGATCACAGCGGCTTGGAACGTCTTCTTCTCGAGGCTGCGCGTAAGGGGCTTGAGATGATGATGAATTCCCCGTCGATGGAAACGCACGGCGCGCCGGAGCACAGAGGGGAGCGAGGGGAGAGCTATTTCCTGGTTCCGATTGCGGCACTGCTCATTCTCAGCCTTCAGTTTCAGACTCTCCCGCTCCGCATTCAGGTGCAGATGGTCCCACTGACGACCGTTCTGGCGTTGATGTTCTTTCCGTTCGTGGTGCGGCGCATACCCCGGAGTCCGCTCCTGACCGCAATCCTTGTGTTCTTCGCCTATTCGATGTTCCACTCATCTGTGGCGCTCGTGGTGGATATGTTATCGAGTCAACCGTCGACCCGCTTCATCGCCTGGCTGCGACAGGCAGGCGCCTTGACGGCAGGGGTTGTGACGTTTCTTGTGTTGCGTCGCAGTCTCCTCGAGGTGACGGTCGATCGGGTGTTCCGATGGATTGTCGTCGGTTTCATCCCTCCCCTTTTGCTCACGCTGCTGAATATTGCCTGGGGTCCCTTCGGTATGCGCTGGGCAGGCGACATCGTCCTCGCCGTGAGGGGTTTCATGAGTCCGCAGGGCTACACTTCTCCTCTCCGGGCTTCCGGTTTTGCGAATGAACCAGCCGCCTGGGCGACTGCTCTGGTCCTCATCGTCTTGCCCGCAGCGCTGTACTTCTATGAACATGGCAGGAAGCGGCACTGGGCTTTGCTGCTGCTCTTCCTCGTCGGACTTTCGCTCGCCTTCACCTTCAGTACGATCGGACTCATGCTTCTGTTGGTCTTGGGGGGGGTTGGTGTCATCATGGGACCTCAGAGGCGACTTGCGGTGGTTGTTATGACAGCCATTGTGCTGATGGTGGGGACGGCATTGGTTGCATTTCCCAACAATCAGATCATGAGGCATGCCCGCTTTCTGCTGACGGGCCGAACGAACATTTCCTTCAATGACCGCTTCTATGGAGCCTTCGGGCCGTTTCTGAATCTGTTCTCTTCCTACAGTGTGGTGGGGTACGGTTTGGGCGGCGTGTCGGTTCATTTCCGGGAAGTCGTCCCCCGCGAAGTGCAGGCAGAGATCCTTACGTCTCAGTGGAAGGAATTCCCCAATCTGACGATTCTGTTCGGCCGCGTGTTTGCAGAAACCGGTGCTGTGGGGTTGGTGCTGTTGTTTGTTGTGGTCGGAGTAGCCAACAGGCAGTTGCATCGGGCGCGCGCCCGTGAGCCCAATGAACGAGTGCGGTCGATGTACGACGTCGTGCGCCTCGGCTGGATCAGCGTGTGTGCGAGCCTCCTGATTTCCATCGGTCCGTACCACACACCCTTCCTCTGGTTCTACCTGGCTCTCATCGACGCGCTTGCGATGCATGTCGGTCAACCGAAGGTGCTGCCGGTCTCCCGCGTTTCTTCAGGAGGCCTTGCGTGACAAATGCCAGCTTGGTCCCTGCCAACAGCACTGTGGCGATTGTGTTGAACTGGAACCGGCCGGAAGACACGATCGCATGTGTTCAATCCTTGCACAGGAGTGAACCACCACCGGACATGGTGCTCGTTGTCGACAATGGGTCAACGGACAACAGCGTCGAGCGAATCGAGAACGCTTTGCCTGGAGTTCCCGTCGTGCGCCTGTCGGAGAACACGGGTTATGCCGGTGGCAACAACGCAGGCATCAGGATCGCACTTGCATCGTCTCCGGAATTCATTCTCATTGTGAACAACGATATCATCGTCGAACCCGGTTTCTTAGGCCCCCTCCTTGAGGCTCTTCGTGCAGATTCTCGTGCTGGAATTGCGACGCCCAAGATCCTCTATCATGACCGCCCTCATGTGATCTATGCGGCCGGCGGCCATTGCAGCCGCTGGTTGTGCACGGGAGTGGCCGATCGACAGGGGAAGCGGGATACGTCGGAGCCTGGGGAGCAGTCTCGACCGCGTTCGGTGACGTTCGCGTCGGGGAGCGCCTTTCTTGTTCGCAGCGAAACCCTGAAGCAGGTCGGCCCGCTGGAAGAGAAGTTCTTCATGTACTTTGAGGACCTTGAATTCTCCTCCCGGGTCCGTCGCCGGTATTCAATTCTCTATGTGCCAGCGAGTCGCGTGTACCACAAGGTTGGCGCGGGCAGTTCCTGGGCCCAGTATTCACCTCTCTATCACTACTACTACACGCGAAATCGGCTCTGGTTCTTCTGCCGGGGGTCTGTGGTCTCTCGAGCGTACGCCGCCTGTTTTTGTCTTTTCAATGTTCTTGCTAAGAGCGCGGCCATTGTCGCCGCAGCGTGGAGGCCGCGCTTTCGGGCGTTGTCTGTGCGTGATCGGCTCCTGGCTTTGTGGAAGGGCTACTGGGATGGGATTCTTAAGGGGTCGGAGGCAGCGAGGGGTGCATGAAGAGCGCGGAACGTTCGTTCGTCCATAGCCCGTTGACGTTTCTGTTCCCCTACATGGGACGTTGGCATGCCGTCAATCGATCTCGCTATTCGCATCTACTGACGGCGATTGCTGACCAAGGCCATAGGGTCATTGTCGTCCAGCCACCGGCTCGCGATTCCGCAGAGACAAACTTCATCGACCTGCCGGTGGATCGTCATCCGAATATCGAGGTGCTCACGGTCGCTGTGCCGCGATGGTTGTGGCATCGTACAACACCGTGGGAAAAATTTGTCAAGAAGGCGCTCTTTACGATCAGCTCGATTCCTCTGATCCAGCGTCGGATGCGGAGCGGTACGGCCGATGTGCTTCTCCTCTACAACTTGCCGCAATACGTCTATACGTTCCGATGTTCGTTGCCAATCGTGTTCGACCTGGCAGATGACTACGTGGCGATGTTCATGCATGAGTTGGGCATTTCCCGGAAACATGTCCTGACGAAGCTGAGTGAATTTGTCCTCAACCGTCTTGTCAGTTCAGCGGCACTGGTCACCGCTGTCTCTGAAAAGCTTCGGCAAAGCATTACTCACCAGCGCAGTCTTCTGTTGCCGAACGGTGCGCCGATGCCGCCGCAACCCGAGGTCGAGCACGTACCGCGCCGGCGAGGTCCCCGTCCCACGCTCGGCTATGTGGGGGCGTTCGAGTACTTCATCGATCTGGACCTTATGCTTGCTGTTGCCGAGCGCATGAGCGATTGCTCGTTCCTCCTGGTGGGTGCGGGCCGGGAGTATCCACGAGTGCGGTCTGAAATCGAACGACGGAATCTGCACAACATCGAGCTCCCGGGGCCACTTCCCCATTCGGAGGCAATGCGGGCGATCGATCGCATCGACATATGTTTGAATCTTTTCGTCAAGAGTCCTGTTTCCCACGCAGCTTCACCGATCAAACTCTTCGAGTATCTCGTAAAGGCCAAACCCGTCATCTCAACGAGGCTTGAAGAGGTTCTCCGCCTCGATCCTGAGGGAAGCATACTCTACTATGCGGACACAGTCGACGAAGTCGTGGCAGCAGCTCGATCGGTGCTTTCCGCCGGTCCGGAGCTAACCGTCCGCCTGCGTCGAGGTGAGGCCCTGGTGCGGCAGGGCTACACGTGGGAGCGGCTTGCCGGCCGATTCGTGGATGCCTGTCGAGAGGTCGTGGCCTGTGATCGTGCCAAAGCTCGGCGGGAGACCCACAGCGCTCTGGTGCAGGGAGGAAGAGATGGCACGGACTAAGCTTCTCGTTCTCGCCGGCACACGCCCTGAGGTCATCAAACTTGCGCCGGTAGTCCTCCTTGCTACCCAAGATTATGCCGACTCCTTCCAGGTGCATCTTTGTCTTACCGGTCAGCATGAAACGATGGCGCACGATGCTCTCTCTCTCTTCAACATCAGACCCCAGACGGATCTCCGCATCATGAAGGCCGGACAGACATTGAATGAGATCGGGACTGCTGTCTTCAGTTTGCTCCCGCCATTGCTGTCGGATGTCTCCCCCGATATTGTCATGGTCCAGGGGGACACGACGACTGCGGCGCTGGGTGCCGTCGCGGCGTTTCATCAGCGACTTCCGGTGGCACATGTTGAAGCCGGTATGAGAAGCCACGACCTTGAGTCGCCGTTTCCCGAAGAAGCAAATCGAAGAATCATCAGTGTCCTTGCGCGATACCATTTCTGCCCCACGGAGTTGGCGAAATCCCATCTTGAGCGCGAGGGGGTGCCCTCTGAGAGGATGTTCGTAACAGGCAATACCGTTGTGGATGCTCTGGAGTGGATCCGCACACACCGCCATCTTCCCGAAGCCCACGAAGTCGTGCCCGGCCTCAGCCGTCCATTCGTCTTGGTCACAGCGCACAGGCGGGAGAGTTTCGGGCCGGGTTTCGAACGCATCTGCCGGGCACTCCGCACCTGTGCCAGCCGGTTCCCCTCCGTCAGGTTCGTCTATCCTGTACATCTCAATCCCAATGTCCGACGGCCCGTGCACGCCCTCCTCGAGGGTCTGCCGAACGTCGTCTTGATCTCTCCCGTGAACTACGTTTCCTTGCTTGGCCTTCTGAACCAGTGCGAGTTCGTGCTTACGGACTCCGGAGGCCTGCAGGAGGAAGCCCCATCCTTCGGCAAGTACTGCATCGTCATGAGGGACGTCACGGAACGGGTCGAGAGCATCCGGTTGTCTTTGTCAGAACTGGTCGGTACCGATGAGGAAGGAATCGTTGCTGCTGTCTCTCGCCAGCTGACGAATCCCAAGCCCGTC
>CAYXMK010000114.1:0-1004 GCA_964465905.1 uncultured Ignavibacteriaceae bacterium | reverse complement strand
GCCCGTCTCGATGAACGCGAATCCCTATGGCGACGGGAAAGCTGCAGAGCGTATCCTGGAGAAACTCCGTTGACGAAGCGTCGTGAATTCATCCTTCTTCTCGTTGCCGATTTGGCCGCCATTCATCTTTCCTTTGCAGCTTACTACTACCTGAGGATTGAGAGTGGGCTCCTCCCCTACGCAATCAAGCCCGAGTATCTGCTGCCTTCTCTTGTGATCTACCTTTACTGGCTCTTTTGTTTTTCAGTTTTCGGGCTTTACCGTCCCTGGTACGCGCAGAGTCGGCTGGACGAACTCCTGACGCTCTTCCGGACCACGGCCATTGGCTCGCTGGTGCTGTTCTTCCTCGTCTTCATCGACGACCAGAGCCCGGCGGCGACACCGGATTTCCGCTGGCTGATCGCAACCTACTGGTTGCTGCTCTTCGGATTCGTGGCGGCGGGACGGTTGGCCCTTCGATCGATCCAGAAGCGCCTGCTCATCGCAGGCATCGGAGCTCGCGATACCGTCATCGTGGGCTGGTCCCGCAAGGCCTTTGAGCTCTGCGACATGGTGCTGGCCTATCCGGCGCTGGGTTATCGTGTTGTGGGATTCGTGGAGCCCGCGGGGAAAAGCCGCAAAACCTTGTCCCGCAAAGCGACGGAGTATCGAGGAATCGGGATTCTCGGGACGACACGACAGCTCCCCGACATCATCGAGCGGCGCGGGATCGGGGAGGTGCTGGTCGGACTCGATTTCACGGAGCATGACCAATTGCTCGAGATCATCCGGCAGTGCAATGGATACGAGGTGGGGATCAAGATCATCCCCGACCTCTACGACATCGTTAGCGGCCAGGCGAGGGTCAGTTCGATCTACGGTGTCCCGCTGATCGACGTCTCGCCAGAGCTGCTCCGCCCCTGGGAAGCGGCATTGAAGCGAACGCTCGATGTCGTCATCTCGGGAGTGGTCCTTCTCGTGGGACTCCCGCTCTGGCTCCTGGTGGCTGTGCTCATCAAGCTGGA
>CAYXMK010000113.1:0-8041 GCA_964465905.1 uncultured Ignavibacteriaceae bacterium | reverse complement strand
GGAGCTCAGGAACCACGTGCCGCAGTTCACCGTCATTCAGGTTCCGAACTTCCATGCGAACCCCGAGACGGACGGCACCCGCTCGGAGGTCTTTGTCGTCATCAATTTCGCGACGCAGACGGTTCTCATCGGGGGGACGCAATATGCCGGGGAGATCAAGAAATCGATCTTCACGGTTCTCAATTACCTTCTGCCGCAGAAGGGTGTCCTCTCCATGCACTGTTCGGCGAATGTCGGCTCCGGCGGGGATGTGGCCGTCTTCTTCGGGCTTTCCGGTACGGGGAAGACTACCCTCTCGGCGGATCCCGACCGCATGCTGATCGGCGATGATGAGCACGGATGGAGCGACCGCGGGATCTTCAACTTCGAAGGAGGATGCTATGCGAAGGTCATCCGACTGTCGAAGGAGGCGGAACCGCAGATCTATGAAACGACGCGGCGCTTCGGCACCATTCTGGAGAACGTCGGCTTCAACAGCACGACCGGAAGAGTGGATCTGAACGACGACGGGCTGACGGAGAACACCCGCGCGGCGTACCCGATCAGCCACATTCCGAACGCCAAACTCGACGGCGTCGGCGGACATCCCGCAAACATTATCATGCTCACGGCCGATGCCTTCGGCGTGCTGCCGCCGGTCGCGCGGCTGTCGCCCGACCAGGCGATGTATCACTTCCTCTCCGGCTATACGGCAAAAGTCGCCGGAACGGAGAAAGGTGTGAAGGAACCGCAGGCAACCTTCAGCACCTGCTTCGGCGCGCCGTTCATGGTGCATTCGCCGACGGTGTATGCGAACCTGCTCGGCGAGCGCATTGCACGGCACCATGCAAAGGTGTGGCTGGTGAACACGGGCTGGACGGGCGGGCCGTACGGCGTCGGTCATCGGATGAAGATCGCCGATACGCGGGCCACGGTGAAAGCCATTCTCAACGGCTCGCTCGAGAGCATCCCGACGCGCAAGGATCCTTTCTTCAATCTGCAGGTGCCCGAATCGTGTCCCGGAGTGCCCGTGGATGTCCTCGATCCGCGCGAAACGTGGAGGGATAAATCCGCGTACGACCAGCAGGCGCGCAAGCTGGCCGGCATGTTTGCCGAGAATTTCAAACAGTTCGCAGGGAATATCGCCGCGGCTGTGGCATCCGCCGGACCCTCACCCTCCTGAGATCCCCTGCCGTTGGTCCCACTCCCCTCCGTACCCGACTCTCGTTGGTGCGGAGGGTGATGTTTCCCCGCCGGCGTTCGCCGGGAGGACCTCTCTCCCTGGCGCAGGACGCCTGCGCAACAGATAAGAAGCGCCTGCGGTTGGTGTGCCCGCACCTGAATTTCCGGCGGTCTGTCGCTCAGAACCGGCGATTCGTCGTCGCAAACCTGCCGATGATCGCATTCGCGTTGAGATTTTCCATCCCTTCGTTGATCTTCTGGCCAGGAATGCGTGGGATTTCACTGTCAAGGCCGGAGAGGGCTTTCGGGGTGAGCTGTTCCCGCGCAATGCCCTTGCCGCCCCGTCTCTCAGGCGGTTCGGTTTGATGCGACCAATCGATGAACACCTACTATCTTGACCGCCTTGCAGGTGCGCGTTTGCAGAGGGCGTACGACGTGGCCCCTCCCCGGGTGCAGCGCCACCTGGAAGCAGAGATCCAATTTGTGCTCCAGCGCGTCCAGCCGGGCGACCTCGTCCTGGAACTGGGCTGCGGCTACGGTCGGGTCCTGCGGCGCCTTCAGGAGAAGGCGGGTACGGTTGTGGGGATCGATGTCTCTGCCGCAAGTCTTCAGCTTGCGCGGTCGTACATCCGCCATTCTCCTTGCTGCCATCTCTTCAAGATGAATGCCACTCGCCTCGGTTTTGCCGACCGACAGTTTGACGCGGTTGTCTGTGTGGAGAATGGCATCTCCTCCTTCCGCGTGAACAAGCGCAAGCTCGTTGGAGAGGCGCTGAGGGTGACGAGGCCCGGCGGTGTTGTGCTGTTCTCCACCTATTCCGCCCGTTTCTGGGACGAACGGCTGGAGTGGTTCCGCATCCAGGCGCAGCACGGTCTCATCGGACGGATCGATGCCGAGGCGACCGGGAACGGCACCGTTGTGTGCGGGGACGGCTTCCGCTCCGGCGTGGTCAGGCCGGAGGACTTCGTTTTTCTGACTGCACACTTCAATCTCGTCCCGCGGATTACGGAAGTGGACGGGTCGTCTCTCTTCTTCGAGCTTCGCGTTCCGACGTACCTCCGGAAATCTGCCGACACCATGGTACCCGCACATTCCGCGGGAACCTCTGCGCCTCCGCGGATCTCAGAGCTGTCACCCTGAGGGGCACTGCATGCTGACGCATCTTTCGCACAACGGCCGTGTGCCTTTCCTGCTGCTCGTGATCGTAGCCGCAGACATGACGCTCTTTGCGTCAGCACAAAACGGCCTTGATCCGAAGCGGGAACCGGCTCACTACACGCACCAATCGTGGAGAGTGCGCGACGGGCTCCCGCAGAGCTCTGTGAATGCGCTTGCCCAAACCCCGGATGGCTACCTCTGGATCGGCACACAGGAGGGTCTGTCGCGGTTCAATGGGTCGGCCTTCCGCACATTCAATAAATCGATCGTGCCTCAATTACGCAGCAACTTCGTCCGTCTGCTGGCTGCCGGTCGTGGTGGTACGCTCTGGATCGCGACGACCGCACCGGGTCTCATCGCCTACCGCCGCGGGGAGTTTGCGAGAGTCGGCGATTCCCTCGATGCGCAGTTCGTTACCGCGCTTTCCGCGGACGAGGCGGGCGCGCTCTGGATTGGCACAGACCGCGGGATGCTCTTTCGAAAGCGGGAAGACTCGGTCAGCTTCGTTCGCTGGAACGGTGAAACGACAGCCCCGATCCTTACGATCCTCCCGCTCGGAACCGATTCGGTCCTTGTGGGGACGAGCAGGGAGATTCGTCTCTGGACTCCGGCGGGGCCGGTGGCCGTTCACCTTCCGGTGAAGGCGAAACTCATGGTTCGGGTCCTCGTCACCGACGGAAACGGAACGCTCTGGATCGGCACGATCAAGGACGGTGTCTGGAGCGTAAAGGGAAACGAGGTCCGCCATTTTGGCGCGGCGGAAGGACTTGCCTCATCACGTGTGGAATGCATGTCCGTCGACAGCCGCGGCACAGTCTGGGTCGGTCTGAACGGGGGCGGCGTGGCGAGAATCCGGAACGGGAGGGTTTCAGGTTTCGACACGAGGGACGGGCTGACTGCGCGCGACGTGCTTTCTCTTCTTGAAGACCGGGAGGGGAACCTGTGGATCGGTACGAGTGCCGGCGGGCTTGATCGGCTTTCGAATGGGAAGTTCGTCACGCTCGCCACCGGGTCAGACCCGGCTGCGCTGACGGTCTTTGCGGTCCACGAAGGGAGGAACGGGTCGATCTGGGCCGGCAACAGCGCTGGGGAAGTGCTCCGCTTTGATGGAGTTGCCTTTCGACCGTACGTCAGTTTGCCTGAATCCGCACGCTCGCTCATCTCAGCGCTCTACCAGGGCGCAGATGGTCTCTTATGGGTGGGTGCCCGGGAAGGCCTGTTTCTCCTTGAAAAGGGGAAGCTCCGCCCTGTTCCCCGGCCCGGCGGAAAGCCGTGGGGCGTTGTGTTCGCCATCAGCGAGGACGCACGGGGAAATGTCTGGATCGCGTCCGGCTACGGCCTGACGAAGTTCCGCGGGGGGGAGTTCCATGTCCGGAACTTCCCCGCAGCAGCGGGGCCGCCGACGCTCCGCTCGCTCCAGTTGGATGCCCGCGGCACGCTGTGGGGAGTGGCATGGGAGAGCGGCCTCTGGAGCATTTCCGGAGACAGTGTGCGGAACTACACAACGGCCGACGGTCTTCCGACGACTGAGCTGATGTCGCTCTCGGTCGATCGCGAGGGTGTGCTCTGGATCGGGAGTGTCGGCGCGGGACTCATCCGGTTCAAGGACGGGAGGTTTGACCGTTTCCCCGGAGCCCGAGGTCTCTCGGATGATAACATCTACACCATCCTCGAGGATGACAGCGCCCGGCTCTGGATGAGCAGCAACAACGGCGTCTTCGTGGCGTCGAGGGAACAGCTCAGCGCGGTAGCCGACGGGAGGGACAGCGGCGTTTCCTGCGTGTTCTTCGGAGAGGAAGATGGAATCCGGAGCAGGGAGTGCAACGGCCTCGGACAGAACTCGGGACTCCGATCGCGGGACGGCCGTCTCTGGTTTGCCACCGTCATGGGTGTGGCGGTGGTGGATCCGAACAACCTGCCGCACAATACTGTTCCTCCCCCCGTAGTGGTCGAAGAGGTCATGGTGGAGTATACTGCTCTTCCCGCAACGGCGGATCTCACCGCGCCGCCGGGCACACAGCGCATCGAGTTCCGCTATGCGGGCTTGAGTCTCTCCAATCCGTCGAAAGTCTTCTTCCGCTATCGACTGGATGGCTTCGACCGCGATTGGGTGGATGCAGGAACCCGCAGGACGGCGTACTACACAAACTTGCCGCCCGGGAAGTACGTCTTCCGTGTGACGGCGTCGAATGACGATGGGATGTGGAACAGCACCGGCGCGGCTCTGGGGATTCAACTTGACCCGCAGTTCTACCAGACGACCTGGTTCCTCGTCCTCTGCCTGGTTGCAGCCGCTGCAGGGGGATACCGCAGCTTCGTTCTCTACCGGCGGTACCACGAACGAAAACTGCGCTCCTCGCAACTGGAGACCTTGCTGACCCGCTCCCGTCTGCAGGCGCTCTCCATGCAGCTCCAGCCGCACTTCCTGTTCAATACGCTGCACGCTGTTCTGGTTCTCGTGAAGGAGGATCCCGCGACGGCCGCGCGCATGATCACGGGGTTGAGCGAACTGCTGAGAATGACGCTGGATGACAGTGATCAGGAGCTGGTGCCGCTTGCGCGGGAGATGGAATTCCTCCGGAAGTATCTAGAAATCCAGCAGGTGCGGTTCCAGGATCGCCTGAATGTCAGGATTGAAACAGACGAGAACCTTCTGGCGGCGATGGTGCCGACGCTGGTGCTGCAACCGATCGTCGAGAATGCCATCACGCACGGTATTGCCAGGCTCTCGGGTCCGGGAGAAATTGCGGTGAAGGCGCGCACGCGTGGGACGATGCTGGAACTGGAAGTCTCCGACAACGGCAGCGGCATGGCTGAGGGGGCGCGATCCGTCCTGAATCCCGGCCGGGGCATCTCAAACACCCGCACGCGGCTGCACCATCTGTATGGTGAAGAACACAGCTTTGAGATGACGGGCTCACCGCAGGGAGGTGTGACGGTGAAGATAGTACTTCCTCTGCGTTTTGCGTCCGCAGGAACGACCATGCTGACGGAGCTGGGTGATGCGGAACGGACATGAGTCAGCGGCGGCACGGCCGGACGCACCGCTCCGACTCCCAACAGGGTGTGGGGAGGCGTCTCCGCCGCGGTCAGAGATGATCGTGCCGCAGGAGTACGCGCACCATCTCCTGCTGAAGATCGAGGGGAGAATCGGTTTCGTGCGAACGAGCGAAATCCGCTACGTGGAGGCGGCGCGTGATTACGTACGCCTCCACACCGGCAGTGCAACGTTCGTGCGCAAGGGACGGATCAGTGACCTTGAGCGGAGACTGGATCCATCCCGATTCCTCCGCATCCACCGGTCGTACATCGTGGCCATCGATCGCATTGCGGACATCCGGCCCGTTGCGTACGGCGACTACGCCGTGGTGGTAGAGGGGGGTGCATCGATTCCCCTCAGCCGGAGCCACCGCTCCGAACTGACGCGTCTTCTGAGAAAGGTGGGTTGACGAATAAGGGTCCTACCGCTGAAGCACCATGCGGCGCACGGCCGACGACTGATTCCCATCGGAGACGCGGATTGCGAGGAGACGGCAGAAGTACACGCCCGACGGCAGACCGTCCGCCTCGAAGCGGAGGAGATGCCGTCCTGCCCCGTAGGTGCCGTCGGCGAGCGTGCCGACGGCGCGTCCCAGCATGTCGTGCACCGTCACGCTGATGTGATGCTCCGAAGGGAGGTCCAGCCGCAATTCGGTGACGGGATTGAAAGGATTCGGGTAGTTTTGTGACAGTGTGACGATCTGCGGGACGATCGCGACGGCTTCGGCAGAGACCGCTGGCGCATCGGCGTTGACCACCTGCCCCGCCTGTACAGTAACTTCCCGGCGGTAACTTCCCCCCAGCGCTGTGATCACGTAATTTCCCGGCTTCACATCCCCTATGGCATAGTTCTCTCCATAGACGGCGTCGCTACCGATTGCCGGATCATTGAAATTGTACGTCAGTGCCCAGCCGAACGTCGTGTACGGAGGGCGCGGCTTCGGATCGGGAGTGATATCGACGCGGGTGCTGTTCGGAGCGCCGGGCACGTTTCCGTAGATCGCCCCCATGCCCGTAATAGCAACCCAGAGCTCGGGGTTCCGGCGGTTGCGGTATCCGCCGTAGTCGCGCACACCCAGACGCAATTCGAAATGCAGATGCGGTCCTGTGGAGTTGCCGGTGTTGCCTGAAATGGCAATCGGCTGGCCGCGTACAACGTTGTCGTTCGTTACCACCAACGGTTTCGTCAGATGGCCGTACAGCAGATGCAGTGCGCTCCCTCCCCACGTGCTCTGCACCCAGATGTAATTCCCCGCCCCTGTCGGCTCGTATCCACCCACGAGGTCATTGGGATTGTAGCCGATGAACGCCACGACGCCGTCGGAAGCCGAACGGACAGTATCGTACGCGATCGAGATGTCGATGCCGGTGTGAGCCAGACTCGGACTGCCGTACCGCGGTTCTCCGTAGAGGTAGGAACCGTTCGTCTGGATGTTGTCCGGGACCGGCCGTGTCAGCCGGAATGTCTGGCCCGATGCCAAGGCAGGCGCAATCAGGACAACGAGCGAGAGGATCAGTCTGTGGGTCATGTCGGCAGGAGTGGCCTCGGGAGAAGATCGGATTTCTTCTGGAAGATTCCAAGCGGGGCAATGGGCAGGGAGCAGCGTGCGACAGTGCTTTCGACCACAGGAACACCAGGTCCGGGGATTTGAAAAGAACCGATTTGTTCATTATACTTGAACGCAAGCCGTGGACAGGCTTTCCCGCAGTGCCATGGCTTCCCCTATTCCAGAGCGGTCCGCCTGTATCCCTGGAGACGGTTGTTTGCCAACATTCCTGTACCACGGAGACCACACATGGACAAGAGCGAGATCAGAGACCGGGTAACGAAAGTGACTGCCCGCGTGCTCAAGATGAATCCATCGGACATCAAGCCGGAGTCGAACTTCGCGTTCGACCTGGGGGCCGACTCGATGCAGAGCGTGGAGCTCATCGCGGCGTTCGAGGAAGAATTCAACATCGAGATGGAGGAAGATAAGGCGAGGGAGGTCCAGTCGGTGGGCGAAGCGGTGGAATTCATCGCCGGCTATCTCAAGTAGCTCCCGGAGCACCCATGGTCGCCGACGCTGCCGTCCCGCCCAGAAATCTCGAACAGATCTTCTACCCCCGCTCCGTTGCCGTCCTCGGCACCAATCGCGTCGTGGGGACGGTTCCCCACGACATCTTTGCCAACATCCTTCGGGATCGTTTCCAGGGGGTCGTCTATCCTGTCAGCCCCAAGGAATCGTCCATCATGGGCGTCAAGGCGTACAAGTACGTCGTTGACATTCCCGACCCCGTGGATCTCGCCATCCTGGTGTTCGCCAGCACGGTCTGTCACCTGGCGATGGAGCAGTGTGGCCAGAAGGGGGTGAAGGGGGCCATCATTATTTCGGCAGGATTCCGGGAGGTGGGTCCTGCGGGAGCGAAGCGGGAGGAACAGATCCGGGAGATTGCGCGCAAGTACGGCATCTCCTTCATCGGACCGAACTGCCTGGGGGTCATCAACACTGACCCGCTGTCGCACCTCAACGCGTCGTTCGCGCGCAAGATGCCCGCCGAAGGGAATATCGCCTTCCTCTCACAGAGCGGCGCGCTCTGCACCGCCGTGCTCGATTACGCGCAGGCCAAGCAGATCGGGTTCTCGAAGTTCGTCAGCTTCGGCAACAAGGCGGATATCAGTGAAATCGATCTGATGCTCTAT
>CAYXMK010000112.1:1940-8104 GCA_964465905.1 uncultured Ignavibacteriaceae bacterium | reverse complement strand
AAGCTGCGTCACTTCCTCGACGATTTCTGATAGGTCCTTCGCCCGCTCTTTGAAGGCATGCTGCAGGTGCTGTACCGCCAGTTTCATCGGCGTCAGCGGATTCTTGATCTCGTGGGCGACCTGCTTCGCCATCTCCTTCCAGGCGAGGTCGCGCTCGACCCGCTTCAACTCCTCGCGGCTCGACTGGATCTCCTGTACCATGTCGTTGAACGACGCAACGAGAACGCCCAGCTCGTCACCGGCCTTCACCTCGACGCGGGCCGTAAGGTCCCCCTTCCCCACTCTCCGTGCGGCGCGCGTGAGGAGCCGGATGGGAGCCGCAAGGTTGTTCGCCAGCACAACGGCGCCCCCGACGAAGAGCAGCACCAGAATAACCGACGCGCTGAACGTAAAGGCGGCACTGCTGAGTGCTTCCGGTTCCGTTTCGGAACGCCGATAGAGCGTCGTCGTGGAAATGAGACCCATGCGCCGGCCGTTGACGAGAAGGGGGACATATCCCACGGCGTACTCCTCGTCTCCCAGAAGCTCCCTCTGCCACCAGAACTGTTTTCCCAGCACGACGATGTTGCTGAATGCCTCGCCGGGAGCACGTGCATCGAGGATGCCTGCCTCATAGACTTCGGGCCGGCTGCTCGCCTTCAGCGATGGACCATCGAACACGCTGAAATCAACCCCCAGCTCCGCCGCAAGCGCTTCACAGAACTCATTGTTGAGACCGAACCGGAGATCACCCTCATCCAGCAGAGAGCCGCTCAGCCGGCGCTGCAGCAGATTCAGCTCCTGAAGCAATCGAGTCTCCGTCGTGGCGTTGAGGCGGTCTTCGGCCGATTGGCGGTGGTAGGCGGAGATGACCAGAAGCGGGATGATTGAGAAGAGGGCGAATCCGAGAAGCAGCTTGGCCCGGAACCCCCATCCTCGACGGAGCGCCTCACGAAGTCTCCGAACCGAAAGGAATCCAACGACAACCAGGGCCAGCACAAGCTGGACCACCATGAATTGGAGAACGAAGAACGTCAGCCATCGCAGATCCCATTGTTCCAGACCGACGCCGACGATCCTTCCGGGCACGCTCTCATCGACGGCATAGGCGGTGCGGAGGACTTTTCCCGCGACGTGCTCATCCGCCACCAACGGCGCTCCGGATGCGCTCCGAAGCGAATCCCGCACGGCCGCCGGGAGCTCGCGTCCTGCATACAGATCCGGATGCGTGGCCGAAACAAGCACGCCGTTCTGATACTCCGTCACAATGAGTTCCCGGACGCCGAGCGTCAGATCCTCGGCGCGCGTGCTTCTGAGCAGCTGCAGGTTCTCACCACGGAACAACGACTGCTGCGCGGCGGAGAGCATCACCGCCGCGAAGGCAGCGGGTTGCTCATCCGCTGTCCTCAGTGTACCCCAGATTCCGTAGTACTTCACCGTGCCACGCGGGGTCTGCCGCTCGATGAGATGCACTCTTTCCTCATCGTACGCAAACAGCAGCTCGAGCAGCTCGCCCTGCTCGTAGGACGTCAGGCCGACGGCGAAGCGGTCGATTTCCGTCCCCTGACGGTCATACAGCACCAGGCCTGAGCTATAGCCCTCCCTGCTCATCAGTGTCCGTGCCCACAGGCGGAAGGCGTCGCCCTTGCGCACTTGTCCGCGCGCCGGCGAGCCGTTCTCCCCCTCCTGCAACCTCGCCGCTACGGTCTGCAGTCCTTCCGTTACCACAAACGACAGCCAGGCGTCCACCGGACGAACCAGCTCCCGCGCCTGCAGCTGCAGCCGCGACTCCTCTTTCCGTTCGATCTTTTCGTGAAGGAGGGGCAGACTGACCAGGAATGAGGCTCCCAGCAAGAAGACGAACGTATCCGACCGTGCCAGCCGAGGGAGCGGACGAGAATCCGGTTCGGAACGCATCAGTTCCGCCAGAAGTAATCCGGATGTGAGGAGAAGCACAGGGAAGAGCCATCCGGTCTGAGGATCCCTGTCAAACTGGAGCAGCACTCCGTAGATCAGAGCAGTCACGAGCAGAAGGCATGCGCCATGGATCAGTCGGCGCTCGCGGCCCACCAGGAGGGTGCACATCCGCACACCAGCCAGCCCTGCCACCGCCGCCACCAAGAGCAGACTCACAGTCAGCAGAAGGATGTTCACCTGCATGACAAGGAGGGGGAGTTGAGGCAGAACGGAACGCGGATCAAAAAACGGTATCGAAGAATCGACCACGAAGCTTCTCAGCGAGGCGCCGTAGGCGCGCGCCAGCAGGACAACCACAAGAAGCAGAACGATTGCTCCTGCGGCTGCTGACACACGTTTCACGCGGCCCGCCACTTCCACTGGCCCGACGCGGTTCCAGTGCCGGAGACCGGCGTGGAAGAGCGCGAGGGCCGACAGCAGAAGCGCCGCGGTCGAAAGCAACAACTCTCCGGCAGACGAGGCAAGTCCTCCGCCGAAGGGAGAACCAAAAACCGAGGGATCGAAGAGAGGGCCTCCGATGAGGAGGGATGGAAACTGAAGGATGAGGAATGCCCCCCGCACCCCCCAAAGAACGGCGATCAGCAGGAGAGAACGCAGCCAGACCGACCCGATTGTTCCAAGAGTACCGACCACCGACAAACCCGCCAACACTGCCAGAACTGCCGCGACAACAGAGATACCGGTCCTGACCTTCGATTCAAAGAGGTGAATGACGGATTCAGGGGTAAGCACCGGAGCAAGCACGACGGCGACAGGATTTTGCCAGAAATCCCGGAGCTCGATGCGCGACCAGAGCGCAGCGGATCGGGGGTCAGGACGGTCCTCAGCCAGCCGCAGTTCGGTCCCTTCTTCGCGCGCCAGCACTTCCAGCAGGCCTCTCTGCCGCACGAAGCGGCTCGACACCGGCGATGAGACTTCGAGGGGAATGCTCACGACAACCGTAAGACCATTCCGAAGCCCCCGCACGGCGACGCTGAGCGATGTCCGGAGAGTTGACCGGACGAGGACAACAGCGGTGTCATGCCCGGAGGGAACGTCAATCGCCTGCTTCTCCACGCCCGTGGCGGGCCCCTTCCACCCAAGGAGCGCGCCATCCCCTCCGAGGAACTCGATGCTCTCCTGCTCCGAGCGGCTCAAGTCCGTCAGCCGCAAGAACGCTCCTCGACGGTCTTCCGGTGCTTCCGAAACGAGAGCATCCAGCAATACAGAGTCCTGAGCCGCGCGACGCGCCGTTTCCAGCGCCAATTCCAGCTGCTCCTGGAACGCGCTGAGGACACGCGTTGCGCGGTCCCGCTCCAGCACCGGACGCCTCTCCTCCCATGTCTCCCGCATCCGCGTTGGCCATGTCAGCTGCAGCGCGTAGAGAACGACAAGCAGTACTGCTCCAATAAAAAAGCCCCATGAAAGGGGGCGTCCACGAATGGACCTGTCCGATGGCATGCGGGGTTCGACTACTGGAAGATACTGATTTGAGAAATGCGCCAGCCGGCCGGAGCAAGGCTCAGCGCGACATACACCTGTGCGGACTTCTTCGTGCCCCGGTGAACATAGTAGAGTCTTCCCGTCGCAAAGGGATTGGGGGAGTCTGTGGCGATGCGGGAGAAGGCAAATCCCGCCGGCTTGCGCGCCGCATGAAACGCACTCAAGATCGAAACTGCTTGCAGAGGCGACACGTAACCGGCATCGGGACGGTCCACATGCATCGACACGTGCTCGGCAAACAAATCCTGAAGTGATGTCCACTCCCCCGTCACCATCGCCTGCTGGACGGCAGCAAAGACCTTCTGGAGAGAGGAATCCGCCTCAAGGCTGTCCCGGAGGACAACCGCACGGACTTTTCCCCATCGTTCTGCTTGAGCCGCAATGGCGGGACCGACAGTCCCGAACGAGAGGGCGGACACGATGCAGGAGAGAACGGCGAGCAGTCTCATCGATGAGAAAAGTAGAGGAAAACCGAGTCAAATGCAATGAAGAGAAAGGCGGCACCTTTCTGGAGTCGAAAATCCGAAAGATGCCGCCCCATGGTCTGCCGCGGAAGACTCACAGAGCCGGACCGGACCGCCGGACGAGAGGGAGGCGGCCGCCTGTGGGCGTGCTCTTTTTCAATTCGGGATTCCCCTCCGCAGTCTGATACGCCCAGTCGAAGACGACAGAAGAGGACGTGACTTCCTTCAGCCGCACCTTGGCGAAGTGGTTGTCCCACGTCCAGATCACGTAGGTGTGCCCCTCGATCGCCTCGGCCGACCCTGACGGCGACCAGCCGCTGGATGGAGCAGACGAGATGTCATCCAGCGTACCCGTATAGCCCATATCCTGAATGTCCGTATCGCTCCAGACCTGCAGCAACGCGCGTCCTGCGGCTACCTCGAAGAACAGATCGGTGTAATCGTCATCGTAGCGGCCGACCGAATAGGTGGAAAAATCGTAGCCGGCCAGATTCGGCGCAACGCGGATATCATAGATCCTGACGTTGAGTCCTTCCGGACGCGGGGTATCGTAGACGACCTCCCGACTCAGCTCGCTCTCATTGCCCGCGAAATCGTAGGCAGACAGCGCGTAGTACGATGTCTGACCATTGCGGGCACTCACATCCAGGAACGTATTCTGCTCGACACTCGCAATGAGCGTGTAGCGCCCCTCCAGCGTGCCGCTCACCCAGACGTTGTACCCGGCCAGGTCGGGTTCCTGGTTCGGCAGCCAGTCGATCTGAACGGCATTGTCGAGAGAGACCGTCCGGATCCCCTGAGGAATTGCAGGCGGCGTTCGATCGACTTCCCGCCACTCTCCGCATCCGGCGATCCAGAGCACGCACACGGCAACAACAAGATAGAGTCTCATGCCGTACCTCACGATCCTTGTTGGTCTCCTCCTGAAGAAACAAACGTCATGCCAGCATCCGGACGAATGAACCGACCCGATGCCTGCGTGCATGACGTCATGCTGTTCGCCTCTCGCCGCAATCCCTCCATCCCGACGTCCACAATTCTGAACATGCCTGTATGCTGGTACCTCAGCGAGAGCCGGTCTTCAGAAGGCCTAGGATCAGTCCGGGGACACGAGCAGACAGGACCCGTTGTTCACGACGCCAATCGCTCTTCCCCTGAGCTTGCGGCCGTGGAAGGGGGAATTCTTCGACTTGGAGTGGAATGCCTGGATATCGACGGTCCACTCTGTGAAGGGGTCGATCATGGTCAGGTTGGCCATCACTCCCTCTTCAACCTCGACCGGTTTCTGTCCAAGCACCCGGCGGGGGTTCATCGAAAGCTTTTCCACGAGCTGCATGAGCGTCAGGTATCCCGGCTCCACAAGTTCCGTGATGCAGAGTCCAAGCGCCGTTTCGAGTCCCACGATCCCGAACGGCGCCTGCGCAAACTCCACTTCTTTCTCATCAATGGTATGAGGTGCATGATCGGTGGCAATCACATCGATGGTGCCGTCGCGAAGTCCCTCCTTGATGGCCTTCACATCATCGGCGGTCCGGAGCGGGGGATTCATCTTGACATTGGTATCGAAGCTCTCCACGGCCTCTTCCGTGAGAGAGAAGTGATGCGGCGCGACTTCGCACGTCACGGCGAGTCCTTCCCGTTTGGCCCGGCGTACTTCGTCGACCACGGCCGCCGTGCTCACATGCGCCACGTGGTATCGCGATCCGCTGATGTAGCGCACGAGCACGACATCCCGCGTGACCGTCAGCAATTCCGCGATGGGAGGAATACCGGGCAGTCCAAGGCGCGTGGCCGTTGCTCCTTCGTTCATCACGCCCCCCTGCGTGAGACTCACCTCCTCAGCGTGCTGGATGATCGGCGCGCCGAACATCGATGAATACTCCAGCGCCCGCCGCATGATCTCTGCATTTCCGACGGGACTCCCGTCATCCGAGAAACCAACGGCGCCTGCCTGAACCAATTCCGCCATCGGGGCCAGTTCCGCCCCCTGCCGCCCCTTCGTTACCGCCGCTATCGGGAAAACATCCACGAGTCCCTTCAGAACGCCTCGTCCGGTTTCCCGCACGTAGCGCGCCACCGACTCATCATCGATCGCGGGATTCGTGTTCGGCATGCAGCAGACAGCGGTGAATCCGCCGAACGCCGCGGCAGTACAGCCCGTCTCGATCGTTTCTTTGTGTTCGAAGCCCGGTTCCCGCAGATGGACGTGCATGTCCATGAGTCCCGGCACAAGAATCTTTCCTTTCAGGTCGATGACCGTGG
>CAYXMK010000112.1:0-1930 GCA_964465905.1 uncultured Ignavibacteriaceae bacterium | reverse complement strand
CGATGATGGGCTTCACGCCCGCCTTGAGCGCCCTCTGGTAGAAGTCGATGACCGTGGCGGTGGCGTGCGGCTTCACCGCGGGACCGATGCCGCTGATCCGGCCGTCGACGACGTAGACATCGCAGATCTGGTCGCGTCCGGTGGCAGGATCGAGAAGCCGGCCTCCCCGGAGCAGCAGGTGGTGCGCAGGTTTCAGGTTCATGCTGAGGCTCCCAGCAGATAGAGCACTGCCATGCGGATGGCAACGCCGTTGGTGACTTGTTCGAGAATGACAGAATGTTCGCTGTCCGCAAGGTCGGCCGACAGTTCCACATCCCTGTTGATCGGACCGGGATGCATGATCGTGAGCGGCTTGGGGGCGCGGGCGACCTTCTCGGCGGTGACGCCGAAGTACCGGTGGTACTCCCGCAGGGATGGAAAGAGCCCCTTCTGCTGCCGTTCCAGCTGGATGCGCAGCACATTCAATGCATCCACCTGCGGCACGACATCCTCGAGCCGATGGAACACCTTCACGCCGAGCCGCTCGATGAAACGCGGGATCAGCGTCGCCGGACCGCAGACCGAGACCTCTGCCCCCATCGTCCGGAGGCCGTAGATGTTGGAGCGTGCAACACGGCTGTGGGTGATGTCCCCCACAATGCACACCCGCAGACCCTCCAGCGTTCCGTACTTCTCCCTCAGCGTCATCATATCCAGCAGTCCCTGCGTCGGGTGCTCGTGCCATCCATCCCCTGCGTTAATGACATTGGCCTTGACGACGCGGCTGAGGAAGTGCGGCGAGCCGTCGGCCGCATGCCGGATGACCACCATGTCGATCTTCATCGCCTCGATATTCCGTGCCGTGTCTTTCAGCGTTTCCCCCTTGGCCACGCTGCTTCCCGTCGCCGCGAAGTTCACTACGTCCGCCGAGAGGCGCCGTTCCGCCAGCTCGAAGGATATCCTCGTGCGGGTTGAGCTTTCAAAGAAGAGATTCACGATCGTCTTCCCCTGAAGCGGCGGGACCTTCTTGATCGGCCGTTCCAGCACTTCGCGGAACGAGCTCGCCGTGTCCAGAATGAGCAACAGATCTTCCCGACTCATTCCCTCCAGCCCCAGAAGATGCCGACTGCTGAGTTTCATGCGTTTGGTCCTTCCGTATCAGAATCTCCGGACAACAGATAGACCCCATCTTCCCCGTCGACTTCCGCCATCCGCACCTTGATCGTTTCCGACAGTGACGTGGGGATGTTCTTTCCGATGAAATCCGGCTTGATGGGGAGTTCCCGATGCCCGCGGTCAACCAGCACGAGGAGCTGAATCATGGCCGGCCGGCCCAGATCCATGAGGGCGTTCAGCGCGGCCCGGATGGTTCGCCCTGTGAAGAGCACATCGTCCACCAGCACAACCACTTTCCCCGTGAGATCGAAGAGGATTTCTGTGCTCTTCAGCTCGGGCTGCTCGAGTTTTCCGCGGAGATCATCGCGGTAGAGCGTAATGTCGAGCAGGCCCACCTGCACCGTTTTCCCCTCGATCTCGCCGATCGCGCGCGCCAGACGCTGGGCCAGGTAGTCGCCGCGGGTCCGGATACCGACGATCACGAGATTCTCGGCCCCCTTGTTGCGTTCCACCACCTCATGGGCCAGCCGGGTGACGGTCCGGCGGAACCCCAGTCCGTCAAGAATCGTGGTCTGTTTGATCATAGCGGGCCTCACAAAAGAAAAGGCCTCGCATTCCGTTGGAATGGAGGCCTGTGCGAACCAGAATGGCTCACAGCGATCTTGCACGACAAGCGACTGCTCTTCACGTTCCTTTCCTACCTCTCCGGATAGGGATTAAAGGGAAACGCTCTTCTCTCACGACACCTGCAACCCGGCGGCAACTCCGGAACCCGCCCTCGTGGGCGCTGCTGGGATCGAATCCCGCCCGAGATCGGCGGGACTTCACTGAGAAA
>CAYXMK010000111.1:0-8137 GCA_964465905.1 uncultured Ignavibacteriaceae bacterium | reverse complement strand
CCCCAATACCTTCACCGCACACGCGCCCCCCTTCTCATCCCGCCACAAAACGGCGGGACACAGAAAACGTGCTCTTCAATCTACAATCTACAATCTTCAATCTTCAATCTTAACTTCCCTCCCTTCTACCCCTTCACCCTCCCCATCTCGTCGAACTCTCCAAGAAGCGTCTCGATGATTTGAATCGTCGAGACTCCTTCCGCTTCTGCTGTGAAGCTCGGAACAAGTCGGTGCCGCAGCACCGGAGCGGCCAGCGCTTTGATATCGCTGACGTCCGGTGTGGCCCGTCCCTGCAGGATTGCGCGCGCCTTCGCTCCCAGGATGAGGTACTGTGATGCGCGGGGCCCCGCTCCCCAGCGAATCCATTTGGGAATATACGCGGGAACACCGTTCAGACCCGGGCGTGTCCGGCTCACCAGGGAGACGGCCGTCTGAATCACGTGATCCGACACCGGCACTCGCCGCACCAAATCCTGGTACGCAAGGATATCCTCCCCGCTCATCACTTTCCGAACGTCCGGCATGTAGGGGCTGGTGGTTGAGCGGACGATCTGCATCTCTTCTTCGAAGGGAGGATACTCGAGCCACAGATTGAACATGAACCGGTCGAGCTGTGCCTCGGGAAGCGGATAGGTGCCCTCCTGCTCGATCGGATTCTGCGTTGCAAGGACGAAGAAGGGTTGTTCGAGCCGGTAGGATTCGCCCGCCACGGTGACATGGTACTCCTGCATCGCCTCGAGGAGCGCGGCCTGGGTCTTCGGCGGTGTCCGGTTGATCTCGTCGGCCAGCACAATGTTCGCGAAGACCGGACCCCGTATGAACTTGAACGACTTCTGACCGGTCGAGACGTTTTCTTCGAGGATCTCCGTGCCGGTGATGTCGCTCGGCATCAGATCGGGTGTGAACTGGATGCGGCTGAACGAGAGATCGAGCGACTGGGCCAGCGTCTTGATGAGAAGCGTCTTGGCCAGTCCGGGCACACCGATGAGCAGACAATGGCCTCGGGACAGAAGTGCAATCAGCACCTGTTCAATGATCGCTTCCTGCCCGACAATCACCTTGGCAACTTCCTGCCTCACCGAGCGGTAGACATCGGTCAGTCGCCGAACGGCGTCGATATCATTCACGGTCGTCTTCCATTCTTCTTCATGAGGCCTTCCTGCTTTGGTGCCTCCCGTTGGTCGGGTTGCCACACTCAGAGACGCACTTCCCAGTAGATACCCTTCTTCAGTTCCTCCACCCAGCGGGCATTCTCGCGATTCTTCTTGTAGAAGAGGGCCAGCTGTTCCACGCGGCGAAAGTCGTCTTCCAGGTTCATTGCATGCGGGGGAATGCGCTTGCGCAGCCAGACGATTTGGAAACCATAGGAAGCTCCGACATTGACCCGATGCGGTGCGCTGATCTCCCCCACCGTCATTCCCTCCACCACCTGCCGGAAGCTGCTTTCCAGCTGGTCGAGGGAGACACGACCGAGGTTCCCGCCGATCGCCTTCGTCTGTTCGTCTTCCGAGTAGGTTCGGGCAAGATCGGCAAACGACTCGCCTGCCAGCGCCCGATCCCTCAGAGCGCGGAGCTGGTCCACAACGACGGAGTCACTTGCTGCTCCCCGCTCCAGGGGGACAAGAATCTGACGCACACGCACCGCGTCACCCCGCCGTTCGAGAAGCTGTATGAGATGAAGGCCAAGGTCGGTCTTAAAGACTTCCGATACTTCTCCTTCCCGAAGACGGAAGGCAACTTCTTCAAACTCCCGGAGCAGTTCGCCCCGCTTGGCGGCCGGCAGTTCACCCCCCGCGGCGGCGGTCGCATGCCTGGAGTAGCGGCGGGCAAAGTCGGCAAAATCCCCGCCGGCGCGGATACTGTCCAGCACAGCCTGCAGCATGGACCGGGTTTGCCGTTCCACCGCGGAGTCCGGCTTCGGATTCAGAAAGATGTTGCTCAGTTCCAGCTCTTCCGGAACCCGCGGGAGGCTGTCTTTGAAGGTTTCATAGAACTCTTCCACCTCGCGACGGGACACCTGGATGCCGCTCTCGCGGGAGCGGCGCACGCGGTCGATCAGCAGCACGTTGCGCATTTCATCCCGGAATTCGCGTTTGATCCGACTGATCGGCATGCCGTAGTACCGTTCCAGCCGTTCCTCCGAACCGGCCTGACGCACCAGATTCTGAATCTGCTGCTCCAGTGCCTGCACGACTTCGTTGTCGGACACCACGATGCTGTCGAGCGATGCCTGAGCGAGAATGAGCTTGTCCGTAATCATCCCTTCGAGCACCTGACGCCGCAGCTCGGGTTTTGACGGATCCAGGTTGTTCTGGAGGGCGATCAGGTTGACCTGTTCGGCCAGGTCTGATTCCGTGATGATTTCTTTGTCCACCACCGCGACGATCCGGTCAACAAGCGTCTGGCTCTGCAGCGGCAATCCTGCCAGCACCATGCCGGCAACAGCAAGGATCTTCTTCATCTTGTTCCTCTCAATCGCTCCCGGGCATCAGTTGCAGCGAATCGGATCGCTCGCGGCTGATCAGCACCTGAATGTCGTGCCGCGCCCGCAGGTTTTGCAGAAACTCCCGGTACCGCCGCTGCCGCTGCTCGATGAGAAGCCGATTTCGGATTTCATCTTCCACATACCGCCGGTCGGCCGTCTCGCCCCTGCGCAAGAGCTTCCAGACCACCACAACGTAGTAGCCGTCAGCGGTCCGGACGGGGAATGAGGGCTCCTGCCGCGCAACACCCGTGGCCACGCGCCACAATTCCGCCGGCAGCAGTGTAACCTCTTTGTGGTACACGGAATCCTGCGCCGCCAGCAGACTCTCTCCAAGTGCAGAGTCTGTCCGCGCTTCCGCCACCGCCACCGCCCACGGCGTGCCGCGCACAACCTTTGTCCGAAACGCGCTCGCCGCCTCCCGCTTGCTGAAGAGCACCAGACTCAGGAGTGCCACATCGTCGCCGAGCACAAACTGCGTTCTGTTGGCCTCGTAGTAGCGATCAATCTCCTCCGGCGTAATGTCGCCCGCGGCTCCTCCGTACACCTCATCCTCCAGCAACCCGCTGATGATCAGCTGCCGGCGAATCCCCTGCAGTTTGCGTTCCAGCTCGGGCTGGCGATCGAGACCGCGGCGAAGCGCCTCCCGATAGAGCAGTTCGTCCGTCAGCCACTGCTGAACATAGGCGTAGACCTGCGCCTGCGAAACCCCCTGCGCCGTATCGAACTCCGAGAGGACGTGCTCAAGCGTCAGTGTCTGGGCATCCACCCGCGCTACCGGCGTCGCCGGGGGCTCGCTCTTCCTGCATCCCGCGGCGAGCAGGAGGAGGAACAGAACGGCGGCGGCATTACGGCTTGTCAACGTCAGTGCCTTTCCTGAATGCCCGGGATAGAAGCTCGGGGTATTCGCGCACACCGAACCGCCGGCGCAGCTGTTCAACCCACTCCCGTTCCCGCTGCTTCGCGGCATACTCCTGGTACCCGCTCGTCACTTCCGGAATCGCTTCCTCATAGGTCTTCACACGCGCAGTATCACTCGCCAGCTTCTTGATGATCGACCATTTCCCTTCAAACAGGACGGGCGCCGCAATGCTGTCCACCGCCATACCGGCCGCCGCGCGCGTCAGCTGATTCTGTGTTTCCGGCGTGAATCCCCACACCCCTTTTTTCTCGGCAAACCCGGGGCGAATCGTGTGCTGCTCCGCGAGGAGCCCAAAATCCTCTCCCTCCAACACCCTCTGGTAGAGGGCCTTAGCGAGACTGTCGGTACGGACCTGGATTTCCGCAAACGAAACCCGTGGAGGCCAGCGATATTCATCACGATGGAGGGCGTGAAAATCGCGCAGGGCAGAGTCCGTAACGGCAATCTTCTTCCAGACTTCCTCCTGTTCAATCCGGTAGAGCAGAATGCCGTCCCGGTACTCCCGCATGATCTCTTCCAGATCCCGATAGTGCTCGGGCGAACGTGCGATCAATTCGTTCAGTACCAGCAGCTCCGTTATCCGCTCCACCATGCGCTGGATCGTCGCCGGGCTCAGGAGCAGTGTATGGAACTCCTCCATCGCGGAGCCGAGCCGCACGAAATCGCGGACCAGGAAGTCCTTGCCGTTCCAGGAAAAAAGCCTGCTTGAGAGCAGCGCACCGGTCAGCGTGTCCGCCCATCCTTTCGAACCGACCGTCTTCGTCGTGTCAAATGACCGCTGAAGCGTTTCATAGGTGCCGATGTCGAACGACAGCCGCTGCTGCTTCTTCAGGTTATGGACGAAATTCTCGTATACCGACGGATAGAACCGCTCACGGAACAGCGTCGTCAGCTCCCGCTTCATTTCCTCGAAGGACGGAACATCCCGCTGTTGCTTCACCTTGATGATATGATAGCCGTAGTCCATGCGGATCGGAGGAGTGATCGAGCCCACCGGGGTTTCGAACAGAACATCGGCAATGGTCGGAGGAACCCGTTCCCGCTCGTATGACCCGATATCGCCGCCGGTATCCCGCGTATAGGGGTCATCCGTGTGCCGTGCCACCGCCTCTTCAAAGGACAGACCCTTCTGCAGGCTGTCGTACACCGCAAACACTGCTTCCGTCACAGCGGCGGTGTCGGAGCGGTCATCCTTGAACCGCTTCAGCAAATGAGCGATCGTCAGGGCGCCGGGGTTGCGCTGCCGATGCGTAACGTGGAGGATATGGTAGCCGAAGCTGGTGCGGACCGGAGCTTTGGAGATTTCTCCGGGTCGCAAGCTGTAGGCGGCGTCTTCAAATTCCTTGACCATCCGCCCCTGACTGAAGAAGCCGAGGTCGCCGCGGTTGACTTTGGCGCTCGGGTCGGTCGAAAATTCATACGCAAGAGAATCGAAATTAGCCGGTGTCACCTGGGAGAGAATCTCCAGAGCCCGGTGATAGGCCTTGAGCGTATCTTCGGGAGTGAAGCCGGGATTCAGGCCAACGAGAATGTGACGGGCCCTGATCATTTCGCTCTTCCGCCTGTAGAGCTCCTGCACGGACGGTTCGATGAGCTCCTTCTCCGTCACATAGCTTGCCCCAATCGTCAGCCGGTATGCCTCCAGCTCCGCCTTGGCGTCCGGTTCCTCCGGCAAGCCCTGCCGCTCCGCCTCCAGCACCTTGAGCCGGAACTTCACCAGCAGATTCAGAAAATCCTGATACTTGTCCGTACTGTCCCGGGAGGCTTTGTCCCACCCCCCATTGTACTTGGCGTAGCGCGTTTCGAAATCCGAGAGCGTGAGATCCTCCTTCCCGATCGTGGCCAGAAGATCGCGGGAAGAACCGCAACCGACGAACAACAATGCCGTCACAACGAAAACCAGGGCAAGTCCGATGTAGCGCATCATCCGTATCCTATTGAAGAATTTGAGGTTAGGGCGTTTCTGATCCAGCATGAAGAAGTATGATAACCAATTTTACCGAGCCAAGCAACCACTCCAGTTCCGCATCAACGCCTGCCCCCAGAGAAAGCAAAAGAGGGCCAGAAAGCCCTCTCTCCGGTACCTTTGCCTCTCTCCGTCGGCGTTATTTCTTCACCAGGTCGTTCTTCCGCTTCAGCAACTGCGCTGCACGCCAGCTCTGCAGTTCGTACCATTGCGGACTCGATGAGCTCTGCACATAGTAGGATTCGCGGTCTTTTGGCTTCGCGAAGCGGAGTTCCTGACCGCTGTACCGAAGCATCGCGCTGATACGCGGCATCGGCTGCGGAGGAGTATCCACGAAATCATCCGCCTTCACGTCGGCAAGCGCCGATAGAAGACTCGAGACCGACCAGTCTTCAACAGTCTGGCCCCCAACCCGCCACACACTGTCCTCGCGGACCAGGGCAAACGTCGTGTCGCCGTACTGAAACTCCACCCGGTCAATGGTCTCGCGCGGCACGGAGGCAATTCCGCGGTCGCGCCACTCTTTCAGTCCCCGCGTCCTCAGAGGCGCCAGGGAAGCATCGACGAGCAACACCTCCCGATCGTCCGGGCGGCGGACGTACGTTTCCGACCATGTGCTTCCCATCTTGCCGATGATCAGGCCTGCCGCCGGTTTCTCTCCGATCCGCAGCACCACCGATGTGCCTGTTGAGTCCACCTCGAAAATGGACTGCTTTTCCGGGTTGCTTGACACCACTGCCCGGATCCCGAGGTTTTTCAGCTGACCGATCAGTGACGCGACATTTCCCTGATCGGCACGGTACTGGATGGGTGCCTCCAGACGCCACTCACCCCCCCGCTTCCTGAGGACCACCGCAAGCTCCCTGCTCTGCAGCTCAACACCGTCCACAGCCGCAGAGTCAATCTCGAACAGATGCTCGGTTTCATCCACCGACTCGCTCCGTTCCCCTGTCCGCTCCAGGACCAGGAACGCCAGCAGAACCAGAACCACCAGCAACGCGGCAAGTATCAGGGTCTTCTTGCTCATGATCGTACCAGATGTTCAGACGGGCTGATCGCGTTCCTCCGACGACTCACGGTTGGGCCTCGAGGGCTTTCTTCAGGGCAATCCTGCGACGCCACCGGAAGAGCCCGTAGCCGATCATGAGGAGAGGTGGAACGACGAGGTTCGCATACTTGATTGTTTGACGTGTTCCTTCCGCCACCGGCTCCAGCGGCGGCATGATCACATTCTTCGAACGGATCGTGATGAGACCGGCATCATCCGCCAGGTAGTCGACGATGTTGGCAAAGAGCGTCACGTTGTCGCGGTTACCGAGGAATTGATCCTGCATGAAGTCGCCGTCACCGACAACAATGATCCGTGTTGCCGGACTCCGCCGCACATCCGCCGACGTGCGGGCTTCGTAGCTCCGGAAGGAACCCTCCAGCGACGCCGCAAGGGGGATTCCCTTCTCCGCCAGCTGGTCGGGCGTGGGACGCTGGAAGGGATCGATCACCATGAAGCCGGTCTGGCGGCCGCTGCGCGAGGAGGAGCGAATGAGGATCTCCGTCCGAACACCCGCCGCTGCAGCTCCGTTCGTATCCAGCGAGCTGACAAAATGAAACATCACACCCTGAAGATTCTTCACCATCACGTTGTCGGCGCTGAAATCGGACGCGTTCGGGAGGAAGACGTACGGCACCTGGCTCTGCATGAGGAACGGACCCTGCTGCTGCTGCACCATGACATTGGCACACTGCACGTCACGGACAAGGTCAGCATTCACGCGGATACCGTAGTTCTCCAGCAGATCGTCCAGTCCCAGCTCCGCCGGCTGGGCGAACCGGCCCTGGAGACTGGCGTTCATCCTGTTCAGTAGGAACGCTGCCGTGCCGCCGCGCATGATGAACCGATCGATGAGGATTTTGGCGGAATCGGAGAACTTCGTCTGCGGCGCGATCACCAGCAGACCCGAGAGATCGGCAGGGATCGGCTCGTTCTTCGAGAGGTCCACCGGCACAAGCTCGTACTGCCGCTGGAGAAGCTGCGAGACCTGGTTCATCCGGTCCGTTCCCGGCTCCTGATGCCCCTGCGTATAGCCGATCTTCGTTCTGCCCTTCCGCGTCAGCCGCTTCAACGCACTGCTGATATCGTATTCCAGCGTGCTGAGGTTCTGAACGACCGGCAGGGTCTCTTTCCGGTCTTCATAGAGCATCACCAGTCCCATGAACCCCCGCTTCACCTCGAGCCGGTCCTCGTTGACGACCTGCACCTGCACAGGCATGATGCCCTGCTGCTCTGCCTCCCGCTCTCCTTTCTCCCCTGCCGGATTCACAAACTCAAACTGGAAGTTGCCGCCGCCGTACGCCTTGTATTCGCTCAGCATGTCCAGCACGGAGCGCCGGTGCCCGTTGTACGGTGCCGGAAGGTCCTCCGTGAAGTAGGCGCGCACCGTAACCCGGTCGTCCAGCGAACCCACGAGCGTCCGGCTGGCGTCGGAGAGCGTGTAGACGCCCTGCGCCGTCAGGTCCAGCCGTCCGAAGAACCTGACGGAAATGAAGTTGACAACGACGAGGATTCCCAGAACGAGCAAGATCCGTATGAGCGCTTGTGTCTTCGGTGCTTTCATAGATCTCGTTTCACGTTTCATCCCGCCACAAAACGGCGGGACATAAAAAACATGCGTTTCACTGATCACTCATGACTTTTCACATCTCACTTCTCACATCTCATCCCGCCACAAAACGGCGGGACACAGAAAACGTGCTTTTCATCCCGCCACAA
>CAYXMK010000110.1:0-8204 GCA_964465905.1 uncultured Ignavibacteriaceae bacterium | reverse complement strand
CCGACGGTGGCGGCGAGGGCCGTCATGAGTGCCTGGAACGGCGTGATGTCTCCGGTCTTGTCCGCCATTTCCGCCTTGTGGCGGCTCTTCATCATAAAGCGAATGGCGAGTCCCAGACGTCGGATCTGGATGAATCCGGTCTGGACCGAGAGGTAGACGCCGGTGCCGGCGAGAAGTGTAATCACGACCGGCCACCAAATATGGTCGGCAATCTGGGTGCTGAACGAGAGGAGGCGATCAAGAAAGTCAGTCATGCACATCCGCTCCGGTTCTGGGGGTGGTGGAGTGGGTCAATACTTTCACTCGATGAGCTTCTGAACAAGGACGATGAAGATCACGACGGGACAGACGAAACGGACCAGGAATGCCCAGGTGCCGAGAAAGGCGACCGAGGGGCGACCCGCTCCAATGAGGAGTTCTTCGCCGGCCTTCGACGTACCCCAGACCCAGGCGACGAACAGACAGAGGAGGAGACCACCAACGAGGAGGGAGAGATCTCCAAAAACGAAATTCATGACCGAGAGAACATCCTTACCCCCCAGCCACGCAATTGAGCTGAAGGCGGGAACGGCTCCCTGCGAAAGGGCGGAGGGGAGGCCGACGAGGAACACGATAGCGCTGATCATCCAGACGGCCTTCTTCCGGGTCCACTGCTTCTCATCCACGAGGAAGGCGACCGGGACTTCCAGGAGCGACACGGTCGATGTCAGCGCAGCGATCGCCAGAAGCACGAAGAAGAAGACTCCAATGGCGGTTCCCCCGGGCATCATCTCGAAGATCCTTGGCAGCACGTTGAAGACCAGTCCGGGACCCTGTGTCGGCTCCATACCGACGGAGAAGAGGGCAGGAAAGATCACGAGTCCGGCGAGCACAGCGATCAGCGTATCGGAGAAGGCCACGATGGCGGCATTGGTGCCGATGTTCTGCTGCTTCGGCAGGTAACTCCCGTACGTGATCATGGTCCCCATGCCCAGACTGAGCGAGAAGAAGGCCTGGCCCAGCGCAGCGAGGATCGTGGAGCCGGTGATCTTGGAGAAGTCGGGCTGCAGATAGAACGCCACGCCTCTCCCTGCACCTTCCAGGGTCAGCGAGAACACGATGAGGCCGAGCAGGATCACGAAGAGGGACGGCATGAGAACTTTTGACCAGCGCTCGATTCCTTTCCGCACTCCTCCCAGCACCACGAAGAGGGTCAAACCGAGGAAGAGAGCGAAGTTGGCAATTTCCGTCAGCGGGTCCCGGATGAACTCGTCGAACGATCCGCCCGAATGGAACAGCGTTCGGAAGATGTACCCGATCGTCCAGCCGGCGATCACGGCGTAGAAGGAGAGAATTCCCACGCCGGCCGCGACTCCCAGGTATCCCACGGCCGGCCAGAGGCGGGACTTCGTGACGGCCTTGATGGCGCCCACCGGGTTGAGTCGGGTTCTTCTTCCGAGGGAGAGCTCCGCGATCAGAACGGGGATGCCGACAAGGACGACACAGACGATGTAGACGAGCACGAAGGCCGCACCGCCATTTTCTCCGGTGACGTAGGGAAAGCGCCAGATATTCCCCAGGCCGATGGCCGAACCCGTGGCTGCCAGGATGAAGCCGATGCGCGATCCCCATGTACCTCGTTCTGTTCCTTCCATGCGATCTCCCGATCTGATCGAGAAACAATGAATGGTGTCATGCTATCAAAAAAGGGGGTGACATGCAACGAAACGGCGGAGTTGCGAGCGCGGCAGTGAAGGGAGGACTCACGACGATTGCGGCCGGCGTCGTCGTGACGGCGCAGTGTGGTAGATTCTCTCCACGCCGTATTCCCCCGCAGCCCAGAGCATCAGGAGCGATGCGATTCCCGCGATCGCCTTCTTTTCATCTTCCTCATGGATCACGAGTCCGTACGTGTCGCCCACCAGGTGCATGTTCTGCAGGATCTTCCGGGCTGCTCGCCGGTTCACGGCCCCGTGCCAGAACTCAACCTGATCCAGAATCATCCCCTCGTGACGACGGAGGAACTCACCCAGGGAGAAGACGTTCTCTGAAAGGGGAGTGCGGGCTTTGCAGATGGCGAGGAGGTCCTCGAGATAGTCGTCCCACAACCGGGCGAACGCCCTGTTGGAGCGGCGCCGCAGGTACTTTGCACGGGCAAGCGAAACATTCGCGCGGGTGTGAACCCGGAACCGGGGGATGACGGGGTGGAAATCATACATGGTGCGGACCGTATCTTTGTCGTATTCATCCTGTTCGTGGTAGACCCATGCCTTCCTGAGAGCCGTCCAGGAGAGGATCGTCAGCACGGCCGGGTCTTTGCTGTCGAGAAGGATGAACTTCCCCTTTTCTTCCTTCACCACTACAACCCAGTGGCTCCATTCATAGATGCAGAGGAGCGACGGGATGCCTGACCGGAGGTACGACACCAGTTCGCGCCGGGCCTTCTCGGCGTTGTGCTTCCGGATCATCAGGAGGTCGCAGTTGTACGCGCGCGCTGCCTTGCCGAGCTGAATCTCGTCGGTGCCGTTCCACCAGTGTGTCCCGGCGATGCGGGAGATCTCCTTCTCGTCCACCAGAATGCCGTGCATGATGAGGGCGTTCTTGAGAGCGAACGGACCACATTGCCACTGATTGGGTTGGGGATAGAATGCCATGGTCGGGAGTGCGGGTCGGGACGGCCAAAAAGCTATCTAAACTTCGGGGAAATTGCAAGGAGCTCAAATGTTGCCAATCAGGGAATTCTTGAAGATATTGAAGAACGGAGGCAATGAGGTGTAATGGATTCTTCATCTCCACGAGTGGCCGTCCTCTTCAATCATACGGGGGAGGACGAATACGAGAAGCTCCGGCAGGTCGACCCCGCTTCCCTTGATTTTACGCCGGAGTACGACATTCACGTTGCCACCAGTATGGAGGAGTACGCAGCTCTTGCGGGAGCTCTGCGACGCGAGGGGTTTCGGGTCCGGTTGGTGAACATTCGCGAGGATCTCGGGATGCTTCAGCGGGCGCTCACACGCCCTCGGCCGGATGTCGTTTTCAACCTGATCGAACACTTCCATGATGATCCGAAGCTCGAGATGGCCGTCGCCAACCTGTTTGAGCTGTATCGCCTTCCCTACACGGGAGCACCGGCGTTTGCGCTCGCGCTGTGCCAGCGCAAAGGATTGACCAAGCAGGTCCTGCTTGCGAAT
Source organism: uncultured Ignavibacteriaceae bacterium (assembly GCA_964465905.1). Lineage (GTDB taxonomy): Bacteria > Bacteroidota > Ignavibacteria > UBA10030 > UBA10030 > CAYXMK01. The sequence continues at coordinate 5,034 of CAYXMK010000110.1, read as the reverse complement.
GGGGTCTCCACTCCCCGTTTCCTGCTTCTGAAGAGTCCGCGACTGCCCAAACGTCTTGGACTCCGGTTTCCGCTGATCGTCAAGCCGGGCCGGGAGGATGCCAGCTCGGGTGTCGATAAGGACTCTGTGGTCTTTGATGCCGACATGCTGCGCGCTCGTGTGGAGAAGCTTTCGGCCGAGTTCCCGCCCCCCCTCCTCATTGAGGAATTCATCGAAGGCCGGGAACTGCACGTCTCCATCTTCGGCAACGACCCTCCGGTCGTCCTGCCGATGATCGAGTATGACTTCACTGAACTCCCTGCGGATCATCCCTCGATCATCAGCTACAATGCAAAGTGGAATCCGCTCGACGAGGTGTTTCATCGTGTGCATACGGAATGTCCCGCCAGACTGCCGATGCGGATCCGGCAAAACGTGGAGGATATCTGTCTGCGGGCGTACACCATCACGGGGTGCCGGGATTATGCCCGCGTTGACGTTCGGCTTTCCCGTCGCAATCATCCGTACGTACTGGAGGTGAATCCCAATCCCGACCTGACCGAGGGTGTTTCTTTCATGGAATCGGCGGAGAAGGCAGGCCTGTCGTTTTCTCAGACGCTGAGGAAGATCGTGGAGTTTGCCCTGGAGCGGAAGCCGGCGGTGAAACCCGCGGTGCGAAAGAAAGCCAGGAGCGGATAGCGCAATGTCCACCCCGTTGATGCGACAATACCAGCAGGTGAAGTCCCGCTACCCCGACACGATCCTCCTCTTCCGGATGGGGGATTTCTTCGAAACATTTGAGGAAGACGCCAAGATCGCCAGTCGGGTGCTGGGAATCACGCTGACCAAGCGGGGAAACGGCGCGGCGGGAGAGGTCCCGCTGGCGGGATTTCCTCACCACGCCCTGGAGAGCTATCTGCCGAAACTCCTGAAGGCCGGTTATCGCGTTGCCGTCTGCGAGCAACTGGAGGATCCGAAGTTCGCCAAGGGCATCGTCAAGAGGGACGTCATTGAAGTTGTGACGCCGGGGGTGGCGTTCTCGGGCGCAGTCCTGGAGCAGAAAGCAAACAACTACCTCGCGGCGGTCGTTCTTCCGTCGGCCGTCGCGCCCGCTGACGCGGCTATCGGCTTCGCGTTCGTCGATGTCTCCACCGGTGAATTCGCCTCGGGAGAGTTTCCCTTCCGTCTGCTGAAAGAGCAAGTGGCCAACCTGCATCCGTCCGAGCTGCTCGTGCAACGGAGGGATAGTGAAACCATCCGCTCGCTCCTCAGCGGAACGTTTTCCGGATTGGTGACGATCATGGAGGATTGGATCTTCACACCGGAGTACGGCCGCGATACACTGCGCAACCACTTCCGCACACCGTCGCTCAAGGGTTTCGGCGTGGAGTCGCAGGAGCTTGGCCTGGTGGCGGCGGGTACGGTGCTGCACTACGTGCAGGAGACACAGAAGAGCAGTCTTCCACACCTCCGGAAGATTGTGCCGTTCGATGTGACGGATCACATGGTGCTCGATGCTTCGACCCAGCTGAACCTGGAAATCGCGACCTCCCTGTCCGGCCAACCGGGAGGGACGCTCTTCGCCGTGCTCGACCGAACGCAGACGCCCATGGGGGGGCGCATGCTGCGCCAGTGGGTACTGAGGCCGTTGAAGCGCCTGGAGGCGATCCTGGAGCGGCAAAGGGTGGTGCAGGACTTCGTTCGTTCTGAGCCGCTCAGGCGCCACGTGCGCGAAATGCTCGGACAGGTCGGCGACCTCGAGCGGCTTATGGGACGCGTGGCAACCGCCCGGGCTAACCCCCGAGAGGTACACCTCCTCCGTCAGTACCTGCTCATGGTGCCGCCGCTCAAGGCAGCGCTGGCGGGATCAGGCGCGCCGCAGCTCAAGGGCATCAGCGAAGACCTTGCGGAACTTCCAGAGCTCGTCGCGCTCATCGGTAGATCGATTGCCGATGATCCTCCGGCGGCACTGGCGGATGGCGGGACGATCCGCGACGGTTACAGCCCGGAACTTGACGAGTTGCGCTCGCTGAAGGTCTCTGGAAAGGACTGGATCGCCCGGCTGCAGCAGAGTGAGCGGGAGCGGACAGGCATCCCGTCGCTGAAGGTGGGGTACAACAATGTCTTCGGCTACTACATCGAGGTCACGAATACTCACCGGTCGAGAGTCCCCTCCGACTACCTGCGGAAGCAGACGCTGACCAACGCCGAGCGGTACGTCACTCCTGACCTGAAGGAGTGGGAAGAGAAGATCCTCAACGCCGAAGAGAAGATTTTTGCGCTGGAGAAGCAGCTGTTCGATCAGGTCCGGGCTGCTGCCGCTGAGCGATCGGAGGAGATCCTTCAGAACGGCCGCCTCATGGCGATGCTCGACTGCTGTGCTTCGCTGGCTGACGTTGCGGCGGACAGGAAGTACGTCTGTCCCGTCGTAGAGGAATCAGAACGTCTGCTCATCAGGGGAGGACGGCATCCGGTCATTGAAACGTTACTGCCGCCGGGAGAATCGTACACGCCAAACGATGTCGACCTGAATCCGGAGGAGGCACAGATCATTATTCTCACCGGACCCAACATGAGCGGCAAGTCGAGCTACCTGCGGCAGGTGGGACTCATGGTGCTGCTGGCGCAGATGGGAAGCTTCGTGCCGGCGGAGGAAGCTGTGATCGGTATTGTCGACAAGATTTACACGAGGGTGGGAGCCAGCGATAACATTGCCCTCGGCGAGAGCACCTTCCTCGTGGAGATGCATGAAGCGGCGCACATCGCGAACACGGCCACCCGCCGGAGCCTTGTGCTGCTCGATGAGGTCGGACGGGGAACCAGCACCTTCGACGGAATCAGCATCGCCTGGGCATTGACGGAGTACCTGCACGAGCGGATCGGGGCCAAGACGCTCTTCGCGACGCACTACCACGAGCTGAATGAACTGGCGCAACTCCTTCCCAGAATCAGGAACTTCAAGGTCGATGTACGGGAGTACGGAGATCGGGTCGTGTTCCTCCACAAGGTGCTCCCGGGCTTTGCCGATCATTCCTATGGCATCCAGGTAGCTCAGATGGCCGGCCTTCCGACGGAGGTGACCGATCGTGCTCGGGATATCCTGCGGAATCTCGAACAGGCGGACTTCACGCCCCACGGCCGTACCAGGGGAGCGTCGACAGCGGATGAGGCGCGAGGGAAGAAGGAAGAGGTTCAGCTGACGCTGTTTGAGATGAGGGATGATCGAATCCGGGATGCACTGCGTGTCATCGACGTCGACCGTCTGACTCCCGTGGAAGCCCTTCAGAAAATTGCCGAATTGAAGAAACTCATTTCATCGTGAGCGGAGACAGCTGTGGAGCAAGGGCAGGGAATACGGTTACAGCGGCATCGATTGCGGCACATTCCGGATCTCCGCGTGAGCGAGGAGTTTTTTCGGAAGCGCTTCTCCGCGGGATGCTCGATGGTCAACTGTGACGCTGCATGCTGCAGCTACGGCGTCTGGGTCGATGTGCAGGAACGGGATCAGATCCTGGCTCATGCGTCGCTGGTCCGGCGTACCATGGAACCACAGCAGGAACGCAATCCCGACCGGTGGTTCGAGCAGCACGAAGAAGAGGACGCGGATTTTCCTTCCGGGCGCTGTGTCGGGACCGTTGCGACGGCCCGCGGGTGTGTTTTCCTCGACTCTGTCGGTCGGTGCGTCCTGCAGACCGCTGCTCTGGCTGAAGGTCTTCCCAAGTTCTTCCTGAAGCCGTTCTTCTGCGCGTCGTATCCCGTGCTGATTGAGGAAGGCATGTTGACCATTGACAGTCCCGATTTCGTCTCGCGCACGTCGTGTTGCACGCTGCAGACAGGGGGAGAGCTGGGGGTGATGGATGTTTGCGCGGAGGAGCTGGAGTTCGTGCTGGGCGGAGAGGGCTTCCGTGAGTTGAAGGAGGCGGCGCGTCAACTATCGTTGGTGCGTTCCACCTGACCGCAAGAGAACGCCGTCATTCTTGCTGCTCAGGGAGACAGGAGGGGGCCGGTCAGCGACGCGGCTTCGATCGCTTGAACCACTTGCGGAGAAGACCGCGCAAGGTGACGTGACGGCCTTCCCGTTCGGGGTACAGAATGGAAATGAGCGCGCCGCACGACTCGCAGCGGATGACTTCGAGCGACTGATCGGAGCCGATGATGCGTTCACTCCGGACTACGAGTTTTGTGTGTTTGCAAGGTTCCATCGGGAGGGTAGGGAGAGTATGGAATCCGCGCCAGGGTCACATGAGACAGGCTAATGTACGAAAAGCAGCTGATGCAATGCAAGTAGGGTTCTGGCAATCATTCTTATCATTGGGCGATTTCTGTTATGTCTGCTGACATCCGGCACAGAACAACGGAAGCCGTGACGGAGTCTCGAAGAGGTGGTACCGTGTTCGAATTCCTGCGGACCCGGCTTGAACTGAAGATCCTCGCCCTTCTGTCCGCCGTGCTGATCCTTGTGTTCGGCGCCTACGTCGTTCTGACGATTGCGAAGGAATCAGAGGCGCTAGAAGCCCAGCAGCGGGACAAGCTCACGACGTTGTCGGACGCTCTGGCTTCCGGCATCCGCAACGTCATGATGACCGGGAAGGCCCCCCTCGCCCACACGTTTCTGAACGACGCCCGGGACAGTCTCCGTCTGGATGAGGTGACGGTCTACGATCGGTTTGGACGGGAAGTCTTCCTGCGCGAAGGGGAGGGGGTCGTCTACGGTGTTGAGGATCCGTTTCTTGTGCGCGCGCTCGAGACGCGACAGACGCTTGCGACCGCAGGGGGCAGCGGCGTGGAAGAGCTATACACACGCTACGAACCGCTCTTCAACCGTCAGGAATGCTGGAGATGTCACTCCCCCTCGGAGCCCGTGCGCGGAGCGCTGCAGCTTGCCCTCCGACCGGGGGTGATCGCCGGCGTCCCGAGAGACTCCCTCATCCTTCGCATTGGCGGGAGCATCGCCGATGTCGTCGCTACGGCGTTCCGGACCATCATGCTTGGAGGCCAGGGTGAGATGATGGATACGCTGATGCAGAAAGGGAGCGAAATCCCCGGCGTCCGGAG
>CAYXMK010000109.1:7849-8237 GCA_964465905.1 uncultured Ignavibacteriaceae bacterium | reverse complement strand
GCCCTCGTTGTCACGGCACTGGTGCTCGTCCTGCTCTTTCCGGGCACCGTGAACCGCGTGGGTGTGACCGTTGTTGCCAGACCCGGAGGGAGTCTGTTGTGGGGTCTGCTGGCGCTGATTGCGGTACCGTTTGCCGCGATCGTGCTCCTCGTCACCGTCATCGGGATTCCCGTGGCGCTCCTGCTCCTGACGATGTATGTCTGGCTACTCTATCTCACTCAGCTCAGTTTTGCCATTGTCCTGGCACATGGGCTGTTCAAGTCGGAAGGGAAGAGGGGCTGGTCTCTCTTCTGGCCGGTTGCGGTGAGTCTCATCGTGGTGGAACTCATCATCCTGATCCCGTACATCGGTTTCCCAATCAGGCTGGCCGCTGTTTTGTTTGGTCTCG
>CAYXMK010000109.1:0-7839 GCA_964465905.1 uncultured Ignavibacteriaceae bacterium | reverse complement strand
GAGCGCTGGTGCTTCTCGTCGAAGCGGCGTGGAAAAGGCCCGCTCCGGCCGCGGTTGCGGGCGGCGCAACGGAGTAACTGCCTGGCAACAAGCGATTGACGCTTCCGCGCAAGGGAAGCAGAGTTCATCGGTGCATCCCCCGCGCAGAGACACCGGCTGAGCGAAAGGAATGAGCGGAGGTGGCTCATGAAGGTGCTCAGAAAGACGTTGTTTGTTCTTCTCTTTCTTGTTCTGATTCCGGCTGCCCCGTCGCAGGATCGCCGGCCCGCCGTGGCGGGGCAGTTCTATCCGGCACAGCGAGACGAGCTGCACAGGACCCTTGCTGACCTGTTCGCCCGGGCTCCATCCGCCGGCGGTCTCGGCAATGTTGTCGCCGTCATTTCCCCTCATGCAGGGTATGTCTTCTCCGGCGAAGTGGCGGCAGCTGCCTTCCGGCAGGTCGATCCCGACTGCACGTACGAGAACGTCTTCATACTCGCCTCCAGCCACCGGATGGCCTTCGAGGGGGCTTCCCTCTATGTTCGGGGAAATCTGTTGACGCCGCTCGGAACAGTGGCTGTGGATAGGGGACTCTGCCGGAAACTGATCGACACGTACGATGTGTTCGTGGATCGTCCGGAAGCCCACGCCGACGAGCACAGTCTCGAAGTCCAGCTTCCCTTTCTGCAGTACCATCTGAAGAAGGATTTTCGTGTTGTTCCTCTTGTGATTGGTGCACAGAATGAAGAGACGTGCAGGAAGATCGCCAGGGCGCTGAACCCATATTTCCGGAGTGGAAATCTCTTCGTCGTCAGCACGGACTTCTCCCACTACCCCTCCTCGCGCGATGCCCACGATGTCGATGCCGCGACGGCACGGGCGATTGCGTCGAACTCTCCGGCGCAGTTGATGAAGACACTGAGGCAGAATGAGGAAAAAGGGATTCCGAATCTCGCCACCAGTCTGTGTGGATGGTCCAGCGTGCTGACCCTGCTGTACATGACGGAGAAAAATCCGGATGCCGCGTACCACCTGGTCGCCTACCGGAATTCGGGGGATTCGCCGTACAGCGGCAAAGATCAGGTGGTCGGTTACCACGCCATCGCTGTGACACTGCGAGCGACGGGGGATACTTCCGACTTCCGTCTGTCTGCAGCTGACCGGAAGACCCTGTTGTCGCTGGCGCGGAAGACGCTGGTGTCGTACATCACGACCCGCACTGTCGAAGATCCTGCTCCGGAGACCCTGTCGGAAGCCGTGAAGTCTTCCTGCGGCGCATTTGTCACCCTTGAGAAGCATGGGGATTTGCGCGGCTGCATCGGGCAATTCGAGCCGGCCGGTCCGCTGTACAAGGTCGTGCAGGACATGGCGATCGCGGCGGCTGTGAATGATCCCCGATTTCCTCCGGTCAGCCCCGAAGAGCTGAAGCAGATCGAGATTGAGATATCCGTGCTCACGCCGCTCAAGAGAATTCGGTCGATCGACGAATTCACTCTCGGGAAGCACGGCATCTACATACGCAAGGGGATGAGGAGCGGCACCTTCCTGCCCCAGGTGGCGGAACAGACGGGATGGACAAAGGAAGAGTTCCTCGGTCACTGTGCGCAGGACAAAGCGGGAATCGGATGGAACGGATGGAAAGATGCCGAGCTCTATGTGTATGAAGCCATCGTGTTTTCCGAGCGGGAGTTGAACGAGCTTCACTGAGGTACTGCATCCATGCCGTGAACGGATCGTGCAGAAAGGGACTACGACTCGCCTCCCATCTCCTCCGGACGTTCGAGGTTCGCTAGCGGCCTTCGGTCTGGGGGTCTCTGCCGTCGCCACACAGACGGTGCTCCTGCGAGAGACACTCTCCGTCTTTGCCGGCAATGAGCTGGTCATCGGCATCGTCCTGGCAAACTGGATGATTCTGACGGGCGCCGGTGCGCTGGTCGGCCGCCGTGCGGGCCGCAGTGCTCGACCGGACCGCTTGCTGGCGATGTTCCTCTGGGCTCTGGCACTCTTGCCGCTGGCCACGATCGTTGCCCTGCACGGCCTCCGGAACGTCGTCTTTCCCGTCGGCGCGCTCATCGGCCTCCTCGAAACCGCCGCCGGCTCGTTCATTCTTCTGCTCCCGTATTCGTTTATTGCCGGATTTCTCTTCACGCTCTGTGTTCGGGTCGTCGACGAGAGCGGAATCCAGCATGCCCCCGCGCGTGTGTATGCGCTCGAAGCGGCCGGCAGCGTCGCTGGCGGCCTTGCCTTCAATCTGCTTCTCCTCTATGTCCTCTCGGCGTACCAAACGCTCCTGCTCCTGACCGCCCTGAACTCCGGCATAGCTCATGCAGTGAGCCGCGAGATCGTGGGGCCGCCCATACGCCGTCTCCTGGTTGCCGCTGTTCCTCTGGCGTTGATTGTTCTGGGATTGGCAGACCTTGATGGGCTGGCGCGTCGACTGCTGTTTCCGGGACAGAAGATTCTCTTCTACCGCGACACGCCCTACGGCAATCTCACCGTCACCCGACAGGGATATCAGGAGAACTTCTTTGAGAACAGCGTCCTGCTCTTCTCCACGGGAGACGTGGTATTCAATGAGGAAGCGGCGCACTATGCCATGATACAGCACCCGCGGCCTCGCACGGTTCTGCTCATTGGCGGAGGCATTTCCGGCACGACGACGGAGATCCTGAAACACGGGGTTGACCGGATCGACTATGTTGAAGTAAATCCCTGGATCATCCGGATCGGCCGATACTTCACCGCCTCCTTCGACGATCCGCGCGTGCATCCTGTATCGGCCGATGCCCGGCGCTTCATCAGGGAAACGGAGGAGCGCTACGATGCTGTGCTGATCAACGTGCCGGAGCCTACCACCGCTCAGCTCAACCGGCTCTTTACCCTCGAGTTTCTTCAGGACATCAAGGCGAAACTCAGCGACAATGGAATCGTGTCGTGCGGCTTGCTCGCACAGGTGGACTACTACGGTGAGGAGGCGCGCCGCATGGCCTCCGTTCTCCACACCACGCTCCGGCAGGTCTTTCAGCATGTGCTCATCGTGCCTGGATTCAGGAACACGTTCGTAGCTTCGGACCGGACACTGGACATTCACATCGCCCGGTTGATGGCGGAACGGCACATCTCCGCAATCTATGTGAACGGCTATTATCTCGATGATGCCCTCCTTGCGCGGAGAAGTAAAGGGATGGAAAACACTCTCCTCGCCGGCATGCCGGTGAACACGGATTTCCGGCCCGTTGCGTACTACCGTCAACTCCTATACTGGCTGGCATACTTCGAGTTGAGTCCGTGGATTCCGATCATCGCAGGACTCGCGGTGCTCGCGGTCATCGCTGCGCGGCTGAATGTCGTCACCTTCGGCATCGTGATTGCCGGATTCAACGGTTCGGCCGTTGAAGTGCTGCTCCTGGTGGCCTTCCAGGTGCTCTATGGGTACGTCTATCACCTGACCGGGCTCATCATCACAATGTTCATGGCCGGACTTGCCGCCGGGGCGTTTCTGCAGGCGCGCATGTGGAAACGGGGAATCATCTCCTTCGTCCGGATCCAATCGCTCAGCGGAGCCTTCTGTCTGATCCTGCCGGCGATGTTCCTGGGCCTGAGGTTGGTGGTCGTTCCGGCATTTGCAACGCACGGGGTGTTCTTTGCTGCGGCCTTTGCTGCGGCGTTTCTGGTCGGATCGCAGTTTGCCCTGGCTGCGTCCCTGCTCAGGACCGGAGCGGTTTCGGCGGCATCCGATCTGTACGGCCTCGATCTGCTCGGATCGGCCATCGGGGCCATTGCTGTCAGCGTGGTGCTGATTCCTCTGCTCGGAATCCTCGAGGTGTGCGTGGTGCTGGGTGTGCTGTCTCTTCTGGCTGCAGCGGTTTCGTCTCTCGGCAGAAAGAAGTATCTTGGATCCGGTTGCTGAGCGCCCCATCGAAGAACGGGCTTTCGGCGTCTCTGCGGATACCACTCTCTATGGCCCCCATCAGCAAACGGGATTTTCTCCGCGCCTGCTTCTGCGGCGCCGGCGGACTTGCCTTTCGTGTGCGGGGATTCACTGCGGGAGACATGTCGGTGGCCGACGTGCTCGCCCGGATCGGTGCTCAGCGAGAACCGTCGCGGTGGAGCAAAGAGGCGCTCCACTACACCCGCGTCGGGAAAAACATCCGATGTCTGAAGTGCCCGAACTTCTGTGAACTGAAGGAGGGGGAAACCGGTGCCTGCCGGAACCGGGTCAATATCGGGGGTACGCTCTACACTACCGCCTACGGCAATCCGTGTGCGGTCCACATCGATCCGATTGAGAAGAAACCCTTCTTTCACTTCCTCCCGACCATCCGTGCGTTCTCGATAGCCGCTGCGGGCTGCAACCTGAGGTGTCTCAACTGTCAGAACTGGCAGATTTCCCAGTTCAGTCCTGAGCAGACCGAAAACTACGACCTGATGCCCGATCGGGTGGTGGAGGAATGCCGGAAGAACAACTGTGAGTCCATCGCCTACACCTATTCCGAGCCGACGACGTTCTACGAGTACACGCTCGACACGGCGACGCGCGCTCGGGAGAAGAAGATCAAGAACGTTCTGAAGTCGAACGGCTACATTAACGAGAAGCCGCTGCGACAGCTCTGCGGCGTCCTGGATGCGGCCAACATCGACCTGAAGACCTTTGACGACGGCATCTACCGGAAACTTGCTCAGGCCCGCCTGGATCCCGTCCTGAAGACACTTCGAATCCTGCGGGAGGAGGGAGTCTGGCTTGAGGTGACGAACCTCGTTGTGCCCGGTTGGACCGACGATGCCGAGACGGTGCGACGCATGTGCGGCTGGCTCTGCGAGAACGGATTGGCGGATGCACCTCTGCACTTCACACGCTTCACGCCGCTCTATAAGCTGACGCATCTCCCCGCCACGCCGGTTTCCACCCTGGAGGACTTCCGCACCCTTGCACGCTCACTCGGTGTGAGGTATGCATACGTCGGAAATGTCCCCGGCCATGCGTGGGAGAGTACCTACTGCCACAACTGTGGGAAGCTGGTCATCGAGAGAAGAGGATTTGCAATCCTTGCAAACCATGTCAGGCAGGGAAGCTGTGAATACTGCGGAACCAACATCCCCGGTGTGTGGCACAGATAGAGGAGAGTCGATCCGATCTGCGGTGATGGCGCCGACGTATTCCCCAGGATCTCTAACATCAAGGAGCCTGTCGTGAACACCCTACAGCTGGCAGACTGGCTTGTGGTTGTCGGTTACTTCGCGTTGATTCTCGGCATCGGCTGATGGGTCATCAAGCGACGGCAGGCAACCTCGACGGACTACGTCGTAGGCAATCAGAAGGAGTGCCCGATGCCTGATTATGCGCTCTTGAATCAGTGCTTGTACGAAGGCAAGGCGAAAGAAGTGGAGCAGATGACGAGAGACGCGCTTGCCGAAGGCAGAAGTGTCCGGGAGGTGCTGACGGAGGGACTGATCGCCGGCCTGAGTGTTGTTGGAGAGGATTTCAAGCGCAATATCCTTTATGTGCCGGAAGTCCTGGTGGCGGCACGGGCCATGAAAGCGGGGATGGCCGTGCTCCAGCCGTTCCTGACGGCGAAGGATGCGAACGTGAAGCCCGCAGGGGTGGTCCTCATGGGAACCGTCCGCGGTGACCTCCACGACATCGGCAAGAACCTTGTCTGCATGATGGCGGAAGGGGCCGGATTCCGGGTCCATGACATCGGCGTTGACCAGAGTGTGGAGAAATTCCTCGCAGCCGCGGAGCAGTACAGGCCGGATATCGTCGGCGTCAGCGCCCTCCTGACGACCACCATGACCTACATGAAGGTTGTGATCGACGGATTCAGGGACAGCGGTCTGGATCACATCAAGATCGCCGTTGGAGGCGCGCCGATCACGCAGGCCTACGCGGAAGAAATCGGGGCTGATGGATACGGCGCCGACGCCTCCAGCGCTGTCGATCTCTTCTTCAGACTGATGGGCAAGACGTGAGGAAACCGCCGGAACCTCACCCCCGGTCTCTTGCCCTGACGGGCGGCAGCGTGAATGCGGGCTGCCTGCACACGCCGGAGAGAAGGCCGATGCGCATGCGCTCAGGGATCAACCGTAGAATCAGGACCTGGTGTATCGATGCAAACGCTCCGTGAGCGGCTCACTCAGTCGGACGAGTTTCTCTTCGGCGTTGAGCTTGTTTCGATTCGCGGCTCCATGGGAGAGCGAAGCGCTGTCAAGGCCCGCACCTTCGCGGCACAGCTCGTCGAGAATCCCCGTGTTGCCTGGATCTCCATCACGGACAATGCCGGCGGCAATCCGCGGCTCGCTCCCCAGGCCCTCGGAAAACCGATCCTCTATGCCGGCAAAGAGGTCGTCCTGCATCTCACCTGCAAAGACCTGAACCGGAACGGCCTGGAGAGCCTGGCCTGGCTCCTGAACAGCGAAGGCTTCCACAACGTTCTTGCCCTGACCGGTGACTATCCCGCGGGCGGTAACGAAGGGATGGCGAAGCCGGTGTTCGATCTCGATTCTGTCGGACTGATCTGTCTGCTGAAGAAGATGAATGACGGGTTCGACGAGCAGCACGAGAAGACGCAGTTCTTGATCGGGGCCGTGGTGTCGAACGCCAAGCTGCTGGAAGGAGAAGTCGTTCCTCAGTACCTCAAGCTCAGGAAGAAGATCGAATGCGGCGCAGAGTACATCATCAACCAGGTGAACTTTGACGCACGCAAGATGCACGAGCTCCGGGTCTACATGGACGATCACGGGATGCGTACGACACCGTTGATCGGAAACGTCTATCTGCTCAATGCCCGTGTGGCGCGCTTCTTTCACGAGGGGCATGTGCCGGGGATCGTGGTTTCTCCCGCCCTTCTGGACCTGTGTTTGAAGTACAGTACTTCGCCCGACCAGGGGAAAGAGTTCTTCCTCGAACTCGCTGCTCGACAGGTTGCCATCTACCGCGGACTGGGGTACCGGGGGGCGTATCTGGGAGGGGTGCACAGCGCCGAAACGGTACAGCGTATCCTGGATCTGGAAGCGCGCTTCGCTCCAGACGACTGGAAATCGTTCGTCAAGGAGATCAGGTTTTCGAGGTCGGGCGAGTTCTACTTCTATAGAGAAGATTCTGCTCGCGGACTGGCAGATCAAACCCGCCCGGTTCTGCGGGACAGGCCGCGTGGAAGAAGTTTCCTCTCCTATCGCTTCTCCCGCCGGGTTCACGACCTCTTCTTCACGCCCGGCCGGGCTCTGACCAGATGGGGTGCGAGGATGGTCGGCCGCTCCGCCGACCCGTCGCAAGGGCCGTGGCTCCTGCGCACCCTGGAGCGTGTGAGCAAGTTGCTTCTCTATCGCTGCAGGGATTGTGGAGACTGCTCGCTCCCGGACGTGGCGTTTCTCTGTCCCGAATCCCAATGTGCGAAGAACCAGCGGAATGGTCCCTGTGGGGGTACGCGGGACGGACGCTGCGAGGTGGAGGGCTTCGGCGCGTGCATCTGGCTTCGTGCCTACGAACGCTTGAAGCGGGAAGGGAGAGAAGAAGCATTGCTGGCGCACGCGCCGGTCATCCAGGACCAACGCCTGCGCGGAACCTCCTCGTGGGCCAACAACTGGCTCGGGCGCGACCACGCCGCGAGAAAAATGTCCGGTCGGCAGGCACCAGGGACGGACAACGGCGAACGCAAGGTGACACGATGAACGAACCCCGCCTGCACCTCATCGGAGACCTCATCAACAACGCGTACGCCCGCGCGCGTAACGCATTCCGCGAACGCGATCTGAAGGCTTATCAGAATCTGGCCCGGGTGCAGACGGACCTGGGTGTTGACTACCTCGATGTCAATCTCGACGGGACGAAGCAGATCCAAGTGAAGCCGCAGGAAATGCTGG
>CAYXMK010000108.1:4785-8270 GCA_964465905.1 uncultured Ignavibacteriaceae bacterium | reverse complement strand
ATCCGTCCCAGGTCGGGGCCGCTGTGTTTCGGCTCGGCGTCGGGTCTGGAGACCCCAACAACAGAGTGTTGCCCGGGACTCTGTCCCGGGGCGCGGCTGCTGCCTCTCGGCTCTGCGTCGGGTCGGCCCGTCCTGCGGAGCGGGACCGGAAGAACCGACTAACTGAGCATTGCCGATACGTCAAGCCGGTCCAATCACCAGCACAAATTCCCCCTTTTTCTCCCTCTTCAGGAATCTCTCATACAATTCAGGGGCCGTGCCGTGATGGATCTCTTCCGTCGGCATGGTGAGGTCGATGGCTACACACATGCGGCGGGACGAGCCGAACACATCCGCAATATCCCGAACCAGCTGAACGAGCCGGTAGGGTGTATCCATCAGCACGATGGTGGAGGGTTCCTTGCGAAGCTGCTGAAGCTCCGCAAGGCGTCGGGGACGTTTGGGGGAAAGAAATCCGCGGAACACAAATCGGTCGATGGGAAAACCGGAGACGATCAGTGCCGGAAGGAGTGACGAAGCGCCGGGGACGGGAACGATACGAATACCGGCGCGGATCGCCTTCTGGACGAGGAGAAGCCCCGGATCGGAAAACACGGGAGTCCCGGCATCCGACACCAGGGCCACCGATTTCCCGGACGTGAGCAGACCGAGGATCACCGACGAGGCCGCAGGTTCGTTATGCTCGTTGAGGGTCTCGACCGGCTTCTCGATCTGCAGACTCCGAAGAACGCGCCCACCCACCTTCCGCTCTTCGAACACCACCACATCCGCTTCGCGCAGGACATGCTCCGCCCGCCGCGTGAAATCCTCCGGGTTGCCGATTGGCGTGGCAACAAGGTAGAGCACGCCAGGCATTCACGCCTCGGAATCGAGGGAATGATAGTCAGAGAGAGGGATACCCCGCTGGCTTGCTTCCCACTCTTTCACCAGCAGGATGATCAGCGTCGACGCTGGAACGGCAATCAGCAACCCGACGACGCCAAGGAAGTACGAAAAGACGAGAAGAGAGAGAATGATGAGAAGCGGATGGAGTCCCACGCGCCGGCCCACAAGCCAGGGCCAGAGGATGGTCACCTCGAGCAAATGGAGCACGCCGATGGTCGCCATGGCGAGAATGGCCTTGTCGACGCCGTGTGCATCGCTCAGCAGAGAGACGATGCCCGAAACGACAAGCGTGACGATGAGTCCGATGTACGGAATCAAATCGAGCAGGGCGGCTACAACACCCAGGAGGAGTGCGTACTTGATTCCGTAGAAGCTGAAGAGAACTGCGGTGGCAAGTCCGACCAGGAACGCGATCAGCAGAGCGCTGCGCAGGTAGCGGCCGAAAATGTCATCCGCCTTTCCGAAGAAGGCCTGAACCCGATCTCTCCGCCGCTTCGGGAAGAGCATGTGGAGGCGATGAATCACTTTGGGAAAATCCATCAGAAGATAGAACGTCAGGAACGGCACGAGAACGATGTAGAAGATCTGCGTCACGAGGTTCGAGAGACTGCTGATCACGCTGAGCATCCCCTGCAGGAGGTTCTTGAGGATGTCCTCAAACCGGGGAGCCAGCTGTGCCGACAGGGTCTTCTGCACTTCGTCTGCCTTGACGCCGTACCGTTCCAGCACAGCCGCGAGACGCGAGGACCAGAGCCATCGCCGGACATCATCGAAGAAACCCGAGAGCGCCGAGAGAATGCCCTCCACCTGCGCCACGACGATCGGGAGCACGAAGAACAGCACCAGGAAGACGATCCCCACGAGCAGGAGAATCAGGAGCAGAGCGGAGATCCAGCGCGGGATACGGATCCTGGCTTCTGCCGCCTTCGTGACGACCGGATTCAACAGGTACGCGAGCAGCAGGGAGATGACGAACGGCGCCAGAACATCCGAAATGGTGTAGAGGAGCCAGAAGGCAAACAGCCCCAGACTGAGCCACATCAGGTTCCGCGGCAGGGCGTAGCGCCGGAGCGGGTACAGGAGAAAGACGATCGCCGCGGTCACCAGGAACGGCGAGAGGACCGATTGGATCGTGTAGATGAGAACGAAGAGAAGAAGGATCGCCCCGACCAGCAGGACGATTTCGAAGCGGCCCAGGGATTGAAAGAGCGACTCCCAGGTGACGCTGGCCTGATCCAGGCGGCGACCCGCACCCGAAGCTGCTGCCGACGTTGTCCTGCGGCGCTGTGCCATGGTCAGATCGTGCGGTTCTGTGTGATACCCGTGTGGCCGAATCCGCCCGCTCCCCGGCCGGTCTCGGCAATCGTTTCCACTTCCGCCCATGTCACTCGGGCATAGCGCGCAAGGATGAGCTGGGCAATCCGGTTCCCCCGGCGGATCACGAAGGGCTCGGTGCCGAAATTGTGGAGAACAACCTTCACCTCACCCCGGTAGTCGGAGTCGATGGTACCCGGCGCGTTCAGGATGCCGACGCTGTGCCGAACTGCGAGACCGCTGCGCGGACGGACCTGCGCCTCAAATCCCGGCGGAAGCTCGATCCGGAACCCTGTCGGCACCAGCACGGTGGACCCCGGCGCCACCACCAGCTCGGACACGACCGCCGCGCACAAGTCCATCCCGGCCGATCCCTCCGTCGCATAGCTCGGCAGCGGGATGTCTGCCGCGTCGGGATGGACGCGCGTGATCTTGACCTGGATTTGCTCCGTCATGGCAGGGGTGATTACTCAGGAGAAAAGAAGCCCCGCGAATATAGACAAACCTGCGGGGAAAAGCAACGCGCCGGTTGCGGGGAAGCAAGCCGATCACACCGCTCAGGAGAAACGGAGGGAGCTCTGGTGGGACTATCGTCTCTGCCGCGGGGCTTTCACACGTTCAAACTCGCGGCGCAGACTGTCGAATTGTTCGCGGGAGAACCCATGCCCCTGCTGCATCAATCTCATCATCAGCGAATCCATCGACTGCATCCTCAGAAAGGCATCCTGCTCGCCGGCCTGCATCCATTCGAAGATGCTGTCCAGCGCAAGACGACGCCCGTCGATCTCGGCACCGACCTCGATCGAGAACGTTCCGACGCCGGGCGCTGCCGGTGAACCGTCCGGACGCCGCACAACTCGAACGCGAGGAGCAACCCAGCGGACGAGCGGATCGAGGTCCAGCGATTCGGCGCGGTGTTCGATGCGAATCTCCACTCCGCCCGGAGCACCCCCCTCATCAGCACGCACAAGGACCTCAAAGCCGGGCGCCTGCAGTCGATCCATCCCTGCATGTCGGCGGGCGAGAGACTCGACGTTGACCCTCCTGCCGTAGACATTCCTGACGGAATACTCCTCAGGTTCCCGCACGCGGTGGGCATCCACGGCCAGCGGCGTCACAATGAGCGTCTCGGGAGTGATCACGATGAATTCCCTTGCTGCACCGGCCATCCGCGGTACCCTGACGCTCTTCGGCGGCAGAGGCACGCGCGGTTCCGGGGCAGCGGACGACACCAGTTCATAGACCGCATTCCTCGCTTCGAGGAAGCGCTGGAAGCGGACTCTCTG
>CAYXMK010000108.1:0-4775 GCA_964465905.1 uncultured Ignavibacteriaceae bacterium | reverse complement strand
CACCCGGTTCAATCTCGGAAGGTCGGGGTCAATCGCCACGGCCTGGTTCTCCGCCACGTACGCCGCGGCACGCAGGGTGTTGGTCGCATCTTCAAGCAGAGAATCGATCGAACGCTCCTGGAGCGGCGTCGGCTTGACCTCGGCGTACAGATCTTCGACCGTGACGGGAGCCGGCAGCTCCTGCGTCTTGCCGAACTCGATCCGGTACCCCCGTTCCTGATGCTCGTCCACACGGAGCGTCGTCTCGGACCGATCATCGAGCGGCAGGGTGCCAAACAGAGCGAACTGCAGCGCTTCATTCTTCCCGACGCCGGAGAAGAGAGGCGAAAGCGATCCCTTCAGGATCGATTGCTCGTAGGCCTGCTGAACATCCTGCGAAGTCTCTTCCAGCAGGCGGAAGAAGGGGATGTCCTGACGGATGACGGCAATCGTAAGAACCGCGACCATGACAACGCCGAACGCGACCGCGGCCGGCAGAAAGCGCCGCGGGAACGGCAGGAGATTCTCCTCCTCCGAAGATACCGCACCGATGCGCCGCGACAGCCTCTCCCAGAATCCGGGATCAGGCTTCACACGCGGCACCGACGCCAGCATCCCCTTGAGACGACGAAGCTCTTCCAGCTCCCGCACGGCCTCAGGGTGCTCCGCAAGGTAGGCATCGAGACGGAGACGCTGCTCCTCCGGCAGCTCGCCATCGGCATACTGCGACAGAAGACGGCTCAGTTCCGCTGTAGCAAGGGTCATCTCACTTATCTTCCAGGAGGGGTTTCAACACTGTTCTCAGCATGCTCCGTCCACGGGCAAGACGGGATTTCACTGTTCCGATGCGGCACTGGAGAACGGCAGCAATCTCTTCGTAGGAAAGGCCCTCGATGTCTTTCAGCACCACGGGCACCCGAAAATGCTCCGGGAGGGAATCCAGGGCCCGGTGCACGAGGTCGGCCGTCTCGCCATCCACGGGCGGCACCGCCGCCACCTTTTCGAGCACGTCGTCATGCTGATCCGAAAGAGGGTGGAGTGTCAGCCAGCGCCGGACCTTGCGCCTCCTCAACTCGTCCCGACCCCTGTTGACGGTGATGCGATACAACCAGGTATAGAACGACGACTCAAAACGGAACCGCGGAAGCGCCTCATAGACCCGGAGGAAGACATCCTGTGCCAGGTCATCCACGATTTCGCGCTCCCGGAACAGGGTGAACAGCAGGTTACGCACGCGTTCCTGGTAGCGTTCCACCAGGACTCGGAACGCCGCCTCCTCCCCCGTCTGAAACAGGGAAATCAGGTCTTCATCCGACTGGCTGGTCAGGGGGACAGAAGCGGCTGCGGAAACCACCGTCGGCTCCGGAGGAACCCGTCGTGCGGCGGAGAGTTCCGGCCCTGCAGCGTTCCGCACCAATTCCGGTGACTTCCCTCGTTCGTCCATTTAGACGCCAGTGCCTCGCAGAACGTTCCCTTGGAGGGGGATATTCTCTCCCGAAAATGAAAAACTCGTATTGAGATCCCTGCTCATATACGAGTTCGCTGAGGAGAATGTTGCCGTGTTCAGGCGGCCGCTTCGCCGGCTTCGCGGACCGTTCTTCGTTCGAATTCCTCCCGGAAATTCCTGATCATCGACTGCACCGGCCATGCTGCGGCGTCGCCGAGGGCACAGATGGTATTCCCCTCGATGTTGTTCGCCACGCTCATCAGCAGGTCAATATCCCCGCTCCTCCCTTTCCCTTCCACAAATCGGTTCAGGATCTTCTCCATCCATCCCGTCCCCTCCCGGCAGGGTGTGCACTGTCCGCACGATTCGTGATGGTAGAAGTGCGCGATGCGGGCAAGAACGGCGATCAGATCAGTCTCTTCATCCATGACGATCATCCCCGCCGTACCGACGGCGGAGCCGGCTGCCTTGAGCGACTCCGCGTCCATCGCGACGCCTTCCAGCCGGTCACCGCGCAGGATGGGGGTCGAGGAGCCGCCGGGGATGACCGCCTTGATCTTCTTGTTCCCCGGCACACCGCCGGCGTAGTTGTTGATGATCTCGAGGATCGGCACACCGGTCGGCAATTCGTACACACCCGGCCTGTTGACATGGCCGCTGACGCCCACGAGGATGGGTCCCGGATGCTTCGGCGCTCCGATGCCGGCGAACCAGGCAGCCCCGTTCCTGACGATGTGCGGCACGCAGGCGATCGTCTCGACATTGTTGATGGTTGTCGGACAGCCCCAGAGGCCAAACTGGGCCGGGAACGGCGGCTTCACACGAGGATACCCGCGGTCTCCCTCGATGGAGTTCATGAGCGAGGATTCCTCGCCGCAGATGTACGCTCCGGCTCCCTTGTGGATCGTGAGCTGTGTGGAGAAACCACTGCCGAGGATGTTCTCACCGAGAAATCCCTTCGCGGAGGCCTCGTCCACGGCGCGCTGTAGCATCCGGATCCACCTGCCGTATTCCCCCCGCACGTACACGTAGATCGTCCCCGCACCGATTGCGTACGCCGCGATGACAGCCCCCTCGATCACGAGATGCGGATTGAACTCGAAGAGCTGCCGATCCTTGAAGGTTCCCGGCTCCGATTCATCACCGTTCACGCAGAGGTACTTTGGCTTTGCCGACTGCCGCGGCATGAACGACCATTTCAATCCCGTCGGAAAGCATGCACCCCCTCGCCCTCGCAGACCCGACTTCTTGACCTCGTCGGTCACTTCCTCCGGCTTCATCGTCAGCGCTTTTCGGAGCGCCTCATAGCCGCCGTGGGCGAGGTAGACATCGAGTTGATGCAGGTGCTTGATGTCGGGCAGGAGAACCTTATCCATGGCTGCGCAGCGAGATCAGGAGAGTTTCTTGAGAAGCTGGTCGACTTTTTCGGGTGTGAGGTTCTCGTAGAACTCCTCCCCCACAGCCAGCATGGGTGCGCCGCCGCACGCTCCGAGGCATTCCACCTTCTCCAGACTCCATCTGCCGTCGGGCGACGTTTCGCCGGGTTTGATGCCCAGGCGCTGTTGAAGGTGCTCCAGGATGCGCGCTGAACCGCGCAGCATGCACGAGACGTTGGTGCAGATTTCTATGTGATGCTTTCCCATCTTCCTCGTGTGGAACATGGTGTAGAACGAAACGACCCCCAGCACATGGGCGTACGGCAGTCCGAGCAGTTCGGCGGTCTGCTTCATCGTTTCTTCGGAGATCCAGCCGAACTGTTCCTGCGCCATCCACAGCACCGGAAGCACCAGGGCCTGAGCCGTGGGATAGCGCTTCTTGAGTTCTTTAAGTTTCCTGAGATGTTCTTCGGTCAACATGGGAGCAGTGCTTCTCAAACGTTCGGTGCCGACGCGCAACTACTTGTCGGCCTCGCCCATCACTGGATCCAGACTGCCGATGATAGCGACCACATCCGAGATCATCGATCCGCGCAGCATTTCCGGAAGCGACTGGATATTCACAAAGGACGGAGAACGGATCTTCAGTCGCCACGGATGCCCGTCGCCGTTGCTGTAGATGTAGAATCCCAGCTCTCCTTTCGGCGCTTCGACAGCGTGGTAGACTTCGCCCACGGGGGGATCGACGCCGAAATTCACCAGCATGAAATCATGGATGAGCTCTTCCATCTTCGTATAGACACGATCCTTTCGGGGCAGCACCTTCTTTGGCCTGAAGGCATGGATCTCTCCCGGCGGAAGAGCTGCAAGCAGCTGATGCACGATCCGGACACTTTCCCGGATCTCCCTCATGCGAACGTAGTACCGGGCGAGTGAATCTCCCCCCTCGAAGACGGGGACGTCGAACTCCACGCTGTCGTACACGAGGTACGGTGTTGCCTTCCGGAGGTCGAAGTCCACGCCGCATGCGCGGAGCGACGGACCGGTCAGTCCCAGATCGATCGCCGTGTCCCGCTCGATGGTGCCGACGCCGTCGGTGCGGCCGAGGAAGATTCTGTTCCGGTTGAGGAGTTTCTCGCATTCATCGAGATGTCCGGGCAGCTCGTCGATGAACTTCCGGATCATCGCCTCCACAGCCGGGGTGAGATCTTGGGCGACGCCGCCGATCCTGGTGTAGCTCGTGGTGAACCGCGCGCCGGTCAACCGTTCGAAGATGTCGTACTCCTTCTCCCGCTCCCGGAATGCCCACATCCAGACCGTCAGCGCACCGACGTCCATCGCAAGACTTCCGAGGAACATGAGGTGGGACGAGATGCGCGCAAGCTCGGCGATGATCGTGCGGATGTATTGAGCCCGCGGCGGCGCCTCAATGCCCAGCAGTTTCTCGACGGCAAGGACATAGGCAACATTGTTATTCAGCGGTGAGAGGTAATCCAGCCGATCGGTATGCGGAATGAACTCATGGTACGTGGAGGCCTCAGCGAGTTTCTCGTACCCTCGATGGAGGTAGCCCACCTCGGGTACACAAGCAACGACCGTTTCGCCGTCCAGCCGCAGCAGCAGCCGAAGGACGCCGTGCGTGGCCGGATGCTGCGGACCCATATTGAGCACGAGGTCGGTCCCGAGGGGATCGTCGAACGTCACGCTCGTGTTCTGGTCTTCGAGGGCCTGCAGGATTCTCGACTTGCGTGGGGTATCGTCGGGACGGGCTTCCATACGTCGTCTATTTCTTGGGGAGAGGGAGGGATCCCGGGATTCCCATGAGGGGGAAGTCCTTGCGCAGGGGATGGTGCTCGAACTCGTCGGGCATGTAGATGCGGCGAAGGTCGGGATGGCCGTCGAACACAATGCCAAACATGTCGTAGGTCTCTCGCTCATGCCAGTTGGCTGTCTTCCAGACTCCCGTCACAGAG
>CAYXMK010000107.1:7251-8374 GCA_964465905.1 uncultured Ignavibacteriaceae bacterium | reverse complement strand
ACCCGACAGCGTACTGGAGAACGCGATCTCTTCGGATGTTGTGCTGTCGAGTTCCAAAAAATACCTGCTGAGGGGATTCGTCAACGTAAACCCTCCGGCGACCCTGACGATCCCTCCGGGAACAGTCATCTTCGGAGAGCAGGCCTCGAAAGGTACATTGATCATCAATCGGGGAGCTAAGATCATTGCCGATGGGCGTCCCGATGCGCCAATTGTGTTCACGAGCCAGTTTGCGCCAGGCCAGCGCGGACCCGGCGATTGGGGCGGGATCATTATTGCGGGGAATGCATCGATCAATGTCCCGGGAGGCACCGCGACGATCGAGGGAGGCACCGGCACGATCTACGGCGGGGGTGCAACGCCCAACGACGATGATTCCAGCGGCGTTTTGCGCTATGTGCGGATCGAATTCTCCGGAATTGCATTTCTCCCCGACAACGAAATCAACGGCCTCACGATGGGTGGCGTCGGACGAAAAACCGTTATTGAGCATGTGCAGGTCAGCCACTGCGGTGATGATTCCTACGAGTGGTTCGGTGGAACGGTCGACGGGAAATATCTGATCAGCTATAAGCCTGTGGATGATGATTTCGACACGGATTTCGGGTTTCGGGGGAGAATTCAGTTCGGGCTTGGCATCAAGGATCCGCAGGTGGCGGACATCAGTGGAAGTAACGGTTTCGAATCCGACAATGACGGCACCGGAACTTTCAATGCTCCGCGAACTGCCCCCTTCTTCTCCAACATGACCATGATCGGCCCCATGTCCGACACGAATGCCACTGTGGCGGCGAATCACCGCCGGGGAGCTCACCTCCGTCGTTCGACGCAGACGTCAATCTACAACAGCGTCTTCATGGGCTACCGGACAGGACTCCTCCTCGATGGCGCGAACGTCGCTGCCGCCGCACAGGGCGATACGCTGCAGATCCGCAACACGATCTGGGCGGGGTTGCGGGCCGGAAATGGTATCACGACGAATGCGTCAGGATTCAATGCTGAAGCCTGGTACTCGACAGGAGGATTCGGGAATCGGCTCTACACGCAACCAGCAGAGGTGCAGCTGACCGATCCCTTCCACGCAACCAGTTCGAATCCAGTCCCTGCGGCCGGGTCCCCCGCC
>CAYXMK010000107.1:0-7241 GCA_964465905.1 uncultured Ignavibacteriaceae bacterium | reverse complement strand
GCGCCAGCTTCACCAATGCACGCCTGCAGGTCCCATTCTTCACGCCGACAACGTATGTCGGCGCGTTTGGCCTCGGGGCACGGTGGGATGCTGGATGGGCGAACTACGACGCTCAGAACACGGACTATATGGCGGTTACCAACGCCAGCCGGACTGTCGATCTTCCTGGAACGTTCGAGTTGTTCCAGAACTATCCGAACCCGTTCAATCCGACGACAGTCATTCGCTATGCACTGCCCTCAGCGATGAGGGTAAGCCTGAGGGTGTATGACATGCTCGGACGCGAAGTGGCGACACTCGTCGACCAGTTCCAGAACGCGGGCAGCTACACGTTGAACTTCGGTGCTGAGGATCTTTCCGCCGGCATGTATCTCTACCGCCTTTCGGGGGAATCTTTCAGCGACGTCCGCAAAATGATGCTGGTGAAGTAAGTTCAGTGCGAAATCCCCTGCGAAGGGGATCTCCTCCGGGCACGGGTCTCCAGGGGCTGGGTCCCGTGCCCTATTTTTGAACTCCTCCTCCCTTGTCTGGACCTTGCAGTGCGGCCATGGCACGACCGTGGGACATACGGGGACTCCGACGCGCTGAGGATGTCCGATCGGGATACGCCAAGATTCTCAAGACGCGGGCGGCGGAGGTACTGCACTATGCCGGATTGGTGCTTGCAAGGCCGCAGAGTGTCGATGCCGTGCATGACCTGAGGGTCTCCGCCCGCCGCCTGCAATCTGCGCTCACCCTCTCCCGACCGTTGTTTGACAAAAAGGGAATGAAGCGCCTCCGGCGGCGGGTTCAGGAACTTGTACGAGCCCTGGGAAGGGTTCGAGAAACCGATGTCATGATCTTGACGCTTACCGCCAGCCGTGCCGGGATTCCAGAGAACGCCCGCACTGCTCCGGACCTTCTGATCGCGCAACTTTCGAACATGCGCACGAAGCAGGTGGCAGTGCTTCTGGAGCAGCTGAAGCGGATGAAGTCAGAGGGTTTTGGCTCACTCCTCGATGCTGCCGTTGCGGAGAGAGCGCGACGGAAGTCATGAAAATCTCAACGAAGCTCCGGCCGAAGGCGACCATGCTGAGTGATGCCCGGCGCATCATCCCGGCATTGTTTGACGGTTTCACGTCCAAGGCCGACCTCATTCTGGATCATCCTCGCCGTGTCGTTGCGCTCCACCGAATGCGGTTGGACGGTAAGCCTCTACGATACGCGATGGAGGATCTTCAGAAGCTGTTTGGCAGAGACTACCGGAAGTGCGTGGTCGAGGTGAAGGAAACGCTTGAGGTCATGGGGCTCATCCACGAAGCGGATGTGCTGCTCCCTGTCCTGAAACGGCATCTGACGGACCTTGTTGCGTACAACGCCATGTGTGTGTCCCCATCGTCGCGTATACCGACTGGTGGTCTTCGGCAGATCATGCGGGCTGAGCGTCGCAAGCGAGGAGAGCTGTTCGTTCGGCTTTGCCGGCAACTGCGACGGTGGAAATCGACGAACTTTCGGCATCGCCTCTTGCGAGCGATGGAAGCATGAACTCTCCGTACGGGAGGTTATGATGGAGCTGTACTTCCTGCGTCATGGCGTAGCCGTGTCCCGTGCAACCCCAGGTTATGCCGACAGTGACAGGCCGTTGACGAACGATGGTATCGCGAAGATGAAGCAGGCCGCACGGGGAATCGCGAAGATCGTCGGTCGATTCGATCTCATTGCCGCGAGCCCCCTGCAGCGCGCCCGGAGCACAGCGGAGATCGTGGTCCGTGAAATGAAGCACGGCTCTGTGATCCTCTGCGATGCCCTGCTGCCTGCAGGCAGACCAGAAGACCTCTGGTCCTTTCTCCGCGAACACAGCAAGGCCGGCCGCATCCTCCTTGTCGGTCATGAGCCGCACCTCAGCAGAACAGTTTCCCTCATTCTCGGGAGCACGCACCCGCTTCTTGAATTCAAGAAAGGGGGTATTTGCCGAATCGACGTCGAGAATCCCCCGCCACGAGGCAACGGGACGCTGATCTGGCATCTGACGCCCAAACTGTTGCGACAACTTGCTGAAAGCTGAAATCATGGAAACGAACGTTCGCGGCCCTCTCGATCTCGATCATCCCTATCCCGGCCGCCTCATCATTGTCGAGGGAATTGACGGCTCGGGAAAGTCGACTCAGCTCCAGCTTGTGCAGAAATGGTTGCTGAGCATGAACTACCGTGTCTTCTTCACGGAATGGAATTCCTCTGCCCTCGTGAATGAGACCATCCGGAGAGGAAAGAAGAAAGATCTGCTCACTCCTACGACCTTCAGCATCCTGCACGCCACGGATTTTGCCGACCGGCTGGCACATCTGATCATTCCTCCTTTGAAGGCCGGCATGATCGTGCTTGCCGACCGATATGTCTATACCGCGTTCAGTCGGGATGTCGTCCGGGGGGTCAGTCGCGAGTGGGTTCGAAACCTCTACAGCTTTGCCGTCAAACCGAATGTTGCTTTCTACTTCAAGGTACCGATTGAGGTCTCGCTCAAGCGGATCCTCACGGGCCGTGCCCGGCTCAAGTTTCACGAAGCCGGCATGGACCTCGGACTCAGTCCGGATGTCAAGGAGAGCTTCACGATCTTTCAGAGTCGGATTCTGGAGGAGTACGACCGCATCGCGCAGGAGTACAACCTGACGGTGATTGACGCGACACTCCCCATCAAGCGGCAGCAGGATGAGGTGCGGGATGTGATTCAGCAGATGCTCAGGGAGTACAAACCGGCTCCGTACCTCCGGAAGAAGGAGAATGTCTATGTCGCATGAAGCGCGCAAGTTCTTCGGGGCTCCCCTGCCGTACGTGGATGTGTCTGACCTGAAGGGGAAACTCATCGTCATTGAAGGGACGGACGGTGTAGGCCGCTCCACGCAGATCGACAACCTCCGGCAATGGCTGGAAGTCAAGGGCCACGGCGTTGTGACGACGGGCTGGACACGTTCCCCACTGATGGGTCGGGCGATCGACGAAGCGAAATCGGGTCACAGCTTGAACGTTCACACCTTCAGTCTCCTCTACGCTGCGGATTTTGCGGATCGGCTCGAGCATGAAATCATTCCGGCACTCCGGGCTGGCTTTGTCGTGCTCGCCGATCGCTACATCTACACGGCGTTTGCGAGGGCCATCGTGAGAGGTGCGGACCGGCGATGGATCAGAGGGGTGTTCGGCTTTGCCCTGGAGCCCGACGCGGTTTTCTACATGAAGATCAAGATCGAAAACCTCATCCCCCGGGTCATCAATACACAGAACCTGCATGAACGCTACTGGCAGGACGGCTCCGGCGAGGGGATGGATTACTGGGAATCGGGGATGGACCTCAAGCTCGGCGAGGATTTCTACGACAGTTTTGTGGAGTATCAGCGTCGAATCCTCGAGGAGTTCGAAGTTATGGCGAGAGAGTTCAAGTTCAGAACCATTGACGCCACGAGGAATTTCGAAGAAACGAACGAAAAGCTGAAGGAAGCAATCCGTGCCATCGTCGAAGACTGAAGGAGCTCCGATCCACCTGGCCGCCATCGACATCGGTACAAACTCATTTCACCTGATCGTTGCGGCTGTTGACCCGGAGGATGGTCACTTCACGGTTCTCGATCGCGAGAAGGAGATTGTCCGTCTCGGCTCTGGTTCCACCGACATGAAGCGCCTCTCGGACGAGGCCATGCGGAGAGGTGTGCAGACTCTGCGGCGGTTCAAGGCGATCGCCGAGGCATCGCGGGCGCAAATCCGTGCCGTGGCTACCAGCGCCGTGCGGGAAGCTCTCAATCGGCAGGAGTTCATCGATCTCGTTCGGTCGGAGACGGGCATTGATGTTGAAGTCATTTCCGGTGTTGAGGAGGCGCGTCTGATCTACCTCGGAGTTCTCCAGGCGATCCCCTCCTACTCGGAGCGCACGCTGCTGGTGGATATCGGCGGCGGGAGCACGGAGTTTCTGGTCGGACGCCGGGGTCGCGTGCAGTACGCCAACAGTCTCAAGGTGGGGGCCATCCGTCTGACGCAGCGGTTCTTTCCGGGGGGAGAATTCACGTTGAGGGACGTGAAGAAATGCCGGGAATTCCTTGCCGGCATGTTGAACCCGGTGGCCCGCAGTGTGCGGGCGCTCTCGCCGAGTACTGCGGTGGGCAGTTCGGGCACCATCCTGAACCTCGCGAACATGATTCGCATCCGCCGGGGTGAAGATCCGCTCGGACGCATCAACAACTTCGCCTTTCGCAGGAGGGAGCTTGAAGACATCGTCGATCTGATTCTCAGCTACGACAGTCCGGCGCGCCGCAAGGCGATCCCGGGACTGGACCCTTCTCGTGCAGACATCATCGTCGCGGGGTCCCTCATTCTGCAATCGGTGATGGCGGAACTCAAGGTCAAGGAGATGCGGGTTTCCGAATACGCTCTGCGGGAGGGGATGATCTTGGACACCGTGGAGCAGCGACTGGGCGCAAAGACGCGCACATCGCTGGAAGATGTACGGCGGCAGAGCGTGCTTCAGGTCGCAAAGCGGTTTCGGTACGAGAAGACACATTCGCACCAAGTCGCCCGGATCGCCCTCCGTCTGTTCGATCAGCTCAAGGATCTTCACCAGCTTGGCCCGCAGGAACGGGAGTATCTCGAGGCCGCCGCGCTTCTGCACGAGATCGGTCTCTTCGTCTCTCATGCACAACACCACCGCCACTCCTACTACCTGATCCGCAATGCCGAGATCCTGGGCTTCACCGATCCTGAGCTGGAGATGATCGCCAATATCGCGCGCTATCACCGAAAGAGCCAGCCGAAGCCGAGGCACGACACGTTTGCCAGGCTCTCGCCGCACCAGCAGGGCGTCGTACGGGCACTGGCGTCGCTGCTTCGGATTGCCGATGGGTTGGACCGGACTCACTCCAGCGCCGTGCGCGATGTCCGCGTCCGCCGGTCCGATGGGAGCGTAACGTTTCAGCTCCGGAGGACAGGTCGGTCGTCTCTGGAACTGGAGATTTGGGGCGCGATGAGGAAACGGGATCTGTTTGAATCCACGTATGGCGTGGCCGCCACATTTCAGCACTCGGGCTGAGAAGCCCGCAACTCCCCGGTCGGTTGCCGTTCCCTTCCCTTCTTCCTTCACAGTTTCGTAACACTCTGCATTTGTCTTCCCGACTTGTGCATCGCGGCGGCACGGCACCATCACGATTTCTTAACGGTGCGGTCATCATCACCTCATCCTTCTTTGTATCTTGTGTGCACCGGATGAAAGGTGAGATGATGCGCATTGCCTACTTCAACGCAAATCTTCGGGTCGGCCAGGACGGCGTAACCCGAGTCATGTACCGGATGATGGAAGCAGCCCGGGAGAGAGGTCATGAAGTCATGGCCTTCACCTCCACCCTGCCGGATCCGGGAACGACCGATATCCCCATGGTGCGCGTTCCTTCGGTCATACTCCCGCTCCAGAAAAACTATCGGATTGCCCTTCCGGGTTATCGCCTTTTCAGTTCTTCCCTCTCACGCTTCAAGCCGGATCTCCTCCATATCAACAGCCCGTGCACGCTCGGTTTCAGCGCCATGAGGTTCGGCCGCGAATTCGGCGTTCCAACCGTGGCGACGTACCACACCCACTTTCCGACCTACCCTCGGTACTACCATCTCTCAGGCCTTGAAGAGCTTACGTGGAAGCTTTCCCGATATCTCTACAACAACGTCGACAGAACGTTCGTGCCGACACGCCCTATCCTGAGTGAGCTAACCGAGCATGATATCCGCAATCTCGCGTATCTTCCCAACGGCGTGGATCTGAAACTCTTCAATCCCTCATTTCGCTCGGAAGCGTGGAGGGCACGCTATTCTCCTTCTAACAGGCCGGCGGTGCTCTTCGTGAGCAGACTCGTCTGGGAGAAAGATCTGAGAATTCTGGCAGGTGCCTACGAACGGCTTCGTCGGCGTCGTTCAGACTTTGAGATGATCGTCGTCGGTGATGGGCATGCTCGGAGGGAATTTGAAGCCATGATGCCCGGGGCGCATTTTCTCGGTTATCAGAGCGGCCGGAGTCTCTCCGAAAGCTATGCCTCGTCGGATATCTTTGCTTTCCCCTCGACCACCGAAACATTCGGACTGGTGACGCTGGAGGCGATGGCCAGCGGTGCTGTTCCGGTGGCTGCGCGCATCGGAGGCGCTGCAGGGATCATTGAGGATGGACGAAGCGGGCTATTTGCACGACCATTGGATGCCGGAGATCTGGCGCGGGGAATCGAGAGCCTGCTGGATAGGCCCGAGTACCGGCACCAGCTACGCCACAATGCCCTTGCGCGCGCACGAGAATTCAGCTGGGAGTCCATTCTCGACCAACTCTTCGAACACTATGCTGATATCCGCGAGCGTCATCAACGCTCCGCTGGCCGACGGGCGGCCTGACGACCCCTCGTTACGCCTGCTCGTCGGAGGATCTCCCCGCTCTCCCTTGAAAGGAGGCAGCGGGCACCCGACCTTCACTCTCATTCATCTCTCCGATCCGCACCTCAGTCGCCAATTCTATCGCGAACATTTGAAGTCTTTCAAGCTCCTGATCCGGATGATCCTGGAGCGCAAGGTGGATCACATCGTTCTTTCCGGCGACATTGTCAGCACGGGTGATCCGGACGATTTCTACGTCGCGCGGGAGATTCTCCATCGGTTCGGACTCCTCCAGCCGGAGAGGCTCACCGTGGTCCCGGGCAATCACGACATCTTCGGCGGCCCCCACCGGGCTGTCGACATCTTGAGCTTTCCCCAGCACATCCGGTCCGTGGACTGCACACGGAATCTCGACCTCTTCAACGAAGCCTTTGCAGAGACTCTTGCGGGTACCATCGCGTTGCGTCCCGATCGCGTCTTCCCATTTGTCAAGCGCGTGGGTCCGCTGGCGATCATCGCCCTCAACTCCGTCCCCCGTTGGTCGCTGCTTCGCAACCCGCTGGGGACCAACGGAAACCTGGAAGAAGAGGATTTCGAAGCGTTGCGTCGGCTTGAGACGACCGATCTCCTGGAGGGGGCGACGCCCGTGGCCGTTCTGCATCACCATCTCAACGACCTGGCCACCGATGGCTCACATGGGAATACCGTGTGGCATCGGATCGAGGCGCGGACGATGCGTATGCGACAGCGGCGGCGACTCGTTCGACAACTGGAGAGTCTCGGAGTGAAGGCGGTCTTTCACGGCCACATCCACCGGAACGAGATCTATCAGCGGGGGACGTTGATGATCGCGAACGGCGCAGGCGCGGTCTGTGACGACC
>CAYXMK010000106.1:1676-8377 GCA_964465905.1 uncultured Ignavibacteriaceae bacterium | reverse complement strand
CGCCGTGCCGCGCAGTCTGCATGTGGAGGATCACTGGTTCACGGCAGAGGACGGCGTCCGTCTCCACGGATGGTTTATCCCCCGGGACAGCGCCCTGGCAACGCTCGTGATGTCGCACGGCAACGCCGGCAACCTTTCCCACCGCATTGAGCTCCTCATGCGGCTGAAGAGCGCAGGCTTCAGCATCTTCATCTACGACTACCGGGGATACGGGCGGAGCAATGGATCGCCGACCGAAGAGGGTGTGTACCGCGATGGTCGCGCCGCTTTTGACTTTGCAGCCGGGCTTCCGCGCGTCCGGCCCGATCGGCTGGTGCTGTTCGGCACGAGCCTTGGCTCGGCCGTCGCAGTCGATGTCGCAACCCGCCGCCGGCCGGCCGCGTTGATTCTGGAGACTCCCTTTACCTCGGCTCGGGACATGGCATCGGCATTGTACCCGTTCCTTCCGGTACGGTTCCTCCTGCGGACGAAATTCGACTCCGAGCGCAAGATCCGGACTCTCTCCCTTCCGCTCTTGGTCATTCACGGTACAGAGGACTCGATCGTTCCATTGGAACTCGGGAAGAAGCTCTTCGACGCGGCACCCGGTCCGAAGGAGTTCTACGAGATTCCCGGCGCCGATCACAACAACACCTTCGCTGTCGGCGGACGCGAATACGAGAGCCGCATACGGGCATTTGTCGCCAACGCGCTCGCAACCCGCGCCGAGTGATCCGGCCTCACTCTTCCTTTCGTCCCTTCCCCCAACGTTTTCCCGCCACGCCGAGTCATATCTCTCCCCAGCTGCATCCCGTGGTGCACGCCTGCGAAACATTTCGCTCCGGACGGCGTAGAGTGGAAGAGGCAACAACGGGGAAGCATTCGATGCGCCGTGTTCTGCATATTCTCAAAGAGGCACTCATGAAGAAGAAAGTCGTGATCCCCACCGTCGGCGTTCTCGTGCTGACGGCCGCCGGTATGCTCGTCGTGGGAAGCTCCAGGGGGAGCGATGAGGAAGCTCTCCCGACGGTGAACGTGACCAGGGGAACCATCGTGGATAAGGCCCTTGCCGTCGGCACGATCGAGCCGGAGAATGAGATTTCCGTGAAATCCAAGATCTCGGGAGTGGTCAGCCGCATCTTCGCGGATGTCGGCGCCGCCGTACGGGCCGGACAACCTCTCCTGGAAGTCCGTCCCGATCCCACCCCGCTCGAGCTTGCCGAGGCAAAGCGGCTCGTCGAGCTGAAACAGGTGGATCTGGAGAACCTGAAGCGCGACAAGGTTCGGCAAGAGTCGCTCTTCCGGAACCAGCTCATTTCACCGAAGGAATACGAAGAGTTCATCCGGCGGTTCGATGAAGCAGAGCTGCAGCTGAAGATCGCACTCGAGAAACTTGCTCTCATCGAGAGCGGCCGCATCACGATCGGCAACACCAGAATCGAATCGATCATCAAAGCCCCCATCGACGGATTCGTCCTGAGCCGCACGGTGGAAGTCGGAGACCCCGTCACGCCCCTTACCTCCTTCCAGGAGGGGACGGTGCTCATGCGAATGGCCAACATGGACCGCCTGCTCTTCAAGGGGACGGTGGATGAAATCGACGTCGGCAAGCTGAAGGAGGGGATGGAAACGGAAATCAAGGTGGGGGCGCTCCCGAGCGATACCGTGCGCGGGACACTCCGGAAGATCTGGCTGAAAGCCGAGAAGCGCGAGAATGCGACCGTCTTTCCGATTGAAATCCTCATCCCCGCCGCAAAGAACACCGTGCTCCGGGCCGGCTATTCCGCGAACGCCAGCATCATCATCCGCAAGAAGAGCGACGTGCTGATGATTCCCGAGAGGACCGTCACGTTCCGTAATGATTCTTCGTTCGTCAAGGTGGCGCTCGGCGGGGGAACACAGGAGGAACGGCTGATCACAACGGGATTGAGCGATGCGATCAACGTGGAGGTGATCTCGGGTTTGAAGGAGGGGGACCAGGTGTTCGAGAAGCCGGTCAAGAAGATCGACTGATCGATCAGCACAGGTGCATCAACTGTGACCTACGGGAATCCGTGTTGACATCGTCACAACATCTCGAAGAACGCTGCAAGCGGTTTGCTGTACGGGTGATGTCACTCGTTGGATCGCTCCCCGGCCACCCTGCCGCCAGTGTTGTCGGAAGCCAGCTCGTGCGTTCTGCAACCTGCATTGGCGCTCAGTGTCGGGCAGCGCGGCACGCCCGCACCCGACGAGAGTTCCGGTCGAAGCTCCTGGGCGCGGAAACGGTCGCCGACGAAAGCTCGTACTGGCTGCATCTGCTCATCGATGCACACGTTGTGACATCGGCAACTGCGGCCCCGCTGGTGAGGGAGGCCGAACGGCTCACCACGGCCTTGGGCCAACAGCTGAGCTGGAGGCCCGTTTCCGGCAGGAAGCCGGTAACCCGTTGAAGCAGTGAGACTTCCGTGACACATGTTCGCTCCATCGTATCCGAGTTCTGGTTGGACCTGAAAGCCCAGAAACTTCGCTCGACGCTCACAATGTTCGGGCTGGTCTGGGGCACGGTGGCGATCGTTGTGCTGGTTGCGTTCGGCGTCGGCTTTCGCAAGCAGACCATCGCGAACATGCACGGAATGGGAGAGAGCATTGCGATCGTCTGGCCGGGGAAGACCACGAAACCGTGGCAGGGATTCGGCATCGGCCGCTCGATGTACTTCCTCGAGGAGGACGCTGCACTGGTGCGGTCGCAGGTGCGAGGGCTCAAGGCCATCAGCGCGGAGTACGGCAGGAGAGTGAATGTGCGGGTGGAGGAGAATATCCTCCATCCTCTCGTCTCCGGCATCTACCCGAACTTCGGAGACATGCGGAACATCATTCCCGAGCGGGGAGGCCGTTTCCTCAACGATCCCGACATGGAACAGCGCCGCCGGGTGGCCGTCATCGGCGACAAGGTGAAGGAGTATCTCTTCGGCGAGAGCAACGCCGTCGGCAGATTCCTCTTCATCGGCGACACGCCCTTCCTCGTCATCGGCGTGATGCAGAAGAAGACCCAGCCCTCGTCCTACAACGCCCGGGACCAGGACCGCGTCTTCATTCCGGCCTCTACCTATTCGGCTATGTTCGGAACCGTGTACCTCAACAACATCATCTATCAGGTGGACGACCCGCTGCGAGCCGAGGAGGTGCAGCAGGAAGTGCGCGAAGCATTGTCCAAGAAGTACAAGTTCGACCCCTCCGACAAGGACGCCGTCTGGATCTGGGATACGAACAATATGGACCGTTTCTTCTTCTATCTGTTTCTCGGTTTCAACGGGTTCCTCGCGCTGATCGGCAGTTTCACGCTTGCGGTGGCAGGCATCGGACTGGCGAACATCATGTTCATCGTGGTGCAGGAGCGAACGAAGGAAATCGGCATCAAGCGCTCGGTGGGAGCAACGAAGTACAACATCCTCTCGCAGTTCTTCCTGGAGACGTTCTTCATTCTGTCCCTCGGCGCATCCGCGGGGTTCCTGCTGGCCGCCGGGATTGTCGGCGGCATGCAGTATGTGCCCATCCAGGAATACGTCGGCACCCCGGAAATCTCCGCCGAGGTCGTTGCCGTGACCGCCCTCGTGCTTTCGGTGATCGGCCTGGTTGCCGGACTGATGCCGGCGCGCCGCGCCGCGAACCTGAACGTGGTGGATTGCCTGAGAACCTGACCGAGGCCGCCCATGTATCGCGAGCTGTTCAAAGACTTCCTCCACGATCTCCGGGCTCACCGCCTGCGCGCGTTCCTGACGCTCATGGCCATCACGTGGGGCACCATTGCCGTGGTGCTCCTGCTGGCGTTCGGAGAGGGACTGGGAACCCAGATGCTGAAGGGGATGATGAACGCCGGCAACAGAATCATGATTGTCTACGGCGGGGAGACGGGGAAGGCATTCGAGGGACTCCCGAAGGGACGCCGCATCCGAATGGTCGAAGAGGATGTCGAACTGCTGAAGAAAGCTGTCCCGGGCATCGACATGATTTCTCCCCAGTACCGCGGGAACGTCACCCTGACGTACGGCGCCTTCTCGGTGACCACGGAGTGCGAGGGAGTCAACCCATCGTTTGAAGAAATGCGCCGCATGTATCCTGCAGAACAGGGGAGGTTCTTGAACGACCTCGACATGACCCTCCAGCGCCGCGTGCTGTTCCTCGGAGAGGAAATCGCCGGGGACATCTTCGGAGACGAGAATCCCGTCGGCAAAGTGCTGCTCGTCGATGGCGTGCCGTTCACGATGGTCGGGATCATGCAGCGCAAGATCCAGACGGCGATGAACAACGGTCCGGATGTCCGCCGTGCGATCATGCCGCACACCACATTCCGCACGATGTACGGCCACACGTACGTCAACACGATCGTCGTACGGCCTGCCGACCCTGGACAACAGGAGCGGGTCAAGAGCGAACTCTACCGTGTGCTGGGGAGCAAGTACCGTTTTGATCCGTCGGACGAGCGTGCCCTTGGCGTCTGGGACTTCGTGGAGGCCGAGCGCATCAGCCGCCGGATCGGCACGGGGGTATCGATCTTCCTCTTCTCGATCGGCTTTCTCACGCTGCTCATTGCCGGCGTAGGCGTCGCTAACGTCATGTACGTCGTGGTCAAGGAGCGGACGCGGGACATCGGCATCAAGATGGCCATCGGCGCCCGGAAGAGCTACATCCTGGCCCAGTTCCTCTTCGAAGCCCTGCTCCTGGCCTTGATCGGCGGTGGCATCGGACTGCTGTTTTCTTCCGCCGTCGTGTCTGTCGTGCGCATGATGCCGGCCGAGGAGGGAGCCATGCAGTTTCTCGGCCGTCCCATCCTCTCCGCCGGGACCATGATCATGACCTTCGGCATTCTCACCCTCATCGGGCTCACTGCCGGTCTCTTCCCGGCACGAAAGGCGGCAAGCGTCGACCCCGTTGAATCCCTCCGCTACGAGTGACCCGATTGTTCTCTCGCCGTTCTTCAGATTCGCGTGCAGTTCCTTTCACGCCGCGGATTTTGTACATTGCACACTGCCGCCGCGTGTCCGCACTCATCTGATGATTCACGGTTTGGGAGATTCGCCATGAAGGCCGTTCAACTTCCGGTGCTGTGTGTGGTGTACCTGTTTTCCTTCCTCCTCAGCTCCTGCAGTACCGTTCCCGTTACAGGCCGCAAGCAGCTGAGTATCATTCCCTCTTCGCAGATGCTCTCCATGAGTTACCAGCAGTACGACGAATTCCTCAAGGCCAACAAACCGAGTACGAACCAGGAACAGGTTGCCCTGGTGCGCCGCGTGGGCACTCGCATTCAGGGAGCCGTCGAGGAGTTCTTCCGACAGCAGAACATGTCCGACCGGCTCAAGGACTACCGGTGGGAGTTCAATCTGGTGGAGAGCGATCAGGTGAATGCCTGGTGCATGCCCGGGGGCAAGGTCGTCGTCTACACCGGCATCCTTCCCATCACACAAACGGAAACCGGCCTTGCCGTCGTTATGGGACACGAGATCGCCCACGCTATCGCCGAGCACGGCAAAGAGCGGATGAGCCAGGGATTGCTGGCGCAGATGGGTGGCATGGCCCTGGATCAGGCGCTTTCGAACAAACCCGAGCAGACGAAGCAGTTGTGGATGACGGCGTTCGGCGTCGGTGTGCAGGTGGGAGCGCTTCTCCCCTACAGCCGCCTCCACGAGAGCGAGGCCGATCATCTCGGTCTCATCTTCATGGCCATGGCGGGTTACGACCCGAACGAAGCCGTCGCGTTCTGGCAGCGGATGGCCGCCGGCAAGGGGGGACAGGCCCCGCCCGAGTTTCTAAGCACCCATCCCTCCGATGATACGCGCATTCAGAAGATCAAGGACGAACTGCCGGAGGCGTTGAAGTACTACAAACCTCAGCTGTAGGCATCGGTTCTTCGCAGGCGCTCTTCGCCCCTCTTCCCTGCTCGGGAGAGGGGCTTTTTGCTTCTACGGCGAAGAGGCGGGAGAAGAAACGGAGAGAAACAGCGGCGATCTGTCGAGCGAACCTCTGTGACGTGAGTTCAGAAGCCGATCACTCCGCTCCACACCGCCACCACGCCGAAGAGCATCAACAGAGAGCCGGCGATTTTGTTCGTGGGGGCAAGGCCGCGGGCACCGAGGTTCACCTTGAAGAGCCCCACCAGCCCGGTGATCAGCGTGAACCAGAGGAAGGACCCGCAGAAGACGCCTGCAAGCAGAGGCAGCAGCGATGAGGGGGTTGCCCTCGTTCCGTCGACGCCGAGGCCCGAGAGCGCGCCGACGAAGCCGAAGAGCGTCAGCGGATTGGTAAGCGCAAGAAGGAAGGTGGAGAAGAATTCCGAAGCCGTCCGGCGAGCCGTTGCGGGGGACGCATCAAGCCGAGGGATGGTTCGGAACACACGAAAACCGATTACGAGGAGAATCAGGCCGCCGGCGATACGGATCAGGTGCTGTTGATCGTCGATGAACGTTTGGACGAAGGAAACGCCGAACGCGGCAACGGCGGCGTAGATGATGTCGGCCAACGCGGCACTGAGTCCGACAAGGAGTCCCTTCCGGCTCCCGCCGGTCATTGTCCGCTTGATGCAGAGGATGCCGATGGGTCCGATCGGGACTGCAAGGGAGAATCCGGCCGCGACGCCTCCGACGAAAAGCTCGAGCGGCATTCGCTTTCAGGCAGGGATGTCCATTTCGTGTACCTCCGTGCGAAGGACATGATACGGCGCAGGAGCGACAAACGCAAAGCCGTGC
>CAYXMK010000106.1:0-1576 GCA_964465905.1 uncultured Ignavibacteriaceae bacterium | reverse complement strand
ATCGCAAACAGCATACACCGGAAGCGTTTGCAGATCCGCATCCGACCGGCGTTGCGTAGTTGCGTAATAGTGACGAAAGCTCGCAAGGGGGGGTAAGAAAGAGGAAACGCAGGACTCGCTCTTCGCGCAGTACAGGACAGAAACCGGGCCGATGATGGGTCGAGTCAGCGAATTTTTATCCCCTGAGTACAAGCCATCGTTAGCGCAGGGCTCCCGGCCTGCGCGCTCGACCACCCCTCAGAGTGAATCTTCCGTCGATTCCGTATCGTCGCACCAATCGAGCGGACTTCTAACACCGCTATGGCCATCCGTCTGCCTGTCCTTCGGGATCTCGCTGCTGCCCGGGGCGGGCGGACGTTCTGTCTTGTCCGCAAGGAGGTCCTGTCCGAAGTACCGAGGAAAGACACGCTGGATGGTTGTGTCCAGCGGACTGCCGACGTTCGCCTGCCGGTTTTGGACCACATGGGTATAGATCATCGTTGTCCGGACATCGGAATGCCCGAGCAGTTCCTGCACGGTACGGATGTCGGTACCATTCTCGAGCAGATGGGTAGCAAAGGAGTGTCTGAACGTATGACAGCTGGCCGGCTTCGTCAGTCCGGCTGCGCGCACCGCGGCTTTGACAGCCCGCTGGACAACGGACGGGTGGAGGTGATGGCGCCTGAGCACATCGGTGTTGGGGACGTGGGAACAATGGATTGATGGGAAGACGTACTGCCAGGCCCATTCTCTCGCTGCATTCTTGAACTTCCGCTCGAGTGCAGAGGGAAGTGAAACGCCGGGGGCACCTAACGCCAGGTCTTCTTCGAACACCAGTCGGGCTTTCTTGAGCTGGTGATTCAGGGCAGGTTTCAAGAGAGCAGGGAGCACGGTGGTTCTGTCTTTCTCTCCCTTGCCGTCCCGGACGGTGATCTGGCCGTACTCGAGGTCGACATCTTTGATCCTCAGTCGAAGACCTTCCAGGAGGCGCAGACCGGACCCGTAGAGGAGTCCGGCAACGACGAGGGGGGTACCCCTGAGCTGTTGCAGGAGGGAAACGATTTCGGAGGGAGTGAGGACGACGGGTGCCCTTTTGGGTCGTCTGGCAAGCTCGATGGCTCCGATCGCCCCGGGATCCACATTCAAGACTTCTCGATAGAGGAAGAGGACGGAATGCCGTGCGAGGTTCTGTGTTGACGCGCTCACATTGCCATCTCTGACCAGATGCGAGAGGAAATCTCTAATTTCCGCCGATCCCATTTCTCTCGGATGGCGGTATTGGTGGAACTGGATGAATCTCCGAATCCAGTGGAGGTAGGCCTCTTCTGTGCGCAGGCTCAGATGCCGTAACCTCATAGTTTCTCGGAGCTTATCGAAGAGCAGCGGTTTCGCAGCGGACGCCATTTGCGCAATTCCTCCCAATCGCTTATCTTTGCGCGGGGGCGCACGGTTCACGTCCCCTTCTGACAGAAGAAACGGAAACACGTAACATTGCGCGCCGCAGCAACGCAACAAATCGCGTCTTGTTCATACCTAATCACTAGTTGGGCGGCACAAAGGTAATAGTAAGGAGCACAAATCAGATGAGTGAATTATC
>CAYXMK010000105.1:4086-8380 GCA_964465905.1 uncultured Ignavibacteriaceae bacterium | reverse complement strand
GCTGTACTTCGTCACATCGTCCACGCCGACGGCCTGGCCGAACAAGCAGTCGGTCTCAGCGGCTTTCAACGGTTCAAAGGTCTACGATTACTACAAGGCCGTTCACAGCCGGGATGCCATCGACGGCAACGGCTCTACGATGAATCTGGTCGTGAATTTCAGCAAGAATTACAACAACGCCTTCTGGAACGGGCAGTTGATGGTGTTCGGCAACGGCGACGGGGTGAACTTCGGTGATCTGGCGGGGGCGCTGGACGTGACCGCTCATGAAATGACGCACGGGGTCATCGAGCGGTCGGCCAATCTTATCTACGAGAACCAGCCGGGGGCGCTGAACGAATCGTTCGCGGACGTCTTCGGCGTCCTGTTCGAGTTCTGGGCGGATCCGTCGTCGGCGAACTGGTCGCTCGGCGAGACCGTGACGACGCCGGGCGTGGCGGGGGATGCGCTCCGACGGATGGATGATCCCGGCGCCTCAAACATTGCCTTCAGCGGCCAGCAGCCGGCTCACATGAACGACTATCGGAACCTGCCGAACACTCCGCAGGGGGACAACGGCGGCGTTCACATCAACAGCGGCATCCCGAACAAGGCGTTCTACCTGTTCGCGACGTCCCCGGGCGTGACGCTGACCGAGGCGGGTCAGGTCTACTATCGTGCCCTGACGCTGTATCTGAACCGGAACTCGCAGTTCATCGATTGCCGGCTGGCGGTGATCAAAGCCGCGGAAGATCTGTTCGGCGGCCCCGGCAACGCAAAGGCGGTCGCTGCTGCAGCGGCGTTCGACGCTGTCGGCATTACTGCCGGATCGGCCACGCCGCCTCCCCCCTCCCAACCGCCGGTGCAGGGGAATAACTTCCTCGCCGTCGTCGAGGCATCGACCGGAAATCTCTACCGGACAAGCCCGACGGGGACCGACATCACGCTGATCTCGAGTGCATCTCTCTACAGCCGTCCGACCGTGACCGATGACGGTTCGTGGATCTTTTACGTGGACAACAGCACGAACTTGCGGGCCGTGCAGACGGACGGCTCGAACGACCAGGCCATCTCCACCGGCGGCGGCTTCAACAATGTCGCCATTTCGCCCGACGGCCGATACCTTGCGGCAACATCCATCTTCGAGGAGGCCAGGATCTACGTCTTCGATCTTCAGAATAGCTCCGCCACGAAGGTCCTGCCTCTGTCCACACCGACCTACACGCAGGGGGTGACCACCGGCAATATTCTGTATGCCGACAGGCTCGACTGGACTTCCGACGGTCAGGTGGTGATGTATGACGCGTTCAACATCACGGTCAATGCCTCGGGAGATACGACGGGGTACTGGGATATCAACATGGTCCGAGTTGCGGATACCGCCATCGCGCGACTCTTCCCTCCGCAGCCGCCGGGGGTGAGCATCGGCAATGCCGTCTTCGCTTCCAATTCGGACAACACCATCGCGTTCGATTATTTCGAAGAAGGAGATTCCGTTCGCGTCCTCGCGGTGAACCTCAACACGGGTCAAGTCGGTCTGGTCACCAACAACTACTTCTCGCTCGGAAGCCCGTCGTTTTCCAACGACGACCGGAAGGTCTTCTTCCATTACCTCACGCAGAGTTCAGCGCAGGTCTACGTGGTGGATCTGGCATCGGACGGCATTACAGGACTCGGCAACGAGCAGGCGCTGATCAACGGGGGGTACTTCCCGGTCAGCTTCACCGTGGGTTCGCGGCCGACCGACGTGAGTCCGGCGGAGCCGGTGCTCCCCGCGTCGTTCCGGCTGCAGCAGAATTTCCCCAACCCGTTCAATCCGACGACGGTCATCCGCTACGATCTGCCGCAGGAAGGTCGTGTTTCGCTCAGAGTATTCGACCTTCTGGGGCGTGAGGTGGCGGATCTCGTGCGCGGGCGGCAGGCGGCCGGTTCGCACAGCATCAGCTTTGATGCTTCCGGGCTTCCCAGCGGCGTTTATGTTGCCCGCATGCAGACGGACACATTCACATCGTCCATACGCATGGTCCTGGCGCGCTGACGATCAGCCGGGACCGGCTATGTCCAGGAGCGTCACAGATCAGGAGGCGCTATGAAGCAGATCGCCGTGGTGGTGGTGCTCCTCTGCGCTGTGCAGTTGTCCTCGGGGCAGTTTGTCACCGTGGTCCAGGATTTCGCGGTCAGTGACGTTACGGGTGCTTTGGTCTATCGGCCGCGTGTTGCCGTCCATCCCGTCGATGGTTCGTTCGCCCTTTCGTGGGGGGATGAGAGGTACGGGGCATCCTCCGCCGGCCGGCTGGCCGGGATTGGCGACATCATGGCCGCGCGCTTCTCGGCTTCGGGCACAGCGACGACGCAGAACTTCAAAGTCGGGAACATCGCATTCGGCTTCTTCTCGGACTTTTCGCTCTACTACAGTGCCCCGCTCATTCTGCCCAGCGGCGCTCTGGTCGTTGCCTATCACGTCGACGCGCGGACGACGGTCGAGAGCATCAAGTTTGACGATGTCTATTTCTCGTGGTACGGAGCGGACGGCTCGGCGCAGATCGTGGATCGGCAGTTGAATCGCGTCAACAACTCCGGAAGCGGCTACGCCTACATGCCGGAAGCCACGCAGTTCGGCGCTGACTTCCTCGTGGTGTACCGGTACTACATCAACGACGCCTATCACATCGGCGCGACGGTAGTGAGCGGGAGCACGGGAACACTCCTGGGGAACGCCGCTGTCATTGACGATGCCTCCTCGGGAAACCGGGCCGCCCCATCGGCGGCGAGCAACGGCGCGCGTACCATCGTTGCATGGTCTGACACCCGAGGGGATGCCCGCGGGGATGTCTACGTGCAGAGATTCACCGGTTCTCAGGCGAACGGAGGGAATCTCAAGGCAAACACGGACGCAGTCGGGAACTACAACCAGTTTCCCCGAGCGGCGATGAACGCTGAGGGGCAGGGCGTGGTGGTGTGGATTGACACGCGGGCGCACCCGGGCGGTGATCTCTATGCCCAGCGGTACGACGGCTCGGGAAATCCCGTCGGAGGAAATCTCAAGCTCACGGCGAGCCAGTCGGTATTCTTCGAGTACGCCCCGGGCGTAGCGATGGACGGTCAGGGTAACTTCGTCGTGACGTGGAGCGACTCTCTCCCCGGCGCGCAGTGGAGTGCGAAGACAAGGGCCTTTGACGCTTCCGGCAACCCCCTCGGTTCCATCACCGAGCTGACCTCACCCGTGTCGGCATCCCTCCAACCCGATGTGAAGATCACTCCCTCGGGCGCCTGCGTCTACACGTGGCTCGACGGGAGACTCGATGCCAGCCATGGCAGGATCTTCGCGAAGGTTGTCTCCGTCACACCGCCGACGGCCGCGGCAGCTGAAGATCGCTCTGTGACGTTCTTCCTGCTGTCGAACTACCCGAATCCCTTCAATCCCACCACCCGTATCCGCTATTCGATCCCTGCGCGCGGCTTTGTGTCACTGAAGGTGCTCGACGCCCTCGGGCGTGAAATCCGCGAGCTCGCCGGGTATCAGCATGAGAGGGGAGAATTCACAGCCATCTTCGACGGAACCGGACTTCCGTCGGGAATCTACTTCTCGCGACTCTCGTACGGCACATTCTCAAGAGTGGGAAAGATGATGCTTTCCAAATAGTGGGATGCCCTGTGCGCGTTGGTGTCAATTCTGCAAGGGGGTGGCATGGCCATCCTCTTTTTTCTTCCGTTCGTTCCCCACTCCCATGGCCCATTTCTTGCTTTTTTTGGCTCAATCGAGGTAGCTTTCGTCTATCTCTGGTTCCCCATCCTTACAGCGAAAGGTGAGAATCGTCATGGCTCAGCAACAGGAGAATGTGAGTTTCTTCCAGAACGTCACAAAGAACTTCGATAAGGCCGCCGCATACCTGCAGTATCCCAAGGGCCTTCTGGATCAGATCAAGATCTGCAACAGCGTTTACAAGTTCGCCTTCCCGGTACAGACGGATGAGGGGGTTGAGGTCATCGAGGCGTGGCGGGTCGAGCACAGTCAGCACAAGACGCCGACGAAAGGCGGGATCAGGTACAGCGAGGAGGTGAATGAAGATGAGGTCATGGCTCTCGCCGCCCTGATGACGTACAAGTGCGCCGTTGTGGATGTGCCGTTCGGAGGGGCGAAAGGCGGCGTCAGAATCAATCCGCGCAAGTACACGCCCGCGCAGCTGCAGCGGATCACGAGGCGCTACACGGCGGAGCTGGTGAAGAAGAACTTCATCGGTCCCGGCATCGACGTCCCGGCGCCCGACTACGGTACCGGAGAGCGGGAGATGGCGTGGATCCTCGACACCTATGC
>CAYXMK010000105.1:0-3986 GCA_964465905.1 uncultured Ignavibacteriaceae bacterium | reverse complement strand
GCTCTCCTCGTCGGACTGGCGGAGTACGAAGGCGCCATTGCCGATCCGAAGGGACTGGATCTCGAGTCGGTTGTGAAGCATCGGAGGGGGACGCGTTCGATCCTCAACTTCCCCGGAGCGACGAATATCCCGAACACTCTGGACGCTCTGGAGCTGGATTGTGACATCCTCGTCCCTGCTGCGCTGGAGAACCAGATCACTTCGTCCAATGCTGGTCGGATCAAGGCGAAGATCATCACCGAAGGTGCCAACGGACCCACCACGGCTGCTGCAGAAGAGATTCTTCTGAAGAAGGGAGTGATGGTTCTTCCCGATATGTATGCAAATGCCGGCGGCGTCACGGTGTCCTATTTCGAATGGCTGAAGAATCTTCAGCACGTCCGGATGGGGCGCATGGGCAAGCGCTTTGCCGAGACATCCACACACCAGCTCATAGCGACGATCGAGCGGATCACGGGGCAGACGATCACGGAGGAAGAGAAACGCCGGCTTGCGCATGGTGCGGATGAGGAAGATCTCGTCAACTCGGGTCTCGAGGATACGATGATCTCGGCCTACCACGAGATCCATGAAGTGTGGAAGAAGACGAAGGGGATCGATCTGCGAACGGCGGCCTTCATCCTCGCAATCGACAAGATCGGGAAGTCGTACATGGAGCTTGGCATCTTCCCCTGAGACAGCAGCGGCTCTGAAGAGAACCCTCCGTGGTCGTCGCTGTTGGTGGTGAACGGGACGTACCGCCCTGAGCACAGAACGGGAGTGGGCAACGAGGGGGCCGGATCGGCGCGATCCGCGTGTATGAGCGTGCCGGTCGGCGGGGCGGTGACGATTCCGGCGCTCGACCGCGGCAGGTGGCCGTCATCCTGTGTCGGAGACCCACCGGGGTTGCCCGGGCGTTACGGCTGAGCAGTACAAGTGAACGGGCATGTGGTCTGTTGCCTTTTCCCCCACACGAGGAAGGCCATTCTTCTTGCCGCGCAGGATCTTTCTTCTCACCGCAACTTCGCTCTGCATCATGTCGGCCTGGGGCCTGAGTCAGGAAACGCGCACGATCACCGTCGTGGTCGATGCCTCGGAGACTGCGCCGGACTCCGGAGAAGTCTTCATTGCCGGCAATCTCTCTGTTCTCGGGGATTGGGTTCCCGATGCCGTTCCGCTGCGTCCGCTCGGCAACGGTCTGTGGAGTATCAGCTTCGACGCCCCGCTCGGTTCGACCGTCGAGTTCAAAGTTACGCAAGGGTCGTGGGTCGCTCAGGCGATCTATGAACCCGGCGTGATCCCCGGGAACACGATGGTGGTGTGTTTGCGGGACACGACGGTTACGCTGAAACCACGTTCCTGGGGATTGGGTGCTGGTGGGGAGGGGGGAGGAGTCGTGGGAACCGTTGTGCGCCATGGAGCAATGACGGGGGAGGGGCTCCGGTACGGACGCGAGGTCGCTGTGGTGCTCCCACCCTCCTATGACCGCGAACCACAGAGACGTTTCCCGGTGCTCTACATGCACGACGGTCAGAACGTTTTTGATCCGAAGACCTCCTTCCTTGGCTTCGATTGGAGAGTCGATGAGGTAGCCGACAGCCTCGTGCGCACAGCGGAACTGCAGGAGTTCATCCTTGTCGCCCTCTGGAACACCCCCGACCGCCGTCCGGAGTATTCCGATACTCCCCGTGGCAGAGCCTACGCCGACTTCGTTGTCCATCAGGTCAAGCCGTTCATCGACAGCACGTACCGCACGTTGCCGGGGCCTCGCCACACGGCGGTGATGGGATCGTCCATGGGGGGATTGATCTCCTTCCTCTTTGCGTGGTGGTATCCGGACGTGTTTGGCCATGCCGCATGCCTCTCCAGTGCGTTCACGGTGGATGACGGGGGGTTCCTCCGCGCGGTGCGTAAGTATTCCGGACCAAAGAAGCCCGTCAGATTCTATCTGGATTGCGGCGGGATCGATCTGGACGAACGCCTCGCT
Organism: uncultured Ignavibacteriaceae bacterium; assembly: GCA_964465905.1. GTDB lineage: Bacteria > Bacteroidota > Ignavibacteria > UBA10030 > UBA10030 > CAYXMK01. The sequence continues at coordinate 2,020 of CAYXMK010000105.1, read as the reverse complement.
CCCGGCCTCTGGGAAATGGCTTCGATCCTCAAGGCACTCGGGTACAAGGAAGGAGAGGACCTGAGCGTCTTCTACGATCCCGGAGCTTCGCATAATGAAATGGCGTGGGCTGCGCGTGTCTGGCGGCCTCTGAAATTCATCTTTGGCACCGACCGTTGACACCTGATGTTCCGAGGGAGACGACCTATGAAACGAATGCTCCTGACATTCCTCCTGGTCATCGCGGCCTTCGCCGCGGCCCAGGAGAAGAGAGCGATTACCTTCGATGACCTGATTGCGCTACAGCGTCTGAGCGATCCACGAATCTCGCCCGACGGAACAACGATCGCCTTTATGGGAACGTCGTTCAACAAGGCCGAGAACACCTCGAACAGCAACATCTTCCTGGTGCCGGTGGGGGGAGGGCCGGTTGTTCAGCTCACGCGGGCGCCGAAACGAAATGCGGAGCCGCGATGGATGCCCGACGGATCGGCTCTCGCGTTTGTCTCGAACCGCGACGGCGCGTCCCAGATCTGGTCCATACCGGTCAGAGGAGGGGAAGCACGCAAAATCTCGAGCATCTCCACCGAAGCGTCCGGCCTGCTGGTTTCTCCTGCGGGCGCGCACATCGTCTTTGCCTCGGAGGTGTATCCTGATTGCCCGGACGACGACTGCAACCGGACGAGGAATGCGGAGGCAGAACGGAGCAAGGTGCAAGCGAAGGTGTTCACGACGCTCCCGTACCGGGTGTGGAATGCCTGGAAGGACGGGAAACGCAATCATGTGTTCGTCATGGATATCGACGGGGACATCGCCCGCGATCTGACGCCGGGCGACTACGACACACCCCCGATCGATCTGGGTGGTTCGCGGGACTACGATATCTCTCCGGACGGCAAGGAGCTCGTCTTCACCCGCAACACCGACCCGCTCATCGCCGTCAGCACCAACAACGATCTCTTCGTCGTGCCGCTGACAGGGGGGGAGCCACGGCGGATCACCGACAATCCGGCCAACGACAGTCAGCCGATCTACTCGCCCGACGGCAGATACATTGCGTACCGCAAGATGGACCGGCCCGGCTTCGAGGCCGACCGGCGCCAGCTCGTGCTCTTCGAACGCGCGACGGGGCGCCATCGCAATCTCACTCCCGGCTTCGACTACAGTGTGAGCGAGGTCGTCTGGTCTCCGGATTCGAAAACTCTCTACTTCACGGCGGACGACCGGGGGAACGTTTCGATCTTCCGGATTCCGGTGTCGGGCGGAACGCCGGTGCCGATCCTTACCTCTGGCTACAATACCGATCTGCGCGTGACGCCCGACGGGAAGAAACTCGTGTTTCTGCGGGAACGCATCAACCTCCCCGCCGAACTCTTCGTCATCGATGTCAGCGGGAAGAATCTGAAGCAGCTGACGTTCGTGAACCGGGAAATCCTCGCGCGCCTCGACATGGCGCCGCTGGAGGAGTTCTGGTTTGAAGGGGCCGGCGGAACGAACGTGCAGGGTTTCCTCGTCAAACCGCCGTCGTTCGACCCGGCACGGAAGTACCCGATGATCTTCCTTGTGCACGGAGGGCCGCAGGGGCAGTGGGGTGATGATTTCCACTACCGCTGGAATGCTCAGATGTTCGCCTCGCGCGGCTACGTTGTCGTCATGGTTAATCCCCGGGGCAGTACCGGCTACGGCCAGCAGTTCACGGATGAGATCAGCAGGGATTGGGGTGGACGAGTGTATGAAGATCTCCTGAAGGGCCTTGCCCATGTGACCGAGACGTTTGGATTCATCGACGGGGCGCGCGTGGCCGCGGCCGGTGCGTCGTACGGAGGCTACATGATGAACTGGATGGCCGGGAACACCGACCGCTTCACCTGCATCGTCTCGCACGACGGCGTCTACAACCCCTCCAGCATGTACGGCACGACCGAAGAGCTCTGGTTCCCGGAGTGGGAGTTCGGGGGAACGCCGTACGAGAAACCGGAGTTGTACGAACAGTGGTCCCCGCTGAAGAAGGCGTCGAAGTTCAAGACCCCGATGCTGGTCG
>CAYXMK010000104.1:7924-8435 GCA_964465905.1 uncultured Ignavibacteriaceae bacterium | reverse complement strand
GAGATAGGACTGACATCGGAGCCGAAACTCTCCCCCGAGCATGTGCTGTACAAATGGGCAAGCCTGGCAAAGGCCCGTGTGCTCATTCCCTGGCCTGGTCAGCGTCGCGGACTGGAGCTGGTGCACGAGTACATCGCAGGAAGAGCCGACACATTTCCGCTGGTGGAGTTGACGGATCAGTACCTGCGGGAAAGGAGCAAACGGTGAGTCTTCTGGTGGTGGGCTCCATCGCGCTCGATTCTGTCGAGACTCCCTTCGGGAGCGTTCGGGACGCTCTGGGGGGGTCCGCGGTCTACATCGCAACCGCTGCCAGCTACTTTTCTCCTCCCGTTCGGGTGGTGGCTGTGGTCGGGAGTGATTTCCCGTCCGGCTACATCGAATTCCTGGAGCGCCAGGGCATGGATTTGGAGGGGCTCCAGGTGATCGAGGGGGGAAAGACGTTCCGGTGGGGCGGGAAGTACGATTATGATCTCAACACCAGGAAATCGCTCTACACGGAACTCAATGTGTT
>CAYXMK010000104.1:4182-7914 GCA_964465905.1 uncultured Ignavibacteriaceae bacterium | reverse complement strand
CATTTCGATCCGGTTCTTCCGGATGGATATGAGCGCAGCGCGTACGTCTGTCTGGGAAACATTCACCCGACGCTGCAGCGCCGTGTGCTTGAACAGGTGCAGAAACCGCGGCTCGTCGTCGGCGATACGATGAACTACTGGATCGAATCTACTCCCGATGAACTGCTTGCGACGTTGCGCGTGATGGATGTGCTGGTGCTGAACGATTCCGAGGCGCGTCTGCTGACCGGTGAGCCCAACCTGATCAAGGCGGCAAAGAGGATCATCGGTATGGGACCTCATATCGTGATTGTCAAGAAGGGGGAGCACGGTGCGGTGCTCGTGACCGGTGACACGATCTTCTCTGCCCCCGCGTATCCGCTGGAGACGATCTACGATCCGACGGGTGCCGGCGACGCCTTTGCCGGCGGGTTTGTCGGCTGGCTCGCCAAGACAGAGGATCTCTCAGCCGACAACTTGAAGCGGGCCGTCGTGTACGGCAGCACGCTGGCTTCATTCTGCGTCGAGAGGTTCAGCGTGGATGGGCTTCGGGATATCACGTACCTGGAGATCCAGGACCGCTTCCGCTCCTTCATGGAGCTTTCCCGTTTCGATGAGAGACTGTACTGATGCAGGTCATCGAATGGCGACAGGGATTCCTGCGATACCTTGATCAGACGAAACTTCCGCTGCAGGAAGCTGTGGTTGAGACGGACGATCCCGCCGTTGTACTCTCGGCACTCTCCACTCTGGCCATACGCGGCGCACCGCTCATCGGGATTGCTGCTGCCTACGGACTTGCGCTGGCCGTTTCCCGGGGCGACGCGGCCGACAGTTCCGCACTCCGGGATGCGTTCCATGCCTGGGCGCGGAGATTCGTGCAGGTGCGTCCCACTGCCGTGAACCTTCGCTGGGCCGTGGAGCGCATGGAGAAGGTCCTCGAGCGCCATGTCACCGGCGATGCAGAGACTGTCCGGAGGGCGCTGGTGCAGGAAGCCCTGCGGATTCACGAGGAAGATCGGCTGACGTGCGATGCCATTGCCCGCCACGGGGTGGAACTTCTGACGGCGGGGGCGCGGATTCTGACCCACTGCAACACGGGGGCGCTCGCAACGGGTGGGGTGGGAACAGCACTGGGAGTCATCACGCGCGGCTGGAAGGAGGGGAAAGTCGCACTGGTGTATGTCGATGAGACTCGTCCGCTCCTGCAGGGGGCGCGGCTCACCTCGTGGGAGCTGACGCGGGAGGGGGTCCCGATGCAGCTGATCGCGGACAGCACGGCAGGATTCCTTTTCCGGCAGGGGAGAGTGGACGCTGTCATCGTCGGTGCAGATCGTATCGCGCGGAACGGCGACGTCGTGAACAAGATTGGCACCTACGGCCTCGCCGTTCTGGCGGCCCACCATGGAATCCCGTTCTACGTTGCCGCACCCACGTCGACGATTGATCTGAAGGCAGAGACCGGGCACACCATCCCTATCGAAGAGCGCAGTCCATCCGAACTCACGGAGTGGGATGGCAGGCGGCTGGCACCTGCCGGCGTGGCGGCGTACGCCCCGGCATTCGATCTGACGCCCGCTGAGCTTGTGACAGCCCTTGTCACGGAGCATGGTGTCATGCGATCGCCTACTGCAGAGGCGATCAGCGCGCTTCCGATGTCGGGAGGGAATACCACGTGATCGTGGCCACCGACGCCATTGTCGTCAAACATATGCGCTATCGGGAGACGAGCAGAATCGTCACCCTCTATACGCGGGAGTTCGGTCGCATCAGCGGCCTTGCGAAAGGTTCCAGGGACCTGAAGAGCAAGTTCGGCGGGGCACTGGAGCCACTGACCTTTGCGCGCATTGTTCTTTACCGAAGAGAGGGGAGAGATCTGCATCTCCTCTCGCAAGCCGACATTGTAGACCCGTATGCGCGCCTGCACGCGGAGATCGAGCGGCTGGCGGTGGGGTTCTCTGTCGCTGAGATGCTGCTGCAAATTGTGCACGGCGAGGAGCGGCATCCGGCGCTCTTTCAATTGACGCAGGATGCGCTCGCAGCGATCGATCGTGCCCCCTCGAACGTCACCTCCGTCCTGCCGGCGTTTGAATTGCGCCTTGCCTCACTGCACGGCTTCCGTCCCGACTTCAGCGCGTGCGTTTCGTGCGGCCTGCCGCTGCCGTTGGGAGAAGCCGGTGAAGCACTGCTGTTCGTCCCGATGCGCGGAGGGTTGCTCTGCCCCACGTGTCGGAAGACGGGCAGAGCAGATCGGGAAGCGGTAACGATCGGGCACCGAAGGAACATTCCGGCTCCGTCCGGCGTCCAACAGGAGTCATTGCTGCTTCGGACCGCAACAGTCCGCCTTCTCAGGAATCTGCTCGAGCTGCCCCTGGATTCCGTGCCGTCCTGTGGCATGGATGCTGCAGTCGGGAACGATGTGGACGAGGCGGTGCGTTTGTACCTACGCGTGCACTTCGGAGAGCTGAAACCCCTCAAGTCGAGGCAACTGCTCGCAGGTCTTCCGGTGCAGCATCCACGCAACAGTCACCACGGAGTTTGAAGCAAAGCAGGAGAGAAACCTATGTCGTGGAAATCCGTTCTTGTTGCTGTTGTGCTCATCTCGTTGGGAATCGTCTTCGGGATGATCCTTGTATCCGGGTCACGGGTGGCGGAACCCGGCGTTGCCGCCGCCCAGGTACAGCTCGGCTCTCAGCGACCCTCTTCCAAGGTCAACCCGTCGCTGCAAGCCGTCAATGAAGCGGTTCAGGCGATTGCGCGGGAGGTGATTCCCACGGTTGTCTACATCGAGGTCACATCCTCCCAAACCACGCAGGAGGGGGAGGACCGGGGGTGGTTCTTCCACTTCGGCCCGGAATTCCGCCTGCCGCGCCCGCAGCCTGAGCGGGGAGCGGGCTCAGGCGTGATCCTGACGGCTGACGGGTATATTCTCACCAACCGTCACGTTGTGCAGAATGCCGATGCTGACGGCATCGAGGTGACCCTCTGGGACAACCGGAAATTCCGGAACGTCGAGCTGGTCGGCGATGATCAGTACACTGACCTGGCGGTGCTGAAGATCGACGCGGAGAATCTGCCGGTGCCGCGCCTGGGAAATTCAGATGAAGTTGAGGTCGGCCACATGGTCTTTGCCTTTGGCAATCCTCTCGGTCTCACGTCGACGATGACGCAGGGGATCGTCAGCGCGCTGGGGAGGCAAATCCGCATTATCGATGATCAGGGCTCGGGGTACGGCATCGAGAATTTCATTCAAACCGACGCTGCCGTGAACCCTGGAAACTCCGGCGGCGCGCTTGTGAACGCCGCGGGCGAAGTCATCGGCATCAATACTGCCATTGCGACCACCAACGCACGGTATCAGGGGTACAGCTTTGCGATCCCTGTCAATATTGCACGGAAAGTGGCTTCGGACATCATCGCCTTCGGCAGGGTGAAACGGGGCTACATCGGCGTCCGAATCGAGACGGTGGATGCGCGGATCGCAAAGGCGGTGGGATTTGACAAACCGAAGGGCGTGTTCGTCCGGGAAGTGAACGCCGGCAGTGCAGGAGAGGCGGCCGGACTCCAGAGCGGAGACGTGATCCTTGCGGTCAACGGAAAGGAAGTGAATACGGCCAATGCGCTGCAGATGGAGATCGGAAGCCATTCGCCCGGCGAAACCGTCGTCCTGCGTGTCTATCGCGAGAAGAAGATCATCGAGAAGAATGTGACACTCAAGCCTCGGGAGGATGAGGAACAGTCTCCAGTCGCGGC
>CAYXMK010000104.1:0-4172 GCA_964465905.1 uncultured Ignavibacteriaceae bacterium | reverse complement strand
GCCGGCACAGGACGAATTGCGTGCAACACCTGCCGCGGCGCGGGAACGATCGCCACGCGGCGGCGAAACGAAGGACCGCGTGCAGCCCGCAAGCGTCAAGGTCGAGAAGCTGGGGCTCGTGGTGCGCGACCTCGACGAGAAGGCGAAGAAGGAATCTGGCGTGTCGGAAGGCGTGCGGGTTGAGTCGGTCGAACCGGGAAGTGAGGCGCATCTGCGTGGTGTGGTGGTTGGCGACATCATCGTGGGAATCGCTGACACCCCCGTGCGGTCTGCAGAGGAATTCGCTTCTCGCGTTGCCAAGATGAAGGCGGGGGATGCTGCGCTCTTCAAGATCAAGGGAAGCGACAAGCGGGCGAAGTTCATAGCGCTCGAAATCCAGAAATGACCCTCTCCTGCTATAGCGAGCGGGCGCAGACAGACCGATGCTGAGGCTCTGCGCCCGCTTTCGTTTCTGCAGCGAGTGCCGCTTCTGAAAGGCCGTCTTGTCCTCCATCCCGGCGGTCTCTCGTGAAGGCACGAAGACCGGCTTCCTCGTACAGAGCCCTCTGCTCCAGACGGGGTGATTCTGCAGGCGTGGGACCAGGGAGATCGAACTGTGTACAATATTGCCGCATCGGTAGATCCAGAGGGAGCACAGGCCATCGGGCTGCTCACTGAACCCGCCGCAGGGACGCTGGTATCCTGGGAGTACATCAACCATCAGCTCTTGCGGTTGCAGCGGGACTATGGTTGCCCGCCGTCGGCGCCCGTTCAGATCGAACCGGTGGAAATCCTCTGGGGGCTTGAGGGGGGCCGAACCACCGGAGAGCCGGTTGTTCTGCGCCTCAGGGCTTCCGGCGCGGCCCGCCGGTCAGCTTCATTGCGTGGGCGCCGTAAGGTTCTGGCAACGGCAGCGAGACTGGCGTGCGCGACCATCGTCCGGAAGTGCCTGGAAGATCAGGGGATCTTCACGGGAAGCCACACCGTCGCGGCCAGGACCGTCCGCCCATCGCGGGGTTCAGCCGTGCGCCGGCGGATCCGGTCACTGACGCAAGCTTCGTGCGGCGCGTACAAGATCACGGAAGAGGCAGACAAAGCAGAGGGGAGGATGCTGAACAGTGTTTCGCGGCCCGACAAGAAATTCGGCGACAGAGAGTGGCACTCCGATCCCACGACAACGGATTGGATTGTGGAGATTCTCTTCACCGGCATTCCCCCGCAGTGGGCTTACGATCCAGTGTCGGAGAAACTGATGCGAGTATCGGTGCTTCGGGCGCTGTACCGGGAATCCTTGGTCTCCGAAGCGTTCATTCAAGATCTCCTTCCGCAGAGTGACCTTGCAGATGTCCCGCGCCGCGTTGCAGGACGTGGTCATCGGCGTCCTTCCGCTTCCTCCGGCACGCGCAGAAACGAACCTCTCGCCTTGAGCATCTTTGTTCGGTACTGCATGATGCGTGACGCTGAACTTCGGGATCGGGTGTCCGCTCCGGCCTGTGCCGTTTACCTGGAAGGGTTGGCCGCGGCGGCGCTCGCTGAGGCTCTCGCCCCCCTGCACAGCCGTTTCTGAAGACCCTTCTTTCCCTGTGATGAGGGGCACCATGCCTTCCGTGCCCCCTGTCGCGCCCTCCTTGACTCTGGCTTGAGATTGTGCTATATTTTTCAGTGGGAAATGCCCCACTTTTGAAGAACATTCTGAGTGAACGGCGGTATCTCTTCGTTTTGAGGAGGTTTTTGAGACTTCAGTGCCCTTGGTGAAAGCGTTCGCAGGAACGGAAAGCTGAATCGCAAGGTGCTCGTGTTGAACAACAACTACGAGCCGCTGAGCATCTGCAACGTCAAGAAAGCGATCTGTCTGCTCTACCTGGGAAAAGCCGAACTCATCGCTGCCTCCGACGGCCGGCTTCTTCGTTCTGTCACCTTCACGATGCCGCTCCCCAGCATTGTCCGCCTGAGTGTCTACGTCCACGTGCCCTACAAGCGGATCGTACTCTCGAGGAAGAACATTCTCCGGAGGGATGGGCATCGCTGTCAATACTGCGGAAGGTCGGACGTGTCCCTCACGGTGGACCATGTTGTCCCAAAGGCGCGGGGAGGGGATGAAACATGGGAGAATCTGGTGGCGGCCTGCGTCCGCTGCAACAACGCCAAGGGGGACCGAACCCCTGTGGAGGCGCACATGGTCCTTCGGCGCAAGCCGATCAGGCCCAGCCACGTGATGTTTCTCCGCGACTACGCCGGTGACGTTGACGAAGAGTGGAAACCGTATCTCTTCATGAACTAGACCTGTGCCTCATGCGAAATCCTCCTGCGTTCACCCGTGCCCGTCCGGAGAGGAGTGCCCTCTGAGTTGACTGCGCGGAAGAAGGTCATCCTGAGCGGCATGCGGCCCACGGGGAAGCTCCATCTCGGCCACCTGGTGGGGGCGTTGGAGAACTGGGTCCAGCTCCAACGGGAATTCCAGAACTTTCATCTCATAGCCGACTACCACGCCCTCACAACGAATCCGGATTCCTCCGAAATCGAGAGGAATTCGATGGATATGCTGATGGATTGGCTGGCTGCCGGACTGGATCCGGCGGTCAGTCCGATGTTCCGGCAATCCCAGATCAAGGAACACGCGGAACTCCACCTCATCCTCTCCATGCTCATTACGACCTCCCGGCTGGAGCGCAATCCCACGCTGAAGGAACAGGTGCGAGACCTCCAGATGGAGAACGTCTCGTACGGCCATCTGGGATACCCTGTTCTGCAGGCGGCGGACATTCTGCTGTACAGGGGGGAGGTCGTGCCGGTCGGCGAAGACCAGCTGCCGCACATCGAGATTACCCGGGAGCTGGCCCGACGCTTCAACCAGCAATACGCGGCCGGCCATCCCGTGTTTCCCGAACCCGAGGGACGGCTGACCAAGTTCGCGCGGCTTCCCGGGCTTGACGGCAGGCGCATGAGCAAATCGATCGGCAACACGATCCTGCTCTCCGATCCCCCCGAGGTGATCGCTTCCAGGATGCGGTCGGCGGTTACCGATCCGCAGAAGATCCGCAAGGGGGACCCCGGGCGCCCCGAGATCTGTCTCGTCTTCGCGTACCACAACAAGTTTAACGCGGCCGAAGTGCCGGAGATCCGAGCAGGGTGTGAGTCAGGATCCCTGGGGTGTGTCGAATGCAAGAGCCGATGTGCGGCGCGCATCGCGGCTGCGCTTGCGCCGCACCGGGAGCGCCGCACGTACTATGAAACACATCGCGAAGAGGTGCAGGAAATCCTGCACGATGGCGAACAGCGCGCCCGAGCGGTTGCCCGGGAAACCATGGCGGACGTTCGAGCGGCCATGAAGATGGGCGCTGTGACGACCTGAGGACGCACTCCGATGTACTCCATCAAACTTCAGGATTTCGAAGGTCCGCTCGATCTCCTTCTCTTCTTCATCAAGAGAGACGAGCTGGATGTCTACGATATCCCGATTGCGCGCATTACGCGGGAGTTCCTCGAGTACCTCCACTACATGGAAGCGCTGGATCTGGAGGTGGCGGGCGAGTTCCTTGTGATGGCCGCAGAGCTGATGCAGATCAAAGCCCGTCTCCTGCTGCCGCCGGAAGAAGGGGCTGAGGAAGAACTGGATCCGCGCGCCAACCTGATCAGTCGACTCGTGGAGTACAAGCGCTTCAAGGAGATGTCTGAACACCTGTCGAAGTGTGAAGAGGAAGCGGCGCTCCTCCGTCCGCGGGGATACCGGGAACTTGACCCGAAGGTGATGGCGGAAGAGGAAGAGGGAGATCTCCTGCGCGACGTCACACTCTTCGACCTGATTGCCTCGTTCCGCTTTGCCATGGAGCGGATGCCGAAGAAGTCCGTGCATGAGATCATCCGCTTCAATGTGACGATCGAGGAGCAGACCCGGTACATCAGGGAATTCTTTTCGAAGCGTTCGGAGGCGACCTTCGCGGAGCTGGTCGAGGGAATGGAAGAGCGACTGCGCATCGTGGTGACATTCCTTGCGCTGCTGGAACTGATTCGTTCGGGATCGATCATCATCCGCCAGAAGAAACCGTTCACGCAGATATCCATCATGCGGGCACCGGCCGCCTGAATGTCCATAGAACAGAACAACGATCACGCAGCACCCGTCGGACTCGAAATCCCGGCGACGATCGAGCGCCTGATTGAAGCGCTGCTGTTTGCTGCCTCCGAACCGCTGA
>CAYXMK010000103.1:0-8695 GCA_964465905.1 uncultured Ignavibacteriaceae bacterium | reverse complement strand
GCGCTCAGGGTGACAATGATTCATGGGCGGGCCTGCCTACCGCAGGTAGGCCTGCCCGCCGCAGGCGGGCCTGCGCCTCTCCCTTCTCCCGTCATCCCGTCGAAAGACGGGATCCAGAACTGGGCGTTGTTCTGGATTCCGGCCCGCCCTAGGCGAGAAGGGCCTCGCTTCGCTCGCCCGGAATGACAGGATGATTCTGAGGTCATCCCGTTGAACGACGGCGCGAGAATGACGTCGGGAGGACAACTGAGATCCCGACCTGAGGCATGTCGGGATGACAGGGGGTGAAACACAAAGGCGCAGCCCGTTGCCAAGCTGCGCCTCTGCGGACAGTCAGGAATGCCCGCCCTACGACTAATCACCATTCACGATTCACCATTCACGATTCACTATTCACGATTCACCATTCACCATTCACCATTCACGATTCACTACCCAGGATTCACCCTTGACGATCCACTCTTCCCACCGCCCCCCTCTCACTGCCCGCCCTTTGCTTCTTCCATTCCTCCAAATTCCTTCCCCTTCGCCAGCGCGGGATACTCCTGGCGGAAGATCTGGAGATACTGAGGATCGATGTCCACCGCCTTCTTCAGGCACTCGGCCGCAAGCGCACGTTTGCGCATCTGCAGGTGAACCTTCATCAGACTGTAGTGCGCCGGAGCGAACTGCGGCTGGAGGCGAATGCTCGTTTCCAGCGCTTCCCGGGCCTCGCGGGGTCGATTCAGCTCCTGGAGAGTGTCCCCGTAGTCGTACCAGGCCTCGTAGTTTTCCGGATCCAGCTTCAGGAGGATGCGGTAGCTGGAGAGGCAATCGTCGTACATCCGGAGGTTGTACTCGCAATCTGCCCGCGCGTACCAGAGCTCTGGATAGTCGTTGCACAATGAGAGGGCCTTTTTGTAGTCTGCGAGGGCTTCTACCGGCTGCTCGAGGGCGTCATAACAGGAGCCGCGCGCAAAGTACGATTCGTAGTGCGTGGGATCGTGCTCCAGGGCCTTCGAGAAGCTGGCGATGGCGTCCTGGTAGAGTCCCAGTTCCTCGTAGGCGTTTCCGAGGTTGTGCCAGGCGGGAATGTCCTTCGGATCAAGCTCGAGGGTTCGCTTGTAGCATTCGATGGCGTCGTAGAGGCGTCCGAGATTGGCGTAGGCATTTCCCTTGTTGTACCAGGCAGAGGAAAAATCCTCTTTGATCGCCAGAGCATACTCGTAGCTTTCAATCCCCTTCGTGTAGCTGCCCATCCGGCTGAGGACGATACCGCGGTTGTACCACGCATTGAAGTTGTAGGGATCGAACTTCAGGTGTTCGTCGTAGCAGCGAACGGCCTCGTCCAGCTTGTCGAGGTAGTCGTAGCAGTACCCCATCTCATACCAGGCATCGAGATGCTCGGGATTCAAACGGGTAATCGTCAGAAACACCTCAACGGCTTCCTGATACCGCTCCTGCTTCTCGAACGTGACCCCCTTGTGGAAGAGGGCCTCCTCGTGGTGGGGATCCAGCACCAGCGCCCCCTCGAACGAAGCGAGAGCGTCCTCCACCCGATTCAGGTTGTCCAGGGTGATTCCGCGGTTGATGAGGACTTCGGGGTCGGAGGGATTCAGGTTGAGAGCTTTGGCATAGCAGTCAAGGGCCTCCTCGTAGCGGGAGAGGTTGTTGAGGATCATCCCCTTGCGCTGCCAGGCGTCGGCGTTGTACGGCTCGAACGAGAGGAGGCGGTCGGAAAACTGGAGGGCTTCTTCGTACTGCTCGTGGTCGAAGTAGAACTGGATGATCTCTTCGAGGGCTTCGGTGTTGTTGATGTCCTTCTCGCCGTTCCGCAACTGTTCCCGGAATCGCCGAAGGTCGTCGTCGGAGTTCCTGTTGGGGACAGGTCCCTGGTCGTCTTCGTCGAAGTGGTCAAACCCCGCCATCGTCGTACCCCCGCTCCTGGGACATCGTGCACCTCGCAACGCTCCTCGTTCAATAAGCGAAAAAAAGGAGACCCAGTCAAGCTACGAAGCAAGCGGACACTCCGGCCTCCGCTCCGCGGCGTCGCAAGTGCAGAGGAAGTTTGATTTTAGAACATTGTTGGGGTATATTGTCAAACCTGTGGCAGCATGATCGCTGAGAACATAGCGGCCCTGCGGGCAGACATTCGCGAGGTGGCAGTCCGGAGCGGTCGCAACCCGGACGAGATCCTCCTCGTCGCGGTCTCCAAGACCTTTGACGCCGGTGCGATCCGGGAGGCCCTGCAGGCGGGTGTGTTCGACTACGGCGAGAACTATGTGCAGGAGCTCCTGGAGAAACGCGCGGCGCTCAGCGACCCGCGTCTTCGCTGGCACTTCATCGGGCATCTGCAGACCAACAAGGTCAAGTACGTTGTTGACACGGTCCATCTGATCCATTCGCTGGACAGTGTGCGTCTGGCGGCGGAGCTGGAGAAGCGCGGCGCACTCAGCGGCAGGACCATTGATGTGCTGGTGGAAGTGCACACCACCGACGAAGCGACAAAGTACGGCGTCCCGCCCGGCGAGACCCTGGAGCTGGTAAGGCAGGTCGCCCGATTCGAGCGGGTGAAAGTCCGCGGCCTCATGACGATGGGGCCGTTTTCCGATGACCCGAATGCTTCCCGGCCGTCCTTCCGACTCCTCAGCGAACTGAGCCGGGCGATTGCGGCGGCGGGGATTCCCGGCGTCGCCATGGAGCATCTGTCCATGGGCATGACGCACGACTACCGGGTGGCGATCGAAGAAGGGGCGACGATTCTGCGGATCGGCACGGCGGTGTTCGGCTCGCGTCCGGGAAGCCGACTCACGAACGCATAGGAGGTCTGGAGCATGAAGATCACGCCTCTGGAAATCAAGCGCCAGCAGTTCAAGAAGATCATGCGCGGGTACGACCCCGTGGAAGTCGACACGTTTCTGGACATGATCTCGAACGAGGTGGAGGACCTTCTGCGGCGCAACAAGGAGCAGTCCGACCGGCTTCTGGAACTGGAAACGCAGCTGCGGGACTACAAGAACATGGAGAAGACCCTCCAGCAGACGCTGATGCAGGCGCAGGAAGCCAGCGGAAAGTCGATCGAGAACTCGCGCCGGGAGGCCGAGCTGATCGTCCAGGAGGCGCAGATCAAGGCATCACAGATCGTGGAGAAGGCCCGGATGGACTTTTCCCGCACGAAAGAGGAAATAGCCCACCTCAAGGCCCGCAAGGAGAGCATCCTCAGCCGGCTCAAGGTCCTGCTGACCTCGGAAGTGGAGCTGATCAAAGCTCTCGAAATCGACGATTCCGAGGTCCCGCCGGGGGACCAGTCCCTGGGAACAGGGAAGCAGAGCCTGGACGTGGAAGAAATCATCAAGAAACTGTAGTCAGGGCGTGAAGGTGCTGTCATGGTTCAGATCCGAAGCCAGATCGACGAAGCGGTCGCCTTCATCCGCAAGTACACGGCGGCGACTCCCCCCATCGGCATCATTCTGGGGACAGGGCTGGGAAACCTGGCCCGTGAAATCCGCAAGAGTCTGGAGATCGACTACAGCCGCATCCCTCACTTTCCCGTCTCCACGGTCGAGTCGCACCACGGCAAGCTGATCTTCGGGAAGCTCGCGGGAAAACAGGTGGTCGCGATGCAGGGGCGCTTCCATCTCTACGAAGCGTACTCGATGAAGCAGATTACCTTCCCTGTGCGGGTGATGAAGTTTCTGGGTGTGCACACGCTGCTGGTCTCAAATGCCGCCGGGGCGCTGAATCCGATCTATCGACGCGGCGACATAATGGTGATTTCGGATCACATCAACCTGCTCGGCGACAATCCCCTCATCGGCACGAACGACGATTCGCTCGGACCGAGATTCCCCGATATGTCCGAGCCGTACAGCCGGGAGCTTATTGCGCTGGCGGAAGCGGCGGCGCTGAAGCTCCGTATCAAACTGCAGAAGGGCGTCTACGTGGCCATGCAGGGACCGAACCTGGAGACCGCCGCAGAGTACCGCTTCCTGCGCACCATCGGCGCCGATGCCGTCGGCATGTCGACGGTGCCGGAGGATATCGTCGCCGTGCACATGGGCATGCGGGTGCTCGGGTTCTCGATCCTGACGGATGAATGTTTTCCGGACTCTCTCAAACCCACGTCGCTCAAAGAAGTGCTCGCGGTGGCGAAGGACGCGGAACCGCGCATGATGGCCGTGATGCGGGAAGTCATCAAGCGCCTGAAGGTGTGAGAGAGCGGTGAGGCCGTCCGGAGGAGGCGAAAGGCTCTCCGGTCCCGCCCGGCCGGCAGTGTGAAACCTCAGAGTCGTGCTCGACGCAAACCTGCACGATCCCGGTGTCCGGCTCCGCGCTGCACAGCCGGTCCTCTGATGCTCTCCTGCTCTTTTCCCGGCACGTCATTCAGCATTCGCGGGACCACGGGTGACTGAAAGCTGCCCGACAGGCATGACGATAGCGATGTTCAAACAACTGACCGACAAAATCAACTACCACGATCTCGAACAGGAGATCCAGGCGTTCTGGAACGCGCGCAACGTGTTTGGCAAGAGCGTTGCCGCGCGGGAGGGAGGCCCCGCCTTTACGTTCTATGAAGGTCCGCCGACGGCCAACGGCCGCCCCGGCATCCATCACGTGATGAGCCGGACGCTCAAGGACCTCGTCTGCCGCTACAAGACGATGCTCGGGTTCCAGGTGCACCGCAAAGCGGGCTGGGACACCCACGGCCTGCCGGTGGAAATCGAGGTCGAGAAATCCCTCGGTCTCAAGCACAAGGACGATATCCTCGACTACGGCGTGGCGCAGTTCAACGAGGAGTGCCGGAAGTCCGTCTGGAAGTACAAAGCCGACTGGGAAGAGATGACCCGGATGATGGGCTACTGGGTGGATCTCGATCATCCCTACGTCACCTTCGAGAATTCCTATATCGAATCGGTCTGGTGGGCCTTGCGGCAGTACTTCGACAAGGGGCTGATTTCCAAGGGGTACAAGATCCAGCCGTACTGCCCCCGCTGTGAAACGCCGCTTTCCTCGCACGAAGTCTCGCTCGGCTATCGGGAGGTGAAGGATCCCTCCATCTATGTGAAGATGAAGGTGAAGGGGAGTTCCGACACGTACTTCCTGGTCTGGACGACGACGCCGTGGACGCTGATCTCCAATGTTGCCCTTGCCGTTCATCCCGAAATCCACTATGTGACCGCGGTGCAGAAGGGGGAGAAGCTCATTCTGGCAGAGGCGCGGCTGGGCGTCCTCGGCGAGGGGTACGAAGTGGTGGAGCGTGTGAAGGGGGAGGAGCTGATCGGCCGCGAGTATGAACGGCTCTTTTCCTACCACGCGACCGCGGAGAAGGGATGGTACGTGATCGGCGCCGACTTCGTCACCACCGAGGACGGGTCGGGCATCGTGCACATCGCGCCGGCCTACGGCGAAGACGACTACGAAGCCGGCAGGAAGTACGGTCTGCCGACGATCCATCCCGTCAACAAGAGCGGAGAATTCGGTGCGGAAGTGACGGAATTCGCCGGCAAGTTCGTCAAGGACGCCGACCCCGAGATCATCGCCCTGTTGAAGCAGCGGGGACTTCTCTACAAGAAGGAGAGTCATCTCCACAGCTATCCGCACTGCTGGCGCTGTACGTCCCCTCTGCTCTACTATGCGCGGGAATCCTGGTACATCCGGACGACGGAGTACGCGCAGCGGATGATCGAGCGCAACAGGGAGATCAACTGGATTCCGCCGGAAGTGGGGGAAGGGCGGTTCGGGAACTGGCTGGAAGAGAACAAAGACTGGGCGCTCTCGCGCGACCGATTCTGGGGCACCCCGCTTCCCATCTGGATCTGCCGCTCCTGCGGCTCGCAGAAATGCGTCGGGAGTGTGGAGGAACTGAAGCAGGGAGACGGCGTGCCGGTTCCGCTCGATCTGCACAAGCCCTTCGTGGACCGCATCACGTTCACCTGCGCGTGCGGCGGCACGATGGAACGTACGCCGGAACTGATCGACGTCTGGTTCGATTCAGGGGCGATGCCGTTCGCCCAGTGGCACTACCCGTTTGAGAACAAAGACGTGTTCGAGTCGGGATACCCGGCAGATTTCATTTCCGAGGGGATTGATCAGACGCGCGGATGGTTCTACACCCTCCATGCGATCGGGACATTCCTCTTCGACAAGCCCGCGTTCAAGAACGTGCTCGTGAACGAGCTGATTCTGGACAAGCAGGGGCAGAAGATGTCGAAGTCGAAGAAGAACACCGTCGATCCGTTCTATCTGATCCGGAAGTACGGCGCCGATGCGACCCGGTGGTACCTCGTGGCCAACAGCCCCGTCTGGAGGCCCACCCTGTTCGATGAAGAGGGGATCGGCGAGGTTCAGCGAAAATTCTTCAGCACGCTCCTGAACACGTACGCGTTCTTCGCGCTCTACGCGAACATCGACGGCTTCGCGCCGTCCGAGCCGCGCATCCCGCCGGCGGAGCGGCCCGAGATCGACCGCTGGATTCTGTCGGAACTGCATTCGCTCCTCCGCAACTGCCGGATGTGGCTGGATGCGTACGACGTGACCCGGGCGGCCCGCGGGATCAGCGACTTCACCATCGATCAGCTCTCCAATTGGTACGTGCGCCGCAACCGCCGCCGGTTCTGGAAGAGCGAGCAGGGGCGGGACAAGACCGCCGCCTACCAGACGCTGTACGAGGTGCTGGTCAACCTCGCCAAGATGATCGCCCCGGTGGCCCCCTTCCTCGCCGAGGAGCTGTTCCGGAACCTGACGGACGGAATGGGCGTTGAGGAGACGGAATCGGTGCATCTGGCGGCCTTTCCCGAGCCCGATCCGTCGGTGATCGACCCCTCCCTCGAGGCGCGCATGGAACGTGCCATCCGCATCGTCGGACTGGTGCGGGCCATGCGGATGAAGTCGAACCTCAAGGTCCGCCAGCCGCTCAAGAAAGTGATCGTACCGGTTGCGAGTGAGCGGGAAAAAACGGAACTTCAGGCCATGGAGCCGGTGATCCTCGAAGAGATCAACGTCAAGCAGATGGAGTACGTGTCGGAGGATTCCGGCATCGTGCGGCGAACGGCGAAGCCGAACTTCAAGAGTCTCGGACCGAAGTTCGGCAAGGGCGTGCAGGCGGTGGCGGCCCGCGTGCGGAAGCTCACGAGCGGCGAGATCTCCGCTCTGCTCTCCCAGGGCTCGCTGGCGCTCACGATCGACGGCACCGACGTCACCATCGAACCGGCCGACGTGGAGATCCTCCACGAGGATATCCAGGGGTGGGTCGTGGAATCGGACGGAACGCTCACGGTCGCGCTCGATACGGAGCTGACGGAGGAGCTTGTCGATGAGGGTCTGGCGCGTGAGTTCGTGAACCGGGTGCAGAACATGCGGAAGGAGGCAGGACTCGAGGTGACCGACCGCATCACCATCTACCACCGGTCGTCGGCCCGACTCGCGCGCTCGCTGGCGCGGATGGAAGCGTATGTGATGCGGGAAACGCTGGCGACGGCGCTCCGCGCTGTCGAGCCCGACGCGCAGCTGCCGGTCGCACTCGTTTCCCAGGAAATCAACGGAGAAGCGGCAGACATCGGATTGCAGAAAGTGGCGTCGTCCTGAGTTCGCGATCCGAGCGGGGATCGCAGTGTAACAACCTGAGGAAAGCATTTCAGGGAGGGGACCATGGCAAAGAAGAGCGTGAAGAAACCACGACCGGCCGGCAAGAAACCGGCACCGAAACGGCCCGTTGCAAAGAAAAGCGCGCCGGCACGCGCCTCTGCGAAGGTTCCGGTCAAACCCGCGCCGGTGCCGGAAGCGCCGACGAAAGCCGCTCCCAAAGGACAGGGCTACGGAGAGCGGGACCTGGCCTACTTCAAGAAGATCATCCAGGAAAAGCGGCAGGAGATTCTGGAGGAACTCGAGAGTCTCAAGGCCAGCATGATGGATTCCATGACGGGAGAGTACGTCGTGGAGAATTCCGCTTACTCCCTGCACATGGAGCAGGGAACCGATACGATGGAACGCGAAAAGACCTTCCTGTTCGCGTCACGGGAGGGGAAGTTCCTGAACTATCTGGATGATGCCCTGAAGCGGATCGAGAACGGCACCTACGGGTTCTGCACGGACTGCGGGAAGCTGATCGAGAAAGGCCGGCTCGAGGCCGTCCCGCATGCCCAGCTGTGCGTGCAGTGCAAATTGCGAAAGAGCCGCCGCGAGCCCCGCGAGGCAGAACTGTAGATTCCGAGCCAACCGGAGCCGCGTTCCTCCATGCGCATTCTCTACCTCTCCGCCGCAATCGTTCTCGTCGATCAGATCACGAAGATGCTCGTGAAGGGATTCTCTGTCCCCTTCCTGGACCTCTACCATCACGGCGTGCCGCTCGGCGCAAGCATCCCGGTGCTGGGGGATTTCGTGCGCCTGACGTTCATCGAAAACCCCGGCATGGCGTTCGGTATCGAGGTCACGGGTAAGATCTTCGTCACAGTCTTCACCGCTCTCGCCGGCGTGGGCATCCTCTACTACCTGTACAAAATCCGCAACGAACGCTTCCTCGTGCGGCTTCCCCTCGCCATGATTCTCGGCGGGGCCGCGGGGAACCTGATCGACCGCGTCTTCTACGGAGTGCTCTATGGCGACGGTCCGCTCCTGCAGGGGAAGGTCGTGGATTTCATCGACGTCGACTTCTTCGACATTTCGCTCTTCGGCTACGACCTCACCCGCTGGTTCGTGTTCAACGTGGCCGACGCCAGCG
>CAYXMK010000102.1:0-8738 GCA_964465905.1 uncultured Ignavibacteriaceae bacterium | reverse complement strand
TTCTGGCAGTAGGCTGACACGCGTACTATCGGAGGAGCGTACGATGGTGTCTCTCCGTGCAGTTCAGCGCGGCATGCGGCTTGCCCTGCGCACGAAACGGATGGTTATCCTTGCCTGGGTGGGGAGTCTGCTGGTGAGTCTCCCGCCGGCGCTCTCCCTCCTGTGGGACGTGGAGGCGTACGTCGGGGGGACGGCGATAGAGGAGCGGCTCCTGGAGCGTCTCGATGACAATGCCCTTGCCACGATGAAGATGGACAGGCCCGGGAGCGAAATCCTGGAGAGTCTCGACTACACCATGCTGGGATGGGCTCCGTTCCTGGATGCCGGGGAGCGGCTGGTGAGAGGAACCGGCGTGAGGGCGCTTGGAGGATTTCTCTCTGATCTCTTCTTCCGGTGGGAGATCCGTACAGAAGCCATGAGTCTGCTGACCATGCTCACGCTGATCTACGTCCTTTTCTCGACCTTTCTGGCCGGCGGGTTCCTGGGCCTCTACGGTCGGGAGCCGGACGGGGACACTGCACAATTCCTCCGGTACGGTGCGAAATACTTCGGCCGGTTCTTCCGCCTTTCCCTGCTTGCGCTGATTCTGTATGCTCTCTTCTTCGGCCTGGTGGCAAGTCCGCTCCATCACGCCATTCCCCAGTGGACACGCAATGCTCCGTCGGAACTGACCCCGTTTCTCTACTACATGGTGAACAACGTCGGCGTCGCGATGCTGCTGGCCCTCTTCATGATGTCGTTCGACTATGCCAAGGTGCGGATCGTGATCGAGGATCGCTCGAGCGCCGTTGCTGCGGCGGCGGCCGGTTTCGGTTTCGCGTTTCGGAACATCGTAACGACCGGTTCACTGCACCTCGTCCTGGTCGCTGTCGCGGTGCTGCTGATGGTTCTCTACGGTCTGCTGGAATCTCTGCTGCCGCAATCGACCTACGGCTCGATCCTGGCGGCGTTTGCCCTCTCGCAGATGTACATGATCCTGCGATGGTGGCTGCGTGCCGTGTGGTTTGCCGCCGAAACGGAACTGTGCAGAACCCTCACCGGCAGTCGGGAAGCGCCCTCGCGTGAGCCGGCGGCGCTCAGCAGATGATCGGGTGCCTGCACTCTGCCGCCGCGGTTTGAGTCTTTAGCGCTTTTTGGCTACCTTTACCCTCCGTTGCACCTTCCCTGGAGAACGACTTCCCATGGTTGTGCGTGGAATACTTGCCGCGCTCGGAACAGGTTTGCTCCTGCTGGCAGGCTCAGGACTCGATGTTGCTCCTCCGCCGGCAGGGGATCTCCAGATGGCGGAGGGGGAATTTCTCCAGTACAAGGTGAAGTGGTGGGTCTTTCGGCTCGGCACCGTGTCGGTGATGACGGATGTCGAATACGACAGTGTCCGGGGGAAGGTGTACGTCGCCAGCATTTCGATGGAATCGAATCCGGCGCTCTTCTTCGTCGACGTGCATAGCCGGTACGAGAGCCGGATCGCCATGTCTCCGATCCGCTGTGTGGACTTCACCGGCCTCGAGTTCAAAGGATCCGATACGATTACCACTCGCTACTGGTTGGTGGATTCCCTGCGACAGATCAGGATGGAGCAGCGGAGTACGGCGCAGGACACGCTTCTGCGGCATGACGTCGTCGACAGCGTCGAAGTGTTCTACGAGGGGGCATCCCTGTTCTTCCTCGCGCGGTCTCTGCTCCATTCAGGTCTCCAGATCCGCGTGCCGGTGATCGTGGACCTGGAATTCTTTCCGGTGGATATCCGCTTCACGTCCACGGTTGTGCCGGAACAACTGGAAGCTCTCGGACGTCCGGTGGCGACGAAGGAGCTGTACGGCAAAGCGCATTTCGTGGGAAAATCCCTTGCGGGGTTCTCGGGAGATTTCCGTGGATGGTTCAGCAACGATGAGGCCGCCATCCCCGTGCGCGCGGAAATGAATCTCTCGATCGGGACAGCAGACGTGATCCTGGAACACTGGAGCCGGCGCGGCTGGACCCCTCCAGCATACCGGAAATGAAAAACCCATGAGCACACCCACAACGGTCTTTGTCACCGGCTCGACAGGATTCATCGGCACCAAACTGGTCAATGCGCTCCTCGCAGAGGGGCATACGATCCACGCTCTCTCCCGGACCAAGAGCAACCGCGAAGGGCTGTTCCACGAACGCATCAAACTGGTCACCGGCGATATTCTGGACAAGACCTCCCTCCTGCGGGGTATGGAGGGGTGTACGGAAGTCTATCATCTTGCCGCGTACGCCAAGAACTGGGCCCCCGATCCCCAGACCTTCTTTGCGTTCAACGTGGGGGGGATGAAGAATGTGTTCGACGCTGCACGGGAGGTCGGGGTGCGGAAGATCGTCTTCACCTCGACGATCGTCACGTTCGGACCTACACCGCCGGGCGTGGTGGGCGATGAAAACATGCCCCGCAGCACGGAACGATACTACACGGCGTATGAAGAAAGCAAGACGGTCGCGGAGCGGGAAGCACTGCAGTATGCACAGCAGGGCCATCCTATCGTGATCGTCAATCCCACCCGTGTCTATGGACCGGGAAAGCTCACGGAAGGGAATTCCGTTTCCCTCATGATCGACCTGTACGACCGGGGAAGAGTGCCGGTACTGTTGAACGACGGCAAGAACGTCGGCAACTACGTGCTCGTGGATGACCTTGTGAGAGGTCACCTGCTGGCGATGCAAAAAGGGAAGATCGGCGAACGGTACATCCTGGGGGGAGAGAACATCTCTCTGAAGGGTCTGTTCTCGCTGGTGGACGAGGTGAGCGGGAAGAAGCACGTTCACATCAACCTCCCGCCGAAGGTCGCGCTCTTCTATTCCCGGCTTGAACAGAAGAAAGCGGAGTGGTTTGGGCTCTACCCGCAAATCACCCCGGGGTGGGTGGAGACGTTTCTGCAGGACTGGCTGTACACGTGCGCTAAGGCCGAGCGGGAGTTGGGCTACAGGATTACGCCGCTGCGCGAGGGGGTCCGGATGACCTATGAGTGGCTGCTGCAGCTTCGGAAGAAACCATGACGAGCCGATTCGATACGTCGATCTCTCTGGCCGGACTCTTTTCGGGAGAGCACCGCAAGCCCACGCTGATCCTGCTGGTAACCCCCTTCCTGCTGACCGTCTTCAAGTACTTCGGCAGCAAGTCGTTCTATCTTGAGTCGGTTGCCTCCTTCGTCCCGCTTGCAGCGGATCCCGAACTTGGCGGTGCGCTGTATGCCTTTGCGGCGTCATTCCTTCTGCTGGGCATTGTACCGCTTCTGATCATCCGCTTCGTCTTCCGCGAGCCGCTGTCGGTGTACGGCGTGAAGGCGGGAGATGGGGCCTTCGGCTGGAGGGCCGTGCTGGTCCTTGCTCCCATCTTTCTCCTCTCCACCTTCCCGTCG
Source organism: uncultured Ignavibacteriaceae bacterium (assembly GCA_964465905.1). Classification (GTDB taxonomy): domain Bacteria; phylum Bacteroidota; class Ignavibacteria; order UBA10030; family UBA10030; genus CAYXMK01. The sequence goes on along the minus strand of CAYXMK010000102.1, from coordinate 5,358 downwards.
TCGCGCATGCCGGATTTTCTTGCAGAGTATCCTCTCAATGCACATGCAGGAAGCTCGCCGGGGATGTTTGCGGCGCATGTGGGGGCCTATGCCTTCTACTATCTCGGCTGGGAGTTCTTCTTCCGGGGCTTTCTGCAGTTCGGCCTTCGTTCGACGCTGGGAGACTGGAATGCCATTCTCGTCATGGTGCTCGCTTCATGCCTCGTTCACATCGGGAAGCCCGTGGGGGAAACGCTGACGTCCATTCTCGGGGGACTCATCTGGGGAATCCTGGCGTTTCGGACCCGATCGCTGCTCTATGGATTCATCACGCACTGGATCCTGGGGGTCTCGCTCGATTTCTTCATCGTCTATTTCTAATCTCCTGAATCCACGATGAATCTCGGCAGACGCTTGATCATCGGCAAGCTCGAGTTGCAGGCAGCCGACGGTCTGATTCTCTCCGCACTTGCGGTCTTTACCTTGCTGGCAATCCTGTTCTTTCCCCGCGTGGAGGAGTGGTATCTTCTCGTGGCAAAGAACCTGGCCGTGGCAGGTGTGTTCCTCCTTGCCGTCTGGTTCAGCCGGAAGGTCCGGAAACGGCTTCCGGCGTTCCTCCTGCGAACGGCCGTGATCACGCTCTCGTACGCCTACCTCTTCGGCGCCGTCGACAAACTGCAACTGATCATCCACGGTGAGTGGCTCGACTACCTTGTGCTCGATTTCGAGCAGTATGTGTTCGGCGTCCAGCCGACGCTCTGGCTGGAGCACTCTACGACCCCCTGGCTGACGGAATGGATGATGTTCTCCTATGTCATCTACGTTCCGCTCTATCCGATTCTCTGCGGGATCATCTACTACACGCGCGGGGAACTGCCGATGGAGGAGTACTTCTTCACCCTCGGCCTGACGAATATTCTGTGTGATATCGGCTTCATTCTCTTCCCGGTGGCGAGTCCGATGTACTACATCAAGGACCTCTACACCGTGCCTCTCGACGGCTACGTGTGGACCTACCTGGGGGAGCTGATGCGTTCGACCGTGCATTATGCCGGCGGATCGATTCCCAGTCCTCACGGCGCCGCCGCAACGATCATGTGGGTCATGGCCTACCGCTACCACCGCCCCTCGTTCTGGGTGCTTACCCCGATTGTCCTCTCGCTCTACGTCTCCACGTTCTACGGACGGTACCATTACCTGACCGACGTCGTCGTGGGTATTCTCGTTGCCCTCGTTGCGCTGCGTCTTTCGCCGCCGTTGATGCAGTGGTGGGATCGGATGGTGGAGCGCGGTTCGCTGCAGCAGGTCTGACACTGCCCCGCTGCCCGCACGATTCGCGTCGGCTTGCTTTTGCATGAGGATTGCGGTACCATGACATCGTGCCTCTCCGAACCCTCCGCAATCCGGGCGAGCTTGCATGAATCCTCTCGATCGGTTTGTCGTACTCCTGCTGCATCCCCAGGCGGCGACCGAGGAGCTCTATGAACACGCGTCAGTAGAAACGGCGTTCGTGTTCGTCAGCGTCTATGCTGTCGCCTCAGGACTTCACGCAACGCTCACCGTTGTCCTCTTCACAGATATCCCGCGCTTCTACATCAGCAGCTTCCTGATCACAGCGGCGGCCGCCTACGTGCAGTGGATCGTTCTCGCGTGTGTTCTGCGGGCAGGTGCGGCGCTCTTTGGAGGTGCGGGGACGTTGGTGAAAGCCCTCGGGTACACGGGCTTTGCAGCAGCCCCTCTCGTGGTTACGACCGGCCTCTCGATTCTCGGGCTGTTTGTGCTGCCGCTGTTCGCAGAGGGAGATCCGATTGAGACGGTGACCGCGGCCAACGCACTGCTGTCGATCGCAGGCATGGTGTGGGGACTGCCCGGGTTCCTGTGCTACTACGGCGTGCAAAACGGTGAATTGCTGGAGTCCTACAAAGCCGCGATCATCGTGGCGGCTGCGTTCTGCCTCACGCTGGCATTTATGGCTCTGACTTCCGGCGATGGTGTCCTCGTTGAATGACCGAAGGAGCGAACGATGCATCGACCGATTCTGCTGTGCCTGCTCGTCATCCTGCTCATAGCGGGCTGCCGTCCCTCGCCCCCTGTCTTCGATGTTCTTATCCTCAACGGCCGGATCATGGACGGTACCGGCAATCCCTGGTTCACGGCGGATGTTGGTATCGTCGGGGATCGCATCGCAGAGATCGGCAGGCTCGACGGGCGTGAGGCCCGTACGACGATCGATGCAAAAGGGAAAGTCGTGGCCCCCGGCTTCATCGATATGCTGGGCCAGTCGGAGTACCACATCCTCGTCGATAACCGCGCGATGAACAAGATCTCCCAGGGCATCACCACCGAGCTGAACGGCGAAGGGGAATCAGCCGCTCCGCTCAACAACGCTCTCGTCGCTGAGATGAAGTCCCTGCGCGAGAAGTACGGGCTTCAGGTGGATTGGAGGGACTACGAGGGATACTTCCGGCGTGTGGAACAGAAGGGCACGGCCATCAACCTCGCGTCTTTCGTCGGAGCAACACAGGTGCGATCGCTCGTCATCGGGTATGAGGACCGGCCGGCGACGGTAGAGGAACTGGAGCGCATGAAAGGATTGGTCAGGGAAGCGATGCAGCAGGGTGCCCTCGGGCTGAGCACGGCGCTCGAGTACATGCCCGCGATGTTCGCGTCGACGCAGGAGCTCATCGAACTGGCAAAGGCCGCGTCAGAGTACGGTGGCATCTACATCACGCATCTGCGCGATGAAGAAGACCGGATCATGGAAGCGCTCTATGAGGCGGCCGACATCGCGAGAACGGCGCAAATCCCCGTGGAGATCTGGCACCTGAAGGTCGCGGAAAAACCGAACTGGGGTCGTATGCCGGATGTGGTGCGACTGATCCGTCAGTTCCGGGACGAAGGGCTTGACGTGACGGCCAACCAGTATCCGTACATCGCGTTCGGGAATTCTCTCAGTTCAATGCTGCCGGGGTGGGCACAGGAGGGAGGCACGGAGGCGATGCTCGAGCGGCTCCGCAACGCTGAAACCCGCACGAAGATCCGCACGGAGCTGCTGGAGAAGACACGGAGCAACCAGGTGGATTTCGGCATGACCATGATCGCGTCCGTCCAGAATCCCGACCTGAAACAGTACGAAGGCCAGCGACTCCCCGACGTGGCCAAGACCATGGGGAAAGATCCGCTGACGGCGGCGATGGATCTCATTGTGGCAGATTCGGGACGGACCGCGCGCGTGGTATTCGCCATGACGGAACAAGACCTGCGCATGGGCATGGCCCAGCCGTGGGTCAGCTTCTGCACGGATGCCGGCATCCGTGCCACCGACGGACCCTTCTTCGAAGGCAGGCCGCATCCCCGCGCCTACGGAAGCTTTCCGCGTATCCTCGGCAAGTACGTCCGAGAGGAGAAACTCCTCTCGCTGGAAGAGGCCATCCGAAAGATGACGTCTCTGCCGGCCGCGCGTGTGGGACTGCACGGGCGGGGCATTCTGAGGGTGGGGTTCTTCGCGGACGTCGTGGTCTTCGATCCCGAGACCGTCATCGACCGAGCGACCTTTGAGCGTCCGCACCAGTATTCGGTCGGCATCCAGCACGTGCTGGTCAACGGCGTGCCCGTCTGGTCCGAGGGGAACTACACCGGCAAACTTCCCGGGAAGGTCCTGCGAGGACCCGGCTACCGGCAGTAGGAATCAGCCGACCACGGCATTCACATTTTCCGCAGGTGTCACATGAACGGATAGTTGCCTATCCGTTCACTGTTTCCACAGGAGGCCCCCATGCGCACGAGCACATTGCTTTCGGTGATGCTCTCGTCGTCTCTGCTTGTCTCCGTCGTTGTCTCGCAGCCCGCCCCTCGTCTCGCCGGAGAACGGGCATCCGTTGATCTCACGATCTACAATGTCAACATGGCTCTGGTAAGAGAAGAGCGGCCGATCCAGTTCACGGTCGGAACAAACCAGATCATCCTTCCCGATATTCCCGCCACGATCGACGGCACTTCACTGCACTTCGCCAGTCTGACGAATCCGAAGGCCGTGCGGGTGCTGGAGCAGAACTTCCAGTACGATCTCGTGCACCATGCCAAACTGATGGAGAAGTACATCGGCCGGGAAGTGGAGTTCATCCGCGTTCACCCGAAAACACAGGAAGAATACACCGTGCGCGGACGGCTCCTTGCAACGGGGTGGCAGCAGCAGCCGGCGCAGTACGGGTCCGGACGGTTTCCGCAGACCCCCACCTACAGCTACTCGGGCCAGATGCTGGCGGAGATCAACGGCAAGGTGGAGATCTCACCTGCCGGACGGCTTGTCCTTCCAAGCCTCGACGAGGGGCTGATTCTCAAGCCGCAGCTGCAGTGGCTGATCAACAGCTCCGTTGCAGGGGAGCACCGGGTGGAAATCAGCTATCTCGCCGGCGAGCTGTCGTGGGACTGCAACTACGTGGCCCTGTTGAACGAGGGCGATACGCGGCTGGATCTGACGGGATGGGTCACGCTCAGAAACACCTCGGGCACGTCGTTCAAGAATGCCGGACTCAAACTCGTGGCCGGTGATGTGAATCTGATACAGGACGAGATGAGAACGTCCCGCGGTGTGATGATGGAGATGGACGTCGCGGATGCCGAGCCGCAGTTTCAGCAGAAGGAGCTGTTCGAGTACAAACTCTATGCGCTTCAGCGGCGGACGGACGTCAACAACAACGAGACCAAACAGGTGGAACTGACCTCGGCGCGTCAGGCGCCGGCGAACAAGGTGTTCGTGTATGATGGTCTGGCTGATGTCTGGCGACTGTGGTGGGGAAATACCGGTTACCGCGACCAGAAGAGCTTCGGCCAGCAATCGAATCCGAAGGTCGGGGTGTTTGTGCTGTTCCGGAACGAGGAGAAATCGGGACTCGGCATTCCGCTGCCGAAGGGGAAGGTGCGGGTCTACAAGAAAGATGACGAAGGAAAGGAACAGTTCATCGGCGAAGACCGGATCGATCATACCCCGAAGGACGAGGAGGTGCGGCTCTATCTTGGCAATGCCTTCGATCTGGTCGGTTCACGCGTGCAGAAGGACTATCGGGTCGTGGTGTCGGGTCACGTTGTGGAAGAAGCGTTCGAGATCACGGTGAAGAACCACAAGGCGGAACAGGTGGAGGTCCTCGTCTATGAGCATCCCTGGCGCTGGAGCCAGTGGGAGATCGTGAAGAGCGACGCGAAGTGGGAGAAGGTCGATCAGTCCACAGTGAAGTTCCCGATCACCATCCCGAAGGATGGTGAGAAGAAGGTGACGTATACAGTGCGGTATACATGGTAGGTGAGCATTGGGGGCGCTCGCTGTGGAACACGCAGATCGGCCCTACGGAGTGGGCCATACGATATCGAAGATCTGTACCG
>CAYXMK010000101.1:5192-8747 GCA_964465905.1 uncultured Ignavibacteriaceae bacterium | reverse complement strand
GGACAATCGATTCCGCATCCTCGGCCGTCACCGGCGGTGCGGTCTCGGGCGCCGAGCCGTTGACGGAAACGAGATCGATGACCGTGTCCACGTCGTTCGGCGTCAACGCACCGTTCTTGTTGAGCACATAGATCAGTTCCTTGAAGACCCGCTCCAGCTTCTGCACGTCCGCCGGAGCACCCCGCAATGTTACATGATCCCCTCGTACCGCAATGGTCGCGTCGAACCGGTCTTCGATCAACTGCAGGTTCGCGTCGTTGAATCCCAGCAGCTGAACTGTGTCGACGCCGGCCAGCTCCACCTTTCGTTCAACCAATCCTCCGCCTCCTTTGGCAAGCGCTAAAACGACGAAACGCCCTCTCTCCCGCAGTGACCTGCGGTGGGGGCGTTTCGCCACGCAAAGATTCCAGCTTCAATGAGAACCGCTCTTGACTGCTCCGGTTCCAGTGTGTCCTGTTACTTGTTCTTCCAGTAGGACCGCTCCGCGGCCTTCTCTTCCTTGGTCAACGGGGCCTTCGGAGGGATCTTCAACTTCTGTCCCGGATGGATGATATCGGGATTCTTGATCTGATCTCGGTTCCCCTGCCAGATCTTCGGCCACAGGAAGGCATTGTCGTAGATCTTCGGCTTCTTGGCGATGTTCCAGAGGCAATCCCGGTCCTTCGCCCACGTGCCGACGGTATAGGTCATCATTCCCTGACCGGCTTCCTGGAGCTTCTTCAGCGTCGCCTTCAGCGCGTCGATGCGGCTCTGCAGCGCGTTGACCCGATCGGAGTACATGGGAAGCAGGGCGAGCTTGTTCTTCTTCAGGGCATCCAGGTCGGCCTGGGCCTGATCGACCTCCGCTTTGCGGGCCCACAGATCCTGATCCGACAGGCGCGAGAGCTCACTGACCTTTCCGTCGATGCGACCGAGTTCCGCTTCGAACGACGACTGAGCCGCAGCGTCAGCGCCGACGAGAGCCATCTTCTCCTGCATGCACTTCTCCAGCTCGGCGTTCTTGGCGGCATCCTGGGCCTTGAGATCGGCGATGTCCTTGGTCAGCGCGGCCGCCTTCGCTTTCAGGTCGCTCACCTTCGCCGTCAGTTCGGTAACCTGCTTCTGCCATTCTTCCTTCGTCATTTCCTGAGCCGAGAGACTCCCCACCAGGAAGAGAGCAGCCACAGTGACGAGAGCTACTCGAGAAATCAACTTCATAGCATGTTCTCCTCGAATTAGACGATCTGCTGTTTACATTCCTTGGAGCCTCTTCTGCACAGTTTCCTTGTCTTCCATGCACTTCTTGAGCTGCGCATCCTTCTCGGCAATGGCCTTCGTGAGAGCAGCCTTCTCCGATTCCAGCGATGCGATCTGCTTCTCGAGTGAGGTCACCTCCGCCTTCAGGCTCTCCAGCTGCTTGAGCTCCTCCTCGGTGGGTTTGCTGCCGCAACCTGCGAACATCATCCCCGACACAACGAGCGCAGCAAGAGTCATTCCGAAATATTTCTTCATGGAGACTACTCCTCTTGATGGTGTTTCGTCGATCAGACTCTTACGTTCTAACTCGACCTATGATACGATATTGACGCTGTAAAGTCAAGCACTTTCGCAACGTACCCATCCCCGCATCTCTCGCCACAACAGGATGTTACGGCAATCTGAAGCTCAACTCCCGATCACGCCCCGATCCGCCAGACTGACAGATCCCCCGCTGGCAACAATGACATGGTCGTGCACAGGAATGCCCAGAATCCTTCCCGCCTCCACGAGCTGTCGCCTCAGGGCAATATCCTCCTGACTCGGCTCCGGGTTGCCGCTCGGATGGTTATGGAGGAAGATGACTGAGGCCGCCTTCTCCCGGACAGCGAGATGGAAACACTCCCGAGGATCGGCGAGAGCAGCGTTCAGCGTACCGACCGTGATCCGGGCTTCCTTCGTCAGCTGGTTGGCTGAACTCAGCAGGAGAACCCAGAACTCCTCTTGTTTCAGATCCCGCAGTTTCGGACCGTAGCGGGAGGCCACGTCGTCGGGCGTGCGGAAGATCGGCCTCGCGACGCCGTCGTCCCCGGGGAGCCGCCGGTGCAGCTCGAACGCGGCAATAACGGCCGTCGCGCGGGCAGGCCCGATCCCGTACTCCTTCAGATCGGACACCGTCATACGCGCAACATCACGGAGCGTCCGGCCGTCCGACAGGAGCCGCCGGGCAAGATCGAGAGCAGTCAGGCCCCGGCTGCCGGTCCGAATCAGGATCGCCAGCAGTTCCGTCTCTACGAGAGCCGCGGGGCCTTCCTGCATCAGCCGTTCCCGCGGACGTTCCCGGGCAGGCCATTGCTTGATGGTGGTTCGGTAAGCGACGTCTCCCCCCTTCAACACACCCTTCCGCTCAGTCATGGATCATTCTTGGGGATGATGGTACGGAGCCAGCAGATCGATCGAATCGATCCGGCTGATGACGCGGTCGCGGTACTGCAGCACCGTCATGTACGAGTTCACGCGCGACGGCAGCAGGGCGATGGTCGTGTGAAGCCCTTTGACGGGAGAAAGCGTGCCGAGTGCGGCAGCGATGGACGAACGCTGGACGGAGCCGGCCGAGACCACGCTCAGGAGCACCTTCGCGGCATCATAGCCGAAGAGACTGTTCAGCGTCGGCGGACGATTGAACATCGCCTGATACCGGGCCGCCGTCACACGGTAGGCGTCGGAATCGGTTTCCGCGTAGGTGTCGACGGCGAAGATCACGCCGTTCGTGTACCTCCGGTGCTGCTCAAGCTCCCCCGGATCGTTCCAGTCCCCCGTCCCCAGCAGCTGCGCCCGGAAATTGAAGTAGCGAACCTGGGAAGTGACGATCCCGATTTCGTCAGCCGAGGCGACGGGGAGAAAGATCGCGTCGATGCTGTCCACGGCGATCTCGAGACTGTCGTAGCGAACCGGCCTGCGCTCGACGGGAAGCGAAAGCGAATCGGCCAGAATCCGCCCCTTCGGTCCCAGCAATCGCTCCACGACCACCTGCCCTCCCACCTCGACGAGAGAATCCAGCGTGCGCGAATCCGCGCCGAGCGTCAGCATCTTCTTGATGTCGTCGTACGCCACGCGCCTGGAGAAATCCACGAACACTTCTTCGGACTTCTCCAGCGCCTTCTGCCGCATGTTCATGAGCTGGAACCTCAGGTCGGTCGATCCGGCCTGGTACCACTGCTGATCCACCACCGTGCCGCCGAGGGAATCAATCTCCGCCACGAACGCCTCCACCATCTCGCGGCTCGCGGTTGCACCGTCGACAGGGGCGAGGACCGCAAACCGCCGTGCTCCGAGCCGCTGGAAGGCATAGCGGGCCGTCACACGGCCGCGCACGGCGTTGTCGGGATTCAGTTGAAAGACGAAGGGACCGATCGCCGCAATGCCTCCTGCGGTTGCCGTCGGCGAGAGGAGCGGGACATTGAGAGCGTTGGCAATACCGGCCGCCGTGAAGGCCTCATCGCTGAACAACGGCCCCAGCACCGCCACCACCTTGGCATCGGAGCACAGCTCCGTCACAGCCCTCGCCGCAGCCCCGGCGTCGCGCTCGGTATCCCACAC
>CAYXMK010000101.1:0-5182 GCA_964465905.1 uncultured Ignavibacteriaceae bacterium | reverse complement strand
TGAACTGTTTGGACTGATCCACCTCCAGGGTGACCTTCGGGAACTCCCGTTCGTTATGCTGCTCCACTGCCAGCTTGATGCCGTTCAGCACATCGACGCCCAGCTCCTGCATCGGGGCGCCGGGAGTCTGCAGCATCAGGGGAACTGCAACACCCACCTTCAGCACTCCTCCGACGCGGATCTGCTCCAGCAGGGTCAAAGCCCTCGACACGTGTCGGACCGAAGCGGGAAAGAAGGCCACAGGCCGGAGCACTTCCTCCGCCGATCGGGCATCTCCTTTGCGGTAGAGCTTTTCTGCGAGACGGATGGAGAGCAATGCCTGCGTCTCCTGCGCCGCCGCGTCCGCCGCCAGGAGCTGCAGCTGGCCGATGGTGAGGTACTCGTCTGCAATGTAGTCGAGAAGCCCCTCCGCGCGCGCCGCGAGCTGGCCATCTCTGGACATCTCCCGCGCCGTCAGAAACTCCACCGCCGCGTCCTCGGAGCGCCCCATCCTGAGGTAGTTGAGCCCCAGGGTGTAGTGCGCATCATCCACATAGGACGAACCCGGATAGAGATCGATCAGATTCTTCAGGAGGCGCACCGACTCACGGAGATTACCGCTGCGGTACAGCGCCTTTCCCGCCATGATGTACGAAGCCGTGATGCGGTGATGGACGGGGAAATCGCGGATACAGCGCTGAAACTCCCGCGCAGCGCTGTCGAACGCCTCGGCCTGGAAACTGCGCATCGCCGCCACGAAGATACGTTCCACTTCAGGATAGAAGACGAGGCTGTCCTGAGCGCCCGCGGTGAGACGTGCGGAAAGCAGAAAGAAAAGCATCAGCAGAGGGAGGATCGTACCGGAGGAGCGGGGCATGGTTCAGAATCGTTGAGGGGGTGAGACAGCCGTCAGCTCGAGCTTGCCGCGGAGGGCCTTCCGATTGTCGGGTTCGAGCGAAAGGGCACGGTCGAAGTACTCCAGCGCCCGCTCCCGATCGCCCCGGCGCGTGCAGACCAATCCGATATCGGCGGCCGCTTCGGACATCTCCGGATCCAGCTGCAGCGCTTTGTTCAAGTAGCGTTCTGCCTCATCGAGCCGGTCAAGATGGAGCAGCATCTCCCCGCACATGAGCCAGGAGAGCGGCTCGTCGGGCCCCATATCGACGGCCAGCGCGAATTCGTCGTAGGCCGACTTCCACAACCGGCGGCGGGCAAGGGCGTTGCCCAAGAGGTAGTGCCCGTACCAGCTGTACGGATCCACCTGCAGAGCCGTGCGGAGCACGGGAATGGCTTCCGACAGGGCTGCACGGCGCAGGAGCACCTCCCCCAGCGTCTCGTGCACCCGGGGAAAATGCGGATCCAGCCGGCGCGTCCGCCGCAGATGATATTCGGCCAGCTGAACGTGCCCCCGCCGCAGATAGACGAGGGCAACACTGAAATGCAGCTGGGCGCGTGCGTCATCGGTCAGCTCCGACTCCACGCTGAGGGCGCGCTTGAAATACACGAGCGCCTGACCGTGACGGCCACAGCGGAGGTGCAGACCTCCCAGAAGCGCAAACAGATTCCCTGAGCGCTCAACGTGCCTGAGCCCTTCGAGCAGAATCCGTTCCGCCGCGACCGGCTGACCGCCGGAGACGTAGATCTGCGCAAGACGGATCCAGGCCTGCTCGACCGAGGGTTCGGCAAGCGTGACGCGTCGGTAGAGCTGCGCGGCGTGGAGCAGTTTCCCCTCCTGGATCAACGCCGCCGCATCATCCAACAAATACTCAATGGGAAGCGCATTCGCCATACTGCGATGAAGATAACACTACGCTCAACGAGATGCAATCAGAAGTCGCGGCGGAGGGAACGGAGACCCACCACCGTGCCGAGGAGCGATACGACGAAGACGACGAGCGCCAGGATTGTGCCGGCGGCTGAGAACAGAAGCATGATGTTGTCCGGCAACGGTCGGTCGAGGAGCCAGGCCTCGAAGTACTCCGTGAGGGGAAGGACGAAAAGTCCGATGGAGAAGATGAGGAAGAAGAGGTTCAGCAGGAAGGAAAGAGTCGCCCCCTGGGAGGAAGCGATGCGGATGGGGTTCCGTTCCTGATAATTGACGAAGTACGCCCCCAGCCCGAGATTGAGCGACACCATGGCGAGGGACATGAGCAGCGTGCTGAAGAGTCCGAACCAGAGCAGAGACGTCTTCTCCCCGGCCATTCGCACGAACGGCGCATTGGAAAAGTAGGCCACCACGAGCGCCAGTAGGCCGACGAGGACGAAACCGATCAGGAATTTCACCCGGTACACGAGTCCCCGTCGCACCGGCATGCTCAGGAGCGCCCAGAAGGACAGTCCCTCCAGACTGATCATCGGAAAGACAAAGCGGAGGGCCAGGGAGGCACTCAGGAATCCGCTGAAAGCGAAAAGGGTGATATACGTATAGAGAGGCAGATCCGGAACCTTGAGCAGGAAGTCGAGCCGCCGCACGCTCGATACGAAGACCACCATCAGCACCGCCATCACGCCCAGGTGGATCCACTGACTGGGCTCGCGAAAGAACTGGAAGAATTCCTTCTTCAGGAGGACTTCAACCTGCGACCGGAGGACCGACGGCCGCCGGAAGTCCGTCCATCGCAGAGCCCGCGCCCTGCGCGGCACGGCGCGGGACGTCTGCGCATGGAAGGCCACGAGCCAGCTCCGGTAGTAGTACCGGTCCGACACCAGCAGCACGAGCACAAACATGCCCGCCGTCACCGCCAGCAGCAGCGCCGCAAAAGGAACCGCCTGCAGGAGATCCCCCTTCGAGAGGAAGAAAAGACATTCCGCCACCCAGTGGTTCGGAAGGTACTTGGCAAACGAGGGATCGAGCTGAGCGAGGTAGAGATCGACGTTCGGATAGAACTGTCCCACCTCTTCCACCAGCTTGATCGGGTTGGAGTATCGGAAGAAGAGATAGACCAGGACAAGGTAGAGACCCCCCAACCCCGCCATCACCCTGCGGAAGCCCCATCGTCCCGCCATCCGCATGATGCCCATGAGAATGAGCACGGCCACGCAGGCCGACAGAAACATCAGGGGAATCAGGAGAAAGAACAGCAGTCCCAGAATCTCATACCAGGAATAGCCGAGGAACGTGCCGTATCCCAGCAGGACGGTGAACGCCGCCAGGAACAGGGTCGTTGAACTGTAGAGGAAGTTGTCGAGGAACTTCTGGACGAAGAGGGTCATGTACGGCACCGGCTTCGTCAGCAGGTAGAGCACTTCCGGGGACCGGTAGAGGGTGGCGTACGAGACGATGATGTTGCCGAGATTGACCGACACGAAGAAGACGAACAGCATCATGGAGATGAACCGGTGAAACAGGAAAAGCCCCGTTCGCGTCTCCGCCAGCACGTAGCGCGTCACTTCGTACGAGAGCAGATAGGCCCCTACCGCAAACCCCCCGAACACGAGAAGTGAACCGAGCCCCCGGATCACCGCCACGGGACGGAAATCGAACGTGGTCTTGAGGAATGCGAGGATCTTGTAACGGATGATGTGCAGCAGCATGACGCCTACTTCGTCAGTTCGATGAAGACAGACTCCAGTTTCCCGTCGTACTGTCGCTTGTACTTCTGGAGCGCCTCGAGGGAATCGGAAAAGATCAGCCGCCCGTTCTTGATGATCCCGATCCGACTGCACAACTCCTCCGCCACGCTCAGACTGTGCGTGGACATGAACACCGTCACTCCGTCTTCCGCCATCCTCCTGAGGGTGTCCTTCACGATCTTGGCGCTGCGCGGATCCAGTCCGATCATCGGCTCGTCAATCACCATGACCTTCGGATCGTGGAGCAGCGCCGAGCAGATCGTCACACGCTGACGCATGCCCTGCGAGTACTCCTCGGTCCGCTTGTCGATCCACTCGCCGATCTCGAAGTGCTCCAACAGCTCCGCAATCCGCCGGTGGAGGAACTGCTTGTCCAGCCGGTACAGACCTCCGACAAAGTAGAGGAACTCCCGACCGGTCAGCTTGTCGTAGAGAAACGGCTGGTCCGGCACATAGGCGATGGTCTGCTTCGCCTCCATCGGCTGGCGCGCAATGTTGAAGCCGTTGACGATGATCTCGCCCCGCGTCGGCGTGAAGAGCCCGGCAATCATCTTGATGGTCGTGGTCTTCCCCGCGCCGTTCGGCCCGAGGAACCCGTAGAACTCACCGCCGCGCACGGTCAGCGTGATATCATCGACGGCCGTGAACGACCCGAAGTTCTTGGAGACATTGTGCAGTTCGATCATGGAGAACCCGTTGTCAGACCGTAAAGGTGGACCAGAGGCAGACAGAACACACGAACATGGTGCGGGAATTCCCGCCTGCGCGTGAGCGGGCGCACATGCGCGTCACTCCCACTCGATGGTCGCCGGCGGCTTCGAGCTGACATCATAGACCACCCGATTGATGCCGCGCAGCTCGTTGATGATCCGGTTCGATGCGGCAGCCAGCACGTCGGGGGGAATGCGCGCCCAGTCGGCCGTCATGCCGTCCAGACTCGTCACGGCGCGCAGGGCAACCGTCTCTTCATACGTCCGGCCGTCCCCCATCACCCCGACGGAGCGGACCGGCAACAGCACGGCAAAGGCCTGCCAGATGTCATCGTAGATCCCGGCCTTCGTGATCTCCTCGAGAAAGATCGCATCCGCCTCCCTAAGCAGGGCCAGTCTCTCCGGCGTGAGCTCGCCCAGCAGTCGCACCGCCAGACCCGGGCCCGGGAACGGGTGGCGGCGGATGAGCGCCTCGGGAAGTCCGAGCCGACGCCCGACCTCCCGCACCTCGTCCTTGAAAAGCTCCCGGAACGGCTCGATGAGCTTGAACCTCATCTTCTCCGGAAGGCCGCCGACGTTGTGATGCGTCTTGATCGTCACCGACGGACCCCTGAAGGAAACCGACTCGATCACATCCGGATAGAGCGTCCCCTGGGCGAGGTACGTGAACGGGCCGAGATCAGAGTCCTCTTCCAGCTTCCGGGATTCCCGGTCAAAAACCTCGATGAACGTTTCGCCAATAATCTTCCGCTTCCGCTCGGGATCCGCCACGCCGTTCAGCCGGCTGAGAAATGTCTCCGTGGCGTCCACAGAGGTCAACGGGATGTGGAACTCCTCCCGAAACGCCGCAACCACCTGCTCACTTTCATTCTTCCGCATCAGACCGTTGTTGATGTGGATGCAGTGAAGTTGCCCGCCGA
>CAYXMK010000100.1:718-8759 GCA_964465905.1 uncultured Ignavibacteriaceae bacterium | reverse complement strand
AGGACGACGGGGTTGTAGCGGCTGAGGGATCAGATTGCTTCGTCGCTGAACGACGCTCCTCGCAAAGACAGGGTGACGTCGTTGCGAGCGATCAGATTGCTTCGCGGAGCTCGATCCACCACAACGGGAATCCTCGCGAAGACCATCGGCCTCTCAGGACGCCGAGTACTGGTACGCCATCGCCTGCAGAGCGATGATGCGCTTCTGGATAGGGGGGTGAGTTCCGAAGAGCTCGGGGATGAATCCCTCTTTCTCGTTCACCGGCTTGCCCAGCGGATCAGCAATGCAGAGGTGTGCTGAACCCTGCTTGATCGATTTCGTGGGGGCGGAGGCGCTTTCGATCTTCCTGAGGGCGCTGGCAAGTCCCAGCGGGTTGCGCGTCAGCTCGGCAGCAGAGGCGTCCGCTAGATATTCCCTCTTGCGCGAAACCGCCATCGCCATCAGCCGCGCAATGAAGGGTGCAAGGATCACTCCGATGATCCAGACAATCAGCAGGATCAGGAGGATCGGCCCCCCTGCGCTGACTCCGCCTTTCGAGCTTCGCCGCTTCCCGCCTCCGCCGAATCGCATCCCCCTGCGCGCGAAATCGGAGAGCAGCAACACCGCTCCCATGAGCGCCGCGATGACCGTCATCAGTCGGATGTCGTAATTCCGAACGTGGCTCATCTCATGCGCAATGACACCCTGCAGCTCTTCCCGGTTCAGCGTATCGAGCAGGCCCTGCGTCACGGCAACGCCGCTGGTTTCGGGATTCGCTCCCGTCGCAAACGCATTGGGGTCGGGATCAGGGACGACGTACACCGCAGGACGCGGAAGCCCTGAGGCGATCGACATTTCGTCCACGACGTTCAAGAGCTGTCGGTGAGAGGGGTTCGAGGGATCTGCCGGCTGTGCGCCGGTCGAGGAGAGCACTGCCTTCGCGCCGCTCCGCAGACTCCTGAGCGACGAGCCGCCTCCGATGCCGAGGGCGACCAGCGTGCCGATCGGGAGGAAGAACTCATCCCCGATCGATCCGAGATAGAAGTAGTCGAAGCCGAGTCCGAGCAATGCCACGAACAGCGTGAAGCCGAGCATGATGAGAAGCGTCAGGCGCCTGTTGTGCGCCTGCTGTTCGTAGATGTTCCGGGGCAGGAGCGGTCCGGCCATTTCACTTCTTCAGAGAAAGATCCACGGTGGGTACGGCCCGTTCCGCGGCAACCTCGACCTCGAACAGCTCTGCTGCCGTGAAGCCGAAGATGGAAGCAAGGATGTTCGACGGGAAGACCTGCTGGGCAATGTTGAACCGCGTGGCGATGTCGTTGTAGAACTGCCGGGCGAAGGAGATCTTGTTCTCCGTGCTCGTCAGCTCTTCCTGCAGCTGCAGCACGTTCTGATTCGCCTTCAGCTCAGGGTAGCTTTCGGCGAGAGCAAAGAGCTTTCCGAGTGCCGAGGTCAGCACGTTTTCCTTCTGAGCCGCATCGGCCACGCCCTGCGCGGATGCCGCAGCGTTGCGCGCCTCGATCACCCGCTGCAGAGTCTCCTGCTCGTACTGCATGTAGCCCTTGACCGTGTTCACGAGATTCGGAATCAGGTCGTGCCGCCGCTTCAACTGCACGTCGATCTGCTTCCAGCCGTTCTTGACCTGGTTCCTGAGTGTGATGAGCCGGTTGTAGGTCAGAACAACCCAACCGATAAGGATAACCGCGACAGCGAGAACGATGAAGACAAACATGTGATGCCTCCGGTGATAGGTGAGATGCGTGGATGGTCAGTCTTTACGGAACAGGGTTCCACTCTATTCCTTCTTCAGAAGACGTTCAAAAGCCGGATTCCCGCGCAGTGCGTCGAGATCGGTGTCCGTGGATGCCTGCTGACGCAGCTTCGGATTGAGCCTCAGGGCTTTTTCGAGGGCTGCAAGGGCGTCTTCGCTTCGTCCGGCAGAGACGTAGATCAGGGCCATGTCATAAAGCAATTCGGGGTTTTCCGGGGCGAGTCGAAGGGCCCGCTCAAGGTGAGGAACCGCTTCCGCCCCCTTCTTCCGCGTGAAGAGCGTCCACCCCTCGTTCCACGCATAGTTCATCTGAGCGTAGTTGAGAAGGCGGCCCAGCTCCCCGAAGGGATCCGGGTGATCGTCGACCCGGATGTCAATGGCCCTGTCGGTGTAGCCGCCGTATCCCGCATTCTTCTTGACAATCAGAAGTGCAGCCGACTGCTTCCCGCGCGAATCGCCTCCTTTGCTGTCACCGGCGAGAAGCGCTGCATAGAGGCGTTCCGCCAGCGTTCCGCCGGTCTCGAGGAACGTCTTCTCCATCGCCAGCACGACGTCCTCGCCGGTCAGGATATTCCCCTGAACCGCGTAGTTGGGACCGTTCCGTCCCCCCGCCCACGGAATACACCCTTTGCCGGTGTACGTCTCCGAACGGCCGTCGGCAGCCACGATGCCCAACTGCCGGCGGTCGGGATCGTCGTCGTTGTGCAGGAGTATGGCAAGAGCTTCCTCCGGCCCCGCACCCAGCTCAATCAGCTCCAGGGCCCGCCATCCAAACGATGTGTTGGCGAAGGACTGCGTCGCCACGGCTCCGACATCTGCCCTCGCCCACGGCACAACGCTGCCGACAGCGAAGAACCGCGAAGCGACCGCAACGCCGAGTTCCCCCGTAGCCGGATCCCTCCCGACGATCGAGAAGGTTGCGACCACTGCAGGTGACGGTCGATCCTGGGACGCGCCGATCGCAGGAAGGAGAGAGAGCAGGAGAACCGCCGGGACATGAATGCCTGAACGCAGGATTGGTGACATGATCGTCCTCCCTGCACCAATGAGGCGCAAAAACCTGAAGAAACCTCGTGCAAAAGTAGAGGTTTATGTTGCCAAAAACAATGCCCGAAGCCCCGCCCCAACCCGACCTTGCAATTGTGCGAGCGATTCGATACAATCTTGTTCGAACGGGCGGGCCATTGTAGTTCTGTCCGACAAGCGGAGGAATCATGCCGCTACGAACGCACCGTCTGCTGCAATTCCTGGTCCTTCAATTCCTCTGCACTGCGAACCTCCTTGCACAGGCGACGACGGCCGTGCCGTTGCTCATGGAAAGACCTTCGTCGGCGGCGGCCGGGATGGGAACGCTTCACTCGCTCTTTCTCGCCGAAGATCCGATGTCTCTGGCCGAGAACCCCGCATTCCTGGGTCTCCTTCCGGGCAACGGGGCGGGTGGCTCCCTCTTGCTGAAGGATGTCAGGATAAGCCCCGTCGTCGAGCAGATCGTCCTCTCATCGGGAGGAGCGTGGGGAGGATTCTCCCTTGAGCCGTATCTCGGCCTCCCTCTGAGTGTCGGCGCGGGGTACCTGCGGACTCGTGTCGACTACGGCAGCTTCTTCATCACGGGTCCCGGTCCCACACCTCTGGAAACGTTCGACGCCTATGAAGCATGGGACGGCTATTCGCTGGGAATCGGTCTCCATCTCCCGGTGACCATCGCGTGCGGCGTGACCGTGAAGCAGATCCAGTCGCATCTGGCCGGGATGGCTGCGTGGTTTGAAATGATTGAGGGGAAGACGACGGCGACCGATATCGGTCTGATCGCTCGCGCGCCCCTGCTCGAAGATCTTTGCTCACTCACCGGAGCAGACGTGCGTGCCGCCCTTGGCATCCGTCCGATGCTGAATGTCGGGTTCTCTGCTGCGTGGTCGAATGTGGGAGGAGAGATCACGTACATCGATCCTGATCAGGCGGACCCGATCCCGCGCACTGCGGCTCTCGGCGTCGCCGCGGAAGGTGGTTTTTTCACTGTCGTCGATGAAGAAGAATGGCGGCTCCTGACTGTTATGGGAGACCGGCAGGCTGTGGACGTGCTGGTGGCGGGGCGTGACCCCCGCGGAGCAACCATCTACAAATCCGTTTTCGGAGACCTTGAGTTGTTTCCGAATCTCTTCGGCGGCGAACGGGCGGCCGGTGTGCAGATGAAAGAGGGGGGCGAGCTTGGACTGCTGGAAGCTCTCTTCATCCGACGCGGACAGGAGAAGGGGGGATGGAGCGAATCGACGAGTTCGGGCTTCAGCATCCGCTGGCGCGGTCTGTGGAAACTTGCGAAATTCCTGATGGGCCGGAGTGTGACGCACGGCCTCTTTGCGCGCGTAGCCGACCGCGTGAACATTCAATACCATAACTCCACACAGCATCGCACAACTGCATCCGCAGGTGCCTTTGACCGGAAGTACTCGGGGATTTCACTCTGGATCCGGATCTAGCGGTACTTCCCCGGCAGGCACAAAGTCGAACACATGTTCCCTCGGGAAACAGCATAGGCAGATCCACGCGCCCACAGGACAATCCGGAGGATAGCTCCATGATCACGAAGCCCAGCGACAAAGAGGAGGAGTTCTTTGCCCGGCAGGAGTTCGAGCGGCTGCGCAAATTGCAGGAGGAGCGTCAGAAACAGATCGCCGAGAATGAGAAGCGCCGGCTGAAGGAACTGCACTTCATGCGCTGTCCGAAGTGTGGGATGGAATTAAAAGAGATCGACTACAAAGGGGTCAAGATCGACAAGTGCTTCACCTGCGAGGGTGTCTGGCTGGACGCCGGAGAACTGGAGAGTGTCTCAAAGATGGAGAAGTCGGCATCGGACCGTATGTTTCGGCTGTTCGGGAAGAAGTGAGATGGGGTTTGTGACGGTCCTTCGCTGTTCAAGCCGGGAAGCTCGCTCAGGGCAGTGCACATCCAAGAGGAGGGTCTTCAATGAAAGGTCAGGTCCTGGATTTCTCGATTCAATCGAATGGCGGCGTGATTACAGGTGCCGACGGGCAACGCTATACGTTCACCGGCGCCGAATGGAAGGGAACCGGTTCCCCCCAGCGCGGCATGTCGGTGGATTTCGAAGTTGACGGCACGCAGGCAAAGTCCGTGTACCTCGCCCTGGGAGCCGCCGTCGCAGGCTCGAAGAACAAAGTGGCGGCCGGACTCCTTGCGATCTTCCTCGGGGGTCTGGGAATCCACAAGTTCTACCTCGGCTTCACCGGTCCGGCGCTTGTTTACCTGCTGGTCAATACCATCGGTTTCGCGATCACCTGGGTGATGCTCTTCATACCGAATATCGTTCTCGGCATCATGGCGTTCGTGGAGGGCATCATCTATCTGACGAAGACCGACGAGGAATTCGAACGGCTCTACGTGGTTCAGAAGAAGCAGTGGTTTTGACCGGGAGGGCAAACTCCAGGGCGTGAGATCCGGGCGTCGATCGAGGACCGTGATGTCAGAACAGATGAAAAACCTCTTGCTCTGCTTGCTGGTGGCTTCGGTGGTCTCCTGCGGATTCGATCCTCTGACAGCTCAGGAGAAGAGGACCGTCGTGGCGGAGGGATCGGCAATCTTCTCTCCCGACCTCACGCTCGCTGAGGTGAAGGAGAAAGCCAGAGCGGATGCCTTCGCCCGGGCAATCGCGGAAGTCGCCGGCGTCACCATCCAGTCGGAAATTTTCAGGCAGACGTCGGAGGTTCTCGGAGAGAAGAATACCCTCGACGAGATCTTCTCCGTGGTGAACAGAGCTGTCTCCTACGGCAGGGTCGTGGAGCCCGAGGTTCTCGACGAGACAATCGAGAACCGGGAGCGCAGCGATGGAACGAAGGAGGCCGTCGTCCGTGTCCGAGTCCGCTGCACAGTAGTCCGCGACGAGGAGAGTCCCGATCCGGCGTTCACGCTCAGCGCCGGCCTCAACAAGGATGTCTTCTTCGCCGGAACGGATGATGAAGTCATCGTATCCCTCGAGTGCTCTCAGGACGCGTTTCTCACCCTCTTCGGCATCTCCAATGACACGGTCACAGTCCTCCTGCCCAATGAACTTGTGAACGACAATAGACTCATCTCGGGAGAGAAGCTCGAATTCCCCTCCCGCAGGTTGCGTTCGCAGGGCGTGCATCTCAGGGCCAAGGTGCCTGCGGGACGCGTGAGAATGGCCGAGGCAGTCCTCGCTGTTGCTACGAAGGACCCGGTCCAGTTCAGGGGAGGGAAGATCGTCGGGGGATTCGGGTTGGTGGCGACCTACAAGTCCGCCGTTGATGAGCTGAATCAATGGCTGTCGCAGATTCCCCCGAGCCGCAGGACGGCAACCATGGTGCAGTATGAAGTGAGAAAACGTTGAGCTGGTTCCCGCGGAAAGCGCCGCTCACTTCTTGAACACAGGATTGAACACAATGATACGACTGTCCCTCTGGTGCATCGCGGCGGCCTTTCTTCTTACTCCTCTATCTGCCCAGGAACAACGGCTCCGCGAGAAAGCCAAAGACGCTTTCGAAGAACTCGATTCAGGCAGTCTGACGCTCCGGTTCTTTAATGCTCTCAACGGAAAGGGGATCGCAGGCGGGACGGCTGAGATCGAAGGGATCGGCACGTTCCTCACCGACTCCGAAGGGGTCGCCCTCTTCCCCCCTCCCCCTGAAGACACCACCTGCAGGGTTTGGTTCAGTGCACAGGGCTACATTCCCTCGACATTCGAGATCGAAATCCAGGCCGGATCTCTCTTCTTCAACCGGTTCTCTGTCTCTCCGGCGATGGACATCAGGCATATGCGCATTGTCCTCGACTGGGACAAGGAACCCCGCGATCTTGACGCACACTTTGTCAAGAAGGACGAGTACCATATCTCCTTCCGGAACATGAAGTCGGCCGCCGACGGGACGGCGATGCTCGACCGCGATGACATGGATTCGTACGGCCCCGAGACCATCACGGTGAAACAGGTTTCGAAAGACGCGGAGTACGAGTTCTTTGTGCATGACTATTCGAACAGATCATCGGCTTCCTCGACGGCTCTTTCCCGCTCAAAGTCCACCGTCAAGGTCTTTGCCGAAGGGCGGTTGATGAATGTGTTCAAGATCTCCCAGAATGAACAGGGAAACTCCTGGCGCGTCTTCAGGATCAACCGTGGTGCGGTCGTTCCCGTTGGAATCGTGGGCAACAACGTGGACTGAGTTCCGTAGAACCAAGAGACAACGCAAACCGTTGCACTCCATCTCTCACTAACTTCCACAATCAATCGGAGGTACCATGCGGACCCTCATTCTCCTGTCTCTCTCTGTTGTCGTTGCGGTCGCTCTGATCGGCTGCGGCGGTTCGAAGAGCATGCAGGCGGCAGACACCGGCGACGTTCCCGAGTGGTTCACCAACGTGCCGTCGGATCCCAATTTCCTGTTTGCAGCAAATACCGGCACATCGCAGGATCTTCAGCTCGCGATCGACAAGGCCGCCACCGGCGGCAGAGCCGAAATCGGCCGGCAGGTGGAAGTTCGGGTGAATGCCCTGCAGAAGAGATTTGACGAGGAAGTGGGACTCGGAAGCGATGCACAACTGCTCCAGCAGTTCACTCAGGCCTCGAAGACCGTCGTGTCCACGAGTCTCATGGGCTCTCGGATCAGCAAACAGAAGCAGGTGAAAGACGGCGATCTGTGGCGGGCGTACGTGCTGATCGAGTACCCGATCGGCGCCGCGAATGCCGCTCTGGTGGATCAGATCAAGAAGAACAACGAGATGTACACACGGTTCCGCGCTTCCCAGACGTTCAAGGAACTTGACGAGGAAGTGCAGAAGTACGAGGAGTGGAAGAAGCAGCAGGGCACTCCGTAGAAATGTTGGAGAGGAATGCTTTCCGCAGAGAGGGGAAGCAAAGTCTTCATTGTCACTCCCGCGTACGCGGGAGTCCAGATCCCGGCATCATCCTGGATTCCTGCTTCCGCCGCAATGACGGTCGGGGCGTTGTTGAGTGGTTCGGCAGAGGAGTCTGGATCGGCTGTCTGGTCTCACTCGGTACGTTCGCTGCCGGCGCGCAGGAGTATCCCCTCTGGTTTCTCGAGCAGGGGAGGGTGAACTGTCCGGTTGCCGCCGTGGGGTACGTGAACCCTGCCTTCGATCCGGACTCCTCGGTGTCGTATGCCGCCGGGCATGGCCGCCTCGCTCTTGCGCAGTCGCAACAGGTCCGGCTCTCCGGTGGCCAGGTGTTCTGGAGCACGGAAGCCGGGACGATCTGGATGGGATCCGACTTCCGGGAATCCTTTGACACCGCCGGCGTGCGGGAGC
>CAYXMK010000100.1:0-708 GCA_964465905.1 uncultured Ignavibacteriaceae bacterium | reverse complement strand
GGCGGATCGCACCATTGTCCTCTCGAGCTGTCGCTCCAGCTCGATTGCACTGGCTCTCATCGTCGACGCTTCGTGCCGGGTGGACGAGCACGTGCTTCGGGTCGTCGGTGTGGACGCAAAGCCGCCGCCGGCCTGGACAGAGCGCCCCCCAACCGACGAGCAGTTCTTCTACGCCGTCGGCGTCGCTCCGTCCTACTACTATGAGACCAGCTCCTGGGCAGAGGCGGAACGATCGGCCAGGCGAAGTCTGGCGAGGAATGTCATTGTGGATGTCAGGGCTCTCCAGAAAGTCGGGAGAGCGGGGGAGGAGGTACGCCACGAAGAGATCTCGGTCACGATCCACAACGTGAGCGTCGAGGCCCGGTGGAGAGACACGAAGAACGGGCTGTTCTACGTCTTGCTCAAAATGCCGCGGAGGCAGAATTGAGATCCGCCATGCGAGTGCCCTGGATCTGTAGTCTTATCATCATCCTTCTTCTCGTCTCGGGAGTTCAGCTGAATGCGCAAACCGAGTACGAAAAGTGGCTGAAGAAGCAACAGCAGGACTTCCAGACCTTCAAGAGCAGGGAAGACGAGGAGTTTTCTTCATTCCTGAAGAAGAACTGGAAGGAATTCGAGGCGATGCAGGGGGTTGTGCAGGATACCGCCCCCAAGCCAAAAAGCCCTCCGGTCTACAAAGCGAAACCAACGACGGAGGTGCCGCCGCCG